>CANOSP010000009.1 GCA_947569705.1 uncultured Erysipelotrichaceae bacterium
TCATATATTTTATCATACTACTTTTGAAGGTTTACACAAATTTTTACACACTACCCTATAAGGAAAAAGGTGTATTTTTTTGGTATAATTGATGTATGACAAGTACTCAAATTAACCAAGAAAATTCTGTTTTTCATGAATATTTCTATGCCTTTATCTGTAGTTGGAATATAATATTTATTCTCATAATTTTCAATGATCTGTTTTTTCATACGTAAGGAAATAGCAGAAGAAGGGACTCTACCTCTATTACCGTGAATAAATCCAGCCTTACCTCCTTCTTTATATTTTTTGATTAATCTATTTATAGTTCTTAAAGTCACATTTAACTTATTTGCAGCACGATGCTTATAGCCATTTGTATCAACTAACTTTTTAATGACTTCATATTTTTCTAATTCATTCATTCCTAATTCAATCTTTCTCATAATGACCTCCCATAGTTGGTCCTTATATATTATATTTTTAGGACAAAATCAATTTCGTTACACTAAAGGCAATATCACTTTTGTTTCACAAGCTTTTGTCAAAAAATTATTAGAATTGATTGAAAAAAATAAAAGTTTTGCTTGACATATCAGTTTAATACGAGTATCATATATGCATACAAAAGTTGAATAGAGGCAGCGATGTATCAGAGTAACTGTTGGAGCCGGCAGGCTGTGAAAGCAGTGAAAGGTAGTCATCGCCGAAAGCAGTGATAAGGCATTATAACTGCTTGGGGTCATACGGGAACACCTGTGACACTCCTTCCTTGTGAAGAGGCGCTATTACACCACAGAATGATATTTCAGTCGTGTGAATAGCACGACTTTTGTTTTAGAAAAGAGGAAAAGAGAATGAAAAAAGTAATTGGTTTATTAGCAGTAGCATTATTATTAGGAGCATGCGGAGGTAATGACAGCAATAATGATGCAGAAAACAGCGGAAATGAAAAGCTGACAGTCGGTATGGAGTGTAACTATGCACCGTTTAACTGGACAGATCCGCAAAGCAATGATTTTAACGTAGAAATCGGTGCCGGTGAATATTGTGACGGATACGATGTGCAGATCGCCAAAAACATTGCCGATGCATTGGGAAGAGATCTTGTGATCGCTAAAATGGATTGGGATTCCTTGGAGCCGAGTTTGAAGAGCGGTAGTATTGATGCAATTATTGCCGGTATGACAGATACAAAGGATCGCCGTGAAAATGCGGACTTTACTACACCGTATTATCAGTCTAAAATGGCAATGATCGTCTTAAAGGACGGAAAATATGCAAATGCAAAAACATTGGATGATTTCAGCGGCGCAACCGTACAGGGACAACTTAACACAATGTACGATACGGTAATTGATCAGATTCCTAATGTTAATCATGCACAGCCGTTGGAAACTTATCCGTATATGATTGCCGCACTAAAGAGCGGAACGGTTGATGCTTTAACTGCCGAGACACCGGTAGCTTTAGGTGCAGCTGCAGCACATCCTGAATTGGCAGTCGTTGAATTTGAAGACGGAAAAGGTTTCCAGATTGATTTGAGTGATACTGCTGTATCTATCGCTGTAAAAAAAGGCAATACCGAATTATTAAACAGTATTCAGGAAGCATTGGATAAGATGGATGAGAATACAAGAACAACAATGATGGAGGATGCGACAAAACGTCAGCCTGCTGAAGAATAAAAATAAAGGAGAATGAGAAGAATGGGTTTACATCTTATTATTGCCGCAAACAGTACAAACTTCTTAACGAATACATGGAATGTATTTACACGTTATCACGTTATGTTCTTGAACGCTATCAAATCAACCTTGCTGGTTGCCTTTGTCGGCACGATCGTCGGCTTACTGATCGGTTTAATTATCGGCGGTGTGCGTGCGGTCACTTCTAATCAGGAACATAATCAAAAGACATCGGCTAAAATTATTAATAAGATCATTTATGCGATTACCAGTATTTATGTAGAAGTATTCCGCGGTACACCGATGATGGTGCAGGCGATGTTTCTCTACTATACGTTCTTTGCACCGGTGTTTAAATGGTCACCGCTCGCGTCTGCGATGGTTATTATTTCAATTAATACCGGCGCGTATATGGCTGAAATCATGCGTTCGGGTATTCAATCTGTGGATAAAGGACAAGTGGAAGGGGCTCGCAGTATCGGTATGAATAACTTTCAGACAATGCGTTATATCGTATTGCCTCAGGCGATTAAAAATTCATTTCCGTCTATCGGCAATGAGTTTGTCGTAAACATTAAGGATAGTTGTGTATTAAACTGCATTACCTTTTCCGAACTGTTCTTTGCGGCGAAAAGTGTACAAGGATCCATTTTCTCTTATGCAGAACCGTTTCTGATTGTCGGAATTCTGTATTTGATCTTAACTTTTATCACTTCACGTATTTTAGGCTTGATTGAGAAGCGAATGAATCATCGTAAATCAAGCTATCCCAGTTCTGTAACTACGCCGAATTCAAGCGTAATGAAGGGGTGAGCGGCATGGCAAATATTATTAAGATTCATCATCTGCACAAAAGCTTCGGACAATTAGAAGTGTTGAAAAATATTGATTTTCATGTAGAGCAAGGTGAAGTAATCACAATTATCGGTTCCAGCGGCAGCGGAAAATCAACGCTGCTTCGGTGTATCAATCTGTTAGAAATGCCTGACGGCGGTGAAATTCTATATCATGATCAGGATATTTTAAAGAACGGTATTAATATCAATGAGCATCGTACTCATGTAGGTATGGTCTTCCAAAGCTTTAATTTGTTTAACAACAAAAATGTTTTGGAAAACTGCATGATCGGACAGATGAAGGTATTGAAGCGCAGCAAGCAGGAAGCGGAAGAAAAAGCGATGTACTATTTGGAAAAGGTCGGTATGAAAGAGTTTGCACATGCAGGCAGTATGCAACTTTCCGGCGGTCAAAAGCAGCGTGTTGCGATTGCCCGTGCATTGTGTATGGATCCGGAGGTGCTGTTATTTGATGAACCGACGAGTGCGCTCGATCCGGAAATGGTCGGCGGTATCTTGGATGTTATGAAGCAGTTAGCTTCTGAAGGCTTGACGATGATTGTGGTAACTCATGAAATGGCATTTGCCAAAGAAGTTTCTTCACGTGTGATCTTTATGGATCAAGGTGTCATTGCGGAAGAAGGAACACCGCAGGAGCTGTTTGAGAAGCCGAAACAAGCGCGTACAAAGGAATTTCTGCATCGCTATCGTTCAACAAGTGTATAGTATTATGACAGGGAGCAATCCCTGTTTTTTTATCTTGACTTGCGATAAATTTCTTTATATAATCTATTTATATAAATGATTTATATATAAGGAGGAATTATGCCGAAACAGCGCATTACAAAGGAAATGATCGTTACGGCTGCGTTTGATACCGCACGAGAGAGCGGTATGGAACATGTCATGGTAAAAACGATTGCGAATAAGCTTCATTGTTCGGTACAGCCGATTTACAGCTATTGTGAAAATATGGAAGGACTGCGGCAAGCAGTTGTATGGAAAGTAAAAGAATTTATCGGGGAGTATATGAAGCAACATATTGATCCGCAGAATCTGTTTCAAAGCAGCGGGCAGGCATATATACAGTTAGCCAAGGATGAACCCCATTTGTATAAGATCTTTATTTTACATGAAAGAAAGCATATTTCCACATTACAGGATCTTTATGAAAAAGAGACATCGCCTAAGACGGCACATGTCATTGCGAAGGCATGTCAACTTGACTTGGAAACTGCCAAGCAGCTTCACTTGCATATGTTGATTTATACGATCGGTCTGGGAACAATTTTCGCTGTTACCACACCGGGGATTGCGGCTGATGAAATTTATGAACAACAGAAATCCGCGTATCAGGCATTCTTTCAACAAGCATTGAGTAAGAAAGGTGAGGAATTGCTATGAAAAAGGGGATTATTTGTTATCGATCCAAATACGGTTCAGCTAAAAAATATGCCGAATGGCTTCAAGAAGCCTTAGCTTACGACTGCCGAGATTTGAAATCGGTCAAGGTCTCAGAGCTTCAAAACTACGAGACTGTTGTGTTATGCGGAGGTATTTATGCTTCGGGTATTAAAGGAATCAGCTTTCTGAAAAAACATGCAAGTGAGCTGACAGATCAGCGTATCGCTGTTTTCTGTGTCGGTGCTTCACCGTATGATCCGCAGGCTTTTGCGCAGCTAAAGCAAACTAACGAAAAAGATTTACGTAAGGATATCCGGATATTCTATGGTCGCGGGGCATGGGATGAAAGGAAAATGACGTTGGTGGATCGAAAACTGTGCCGTATGCTTCAAAAGGTGATCGCGAAGAAGGATCCTGATACTTATGAGCCATGGATGAAGGCATTGATGGAAGCGCGGGGACAGAGTAAAGACTGGTGCGACAAGCAATATTTACAGCCGTTAATCAGTTACCTTGAACAAACAAAGCGTTAAAATGATCGGAAGCAGCTATGATTTGTGCAAATCACGATGATTACTGCTTTTTTTATTGAAAGAGAATTGACAAGGATTGTTAATAAGTGTATTATTGTATTAGATACTTAATACAGTGATACAAAGGAGAGAGAGTATGTTTTGGAAATTATGCAAATTTGAATGGAAAAGCAGTTATCGCATGTATGGCATGTTTTACGCAATTCTGTTAATCTGCTCGGTATTGATCGGGATGAGTTCTTTACCTGATGTGAATTTACCGGGACTCGTTGAATTTTTGATTAATTTAACGATTATCATTTATACGGCAGGAATCTTTGCGGTGAATATTATTACGATTGTATTTATCTTCCGCAATTATATGAAAACGATGTACGGCCGCCAGTCTTATTTAACGCATACATTGCCGGTTTCGACTTGGCAGATACAGACGGTAAAGGTTTTGTTCGCATTGTTATGGATTTTCTTGACCTTCGCTGTTACTATGGCAACGGTTTGGATTATGATGATATTATCCGGTGTAAATGTTCTCAGCGATGTCATTGATGCGTTAGTCTATGTTTGGCAACATATACCTAATCATACAGAACTGATTTTAGGTCTTGTTTGGACTCTTTTGGAATTGATTGAATCTATTTCCATCGTTTATTTTGTTATTAACTTTGTTCACACTACGTATATTCAGCGTTATCGAGCAGCTATCGGTATCGGTGCCGCATTATTTATCTTTATTGTAGAATCGATATGCAACAGCTATTTAAGCGATATGCTTTCGCTGATGAATGTATCTTATTCGATGACGTTACCGATTTTTATTCTTATCGGAATTATTTTGGTCGGTTTTTGGAATTACGCAAGTGTATATTTGATTGAGCACAAAATGGAAGTGGAATAATGAATACGAAAAAAATGATACAAAGCATCGTGATGCTCGGAGTATTCTGGTACAGCTTTATGGTCTGGTTCTGTATCTTTGAGCTGCACTTGAATTGGTTGATTTTATTGTTATTAACGATTTTGTTGGGAATCTTTATCAAAGTTTTGTATCCGTTAAGCAAAGACAGATCTATGAAACACAGTGAGGTGGATCATCATGGTATTTGATGCGAATGTTCCGATTTATCTGCAAATAATGGATGATTTTAAGAAACAGGTGATCAGCGGTGTTTATCAAGGCGGTGAAAAGGTCGCAAGTGTGCGTGAATTAGCGGTCAGCTACGGGGTCAATCCCAATACCGTACAGCGCTCATTAAGTGAATTGGAAAGAGAAGGACTGCTTTACAGTGAACGCACCAGCGGGCGCTTTATTACAAAGGATCAGGATATGCTGAAGCAATTGAAAAGTGCATATGCCGATGAATTGATCGATGCGTGTGTGAAGCAGCTGACGGAGTTGAAATTCAGTAAGGAAGAAATCCTGAAACAAATGAAGGAGAGGTTGGAAAAATGAGTGATACGATTGTAAGTGTAACAGGTCTAAATAAAAGCTTCGGCAATAAACAAGTGCTGAAGGATGTCAGTTTTACCTGTAAGGGCGGCTCTATTATAGGTTTGCTCGGTCCTAACGGCAGCGGCAAAACTACGCTGATTAAAATTTTAACCGGCTTAATTACCGGCTATGAAGGAAAGGTAAGGATCAACGGACAGCCGATCGGTGTAAAGACAAAAGAAACAGTTTCCTTTTTACCTGATGAGCCGTATTTCGCTGATTGGATGAGAGTAAAAGATGTCTTATCAATATTTGCCGATCTTTATCATGACTTTGATTATCTGCGCTGCTTGGAGATTATGCAGCGTTTCCAAATTGATGAGAACATGCGAATAAAGACCATGTCTAAAGGCACAAAAGAAAAGTTTCAATTAGCGTTAGTCATGTCACGTCATGCAAAGCTCATTGTTTTGGATGAACTGATCGGCGGTGTCGATCCGGCTGCTCGTGAAGTGATTTTAGACACAATTTTAAATAATTATCGAGAGGATCAAACAATTTTAATCGCTACGCATTTAATAGCCGATATTGAACGCATATTTGATTCTGTTTTGTTTATTAAAGACGGAGCCATTGTATTAGATGATAATGTGGAAGAAATTCGCTCGAAGACAAAAAAATCCATTGATGAATTATTTCGTGAAGAATTTAAGTATTAATCAAGGGCGCATATCGTCACGGATATGTGCTTTTTCTTTTTCGTCTGATGTCGGCGATATTTCATAATGAAGAATTAAGTTCTATGAGGCAAGTCAAATTCTATATCACAAAAATGAAAGCTATCGCAATCAACCGGTCAATATGATATAATATAACTTGTAAAAATCTGCATGCGTGCTGTTTAAAGCGCATTAATTGAAATAAGCTAGGAAGGAGGCGCTGTGATGGATAAAATACGTATTAATATGCTGTCAAGTGCCGATAAAGTAGACGGTCAGGGAGTAGGAAGCGCCTATTTAGAACAAGTGAATTTAATCAAGGAAGGTGCGAAAGATTTGTTTGATGTCACGATCAACGGTTCTTCCGATTGTGATATTCAACATATTCATACGGTAGATCCGCAAAATTATTTAAAGTTGAAAGCAAGCAAGGCTGCGAATGTCTGCTATGTGCATTTCTTGCCGGATACACTGGACGGCAGTATTGAACTGCCGAAGGTTATTTTTAAAATATTTAAAAAATATGTAATTGAATTATATAAAAGCGCTGATTATTTAATTGTTGTAAATCCGATTTTTATGGATGCCTTGGCACAATACGGAATCAAAAGAGAAAAGATGGTTTATATACCGAATTATGTGTCTAAAGATGATTTCTATCGCAAAGATGATGAAACCGTTAAGGCATTAAAAAAGGAATACGGGATTGATGAAGATGCCTTTGTCGTAATCGGTGTCGGACAAGTACAGACACGCAAGGGTGTACTTGATTTTATAGAGGTGGCAAAGCAGATGCCGGACATCACATTTGTATGGAGCGGCGGCTTTTCTTTCGGAAGGATCACTGACGGATATGAGGAATTAAAGAAAATCGTTGATCATCCCCCGAAAAATGTTAAATTTTTAGGAATTATTCCGCGAGAAAAAATGAATGATATTTATAATATTGCCGATCTTTTATTTATGCCGTCCTATAATGAATTATTTCCGATGTCAATCTTAGAAGCTGTCAATCTTCATAAACCGCTGGTATTGCGTGATTTAGAGCTTTATGAGGATATTTTATTTCATAAGTACGCAAAAGGGCATACCAATGAGGAGTTTGTACAGCGGATTCGAGCTTATCAAGAAAATCCTGAACAATATCAGCTGGGAGCGCATATGTCGCAGGAAATCAGTGAATATTATTCAAAAGAAAATGTATTACAAATCTGGATTGATTTTTATACCAAAGTACATGAAGAGCATCTTCAAAAGGAAAAGAAGCGCCAAAAGCGCAGAATAAGAAAACAACGCTGATGATTACAGTATAACTAGTAGGTGAAAATATGAAAACAGATTCAAAACGATATGTCTTGAATTTCCTGCTGATTATCGGTTTTACAATCATTGTGTTATGGTTTTCGTTAAAAGATGATTATCGAAATATTGTGAATCAATTAATCGGTGTGCCGTGGTATTGGTTAGTAATCATCCTTTGTTGGGGATTATTATATAACTGTATTATTGCATGGATTTATAAGACATTCGGAAAAAAGTATAAGAAAGATTACAATAATATCGAAGCGCTTGAAAATGCTTTTATCGGTACGTTTTTCAGCGGTATTACGCCAAGCGCCACCGGGGGACAATTCGGACAAGTATACATCATGAAAAAACAGGGAATTAAAGTTAGTGATGCGGCAAGTTTGTTATGGGCGGATTTCATTGTTTATCAAACAACCATGATGATTTATGTGACAATCCTATTTGCGTTGGTATTCGCAGATGTTTATGAAAAAAATGCCTTTTTTCTGTTAGTGTTCTTCGGCTATCTTGTAAATTTCTGTGTTATCGGCGCACTTTGGACGATGGCACTGTTTCCCAAGGCTTTTGTGAAGCTGAGTCAGTGGGGCGTGATTTTATTATGTAAGCTGCACATTATTAAAAATCGTGAAGCAACACTTCATGCATGGACCGTTCAAATTGAAGCATTTACTTGTGAGATTAAGCGACTGAAGAAGGATAAGCGTTTGATCATTAAGACAGTATTCATCAATGTTTTGCGCTTAACTATGCTATATTCATTACCGTATGTTGTTTGTTTGGCAATCGGACAGCCGCTGCCGCTTTCTTTGTTGGCAACGGTAATTGCTATGTCAAGTTTTGTGACAATGGCCAATACGTTTATTCCGATACCGGGCGCAAGCGGCGGAACCGAATGGGCATTTGTCGCTATTTTCTCCGGCATTATCGATTCGACACTGGCAAAAAGTGTGATGATCTTGTGGCGTTTTTCAACCTATCATTTTGTGATGGTTGTCGGCGGTTTGATCTTTGTTTATGCAAAAAGAAAATATGATAAACAAAAATATATACAAGCAGAAACTGTTCATTTGATGGATGAATAAGGAGGGATGCAGGATGCGGATAGGACTTTTTTCGGATACCTATACACCGGATATCAACGGTGTTGTATCATCTATTGTGACGCTGCAGAAGGAATTGGAGAAGCGCGGGCACGAGGTGTTTGTTATTACAAATCACAAGGCTTTTTTAACAACGCAGCGAGAGGGCAATGTACTGCGTCTGCCCGGCTTGGAATTAAAATGGCTGTACGGCTATAAGCTGACAACACCTTATCATTTCAGTGCGCGTGATGAAATCAGAAAAATGAATTTAGATGTGATTCATGTACATACCGAATTCGGCGTCGGGATGTTCGGACGCATCGTTGCCAAATATTTAAACATTCCGGTAGTTTCTACTTATCATACCATGTATGAGGACTATACGCATTATATCAACCGCTTTGCGATTGATGAGGTAGAATTATTAAGCAAAAAGTTTGTGACGACGTTTTCCCGCATGTTGTCAGATAATGTACATGCGGTAATTGCCCCGAGTGAAAAAACGAAAGAAACACTTGTGAAATACGGAGTAAAAACCCCGATCTATGTCATTCCGACGGGATTAGAGCTTGATCAGTTTGATCAAAATCAAATCGATCAGGAACAGGTATTAAAGCTCAGAGATGAATACGGTTTGAAAGAAGATGATCAAGTAATTATCTTTGTCGGCAGAATTGCCAAGGAAAAAAGTATTGAATTGCCGATTGAGGGATTTCGTTATATCAGCGATCCTCATGTAAAATTGATGATTGTCGGCGGCGGTCCGCAGTTGGATGAATTAAAGCGGCTTACTGAACAATATGGGATCAGTGATAAAGTCATTTTTACCGGTCCGAAACCGCGCACGGAGGTTCCGTATTATTATGCTTTGGCAGATGCTTTTGTATCAGCTTCTTTGACCGAAACACAGGGTATGACTTATATTGAAGCACTCGCTTCAAACTTACCGGTATTTGCACGTCCCGACGATGTCCTTACCGATCTTGTGATTGAGGGAGACAGCGGTTATTTGTTTGAAACTGCACAAGCATTTGCGCAAAAGGTAGAAACATTTTTTGCTTTAACACCGGAACAACGCGATGCTTTATGTGTAAATGCACGTGCTAAGGTGAAGCCGTATGACGGCAATATGTTCTATACAAAAGTGATGAGTGTCTATTATCAGGCAATCGAGGATTTTGAGGATTCTTATGAAGTAATTAAGATTAAATCCGCCGATGATTTTATGCGTATTTATGTCATCAATGATAAAGAGGACGAGCCGATAAAAATCACCATTTCACTGGATGATTATTTTACTTTAAAAATACAGAAGCATACGCTGTTGGATCGCAATACGGTGAACGAGCTTCAGCACAAAGAACGCCTGCTTCATGCACATCGTCTATGTATCCGCAAGTTGAGTATGCGTGATTATACGACCAAAGAAATGCGTCTTTATTTAAAAAATCAGAAACTGATTGAGGATAAGGAAATCGATCAGATTATAAATGATTTGATTCAAAAGGGATATTTGAATGATTATCAGTATATGATGAATAAGATCGATAAAATGCAGTATTCGCTTCAAAGCAAAGGCAAGATTATTCAATCTTTGGTGGAGAAAGGAATCGCCCATGAGGATGTGGCAAATGCATTGGCGCAATATGATGAAGCAGAAGAGCGTGTCAAGGCAGTGAAATTGGCAGAAAAGCTGAAATCAACCGTGAAGGATAAATCATTAAGCATGAAGCGCAAGGTGATAGCGCAAAAGCTTGTAAGACAGGGATTTGAAAGTAATGTGGCATATCATGCGAGTGAATCCTTAAACTTTGAGGAAGAGGATGATCAAAGTGCGCTTCGAAAAGCGATGAAAAAGGCAATTCGCACCAATCAAAGAAAGTATCAAGGCAATGAGCTGCGTAATCGAGTGGTTCGCACTTGTATTCAAAAGGGTTTTAAAAGCAGCGATGTATTGTCCTTAATAGATGAAATGGAGTGGCAGAATGAAGAAATGGATTAATGAACTTTGTGACGGTGAGCGTTTGTGGTTAGAGGTTTTATTAAACGACGTAAGCCGCGGCATTACCAATAAGGGCGCACCGTATTTGAATTTTGTCATTCAGGATAAGACGGGGACAATGGAAGCGAAATACTGGAGTGTGAGTGAAGAAGAACTACACTTATATAAAAGCGGTATGTATGTCAAACTCAAGGGCGATGTGATCAACTACAAGGATCAGCTTCAGCTGCGTGTTCTGCAAATTCAGGATGACAGTGAAAATCCGCATGATGTACGCGATTATGTACGCAGCGCTCCGGTGGATAAAGCGCAGATGAAGGAGCGCATTCAGCTTTATATTTCATCGATTCAAAATCAGGATATTAAGAGATTGTGTGAAGCTGTTCATCTTCAACATGAGCGAGATTTCTATGATTATCCGGCTGCCGCAAAGAATCATCATGATTTTGCGGGCGGTTTGGCGGCACATGTGCTTGGTATGATGGAGTTGGCAAAGCAAGCATGCGTACTGTATCCGTTCTTGGATCAGGATTTATTGATCGCCGGTGTGTTCCTGCATGACATCGGAAAGCTGATCGAATTGAGCGGTCCTATCGCAACCGAATATACGATTGAAGGAAAGCTGTTGGGACATATCTCGATTATGCAGGCAGAGCTTGCGAAAATCGCTGATCAGCTCGATATTCCGAATGAGACGGCAGTTTTATTACGCCACATGGTTCTTTCTCACCATGGTGAATATGAATACGGTTCTCCGGTTTTACCGATGTTGCCTGAGGCGGAAGTATTAAATATGATTGATAATTTAGATGCACGAATGAATGCACTTCAGAAAGCATTGGATCGCACAAAGGACGGAGAATTTACGGCGCGTATCTTTTCAATGGAAAACCGCAGCTTTTATAAAGTAAAAAAATAAATTTATCATAATACAGAACAATATCGAGACAGTGCCTCGGTATTTCTTTTTTCTATTTATATACAATAAAAAAACTGTTCCGCAATCGGAACAGTCGCTTTATTAAGCTTTTTCTCTGCCTTTTTTTATACTCGCAAAGATGAAATACGGAATTTCCACAATTACGCCGATCAATAATGAGATCACAAGTAAAAGCGGCGAAAGCAATACTTTTACCGACGTTTTCCAATTCTGTAATGACTTTTTCAAAATCGTATAACCGGTATGAACGGATGCGGTTAAGTAAGCCGCAAGAGCCGATATGATCAAGGATTTAATAATGATGTCCGTAACAATTTCCGCATTTACGGAAGTGTAGCGCTTAAAGAAGTTTGTATATACGATTGAAGCTGTCGCTACTGACACAAGCACTGCATCAAGCAGACTGATAAAAAAGACAATCACATTTTGATGCACATAAGTACTGTATGGTCTTAGTTTTGACGGTTGCTTTTGTACTCGCTTTGCAGGCTGTACTTCCTCTTGGAAATCAAACGGATCTTGTTTGCGTTTCTGCTTTTTTCCTTTTGCTTTGCGCAGCTGTTTCTTCGGCATTTCTTCTTCAGGCATTGAAGGTGTACGCATTGCTTGTTTACGATTTATTTGCTGCGTATTTTCAGAAGGATAAGCTTGATACGGTTCTTGTACAATTTCCTCATCCATCTGATTGCGACGCTGATTCATTTGCTGCATATATGCAGGCTGCTGATTAAGCTGGGGTGTCTGTGCCTGATTAGGATAAAGCACTTGCTGTTCATTTGCAATATTTCTTTGCTGATGAACACGCTCTTGATTCATTGCCTGTTGTGAGCGTTGATCGACAAAAGCCGGCGTATTTTGATGATTGCGGAAATCCTGCATAAAGGCAGCACGGTCATCTTGGTATGCAAAGCCTTGCGCTTCGGCAGTTTGGTTGATCGGCTGCTGTTTCTGATAGTTTCTTGCCGGTTCGCTGATCGAAGGTGTCGGCTGCGCAAATGATTGCGTTTGTGCTGTCGGTTCCATGCCTTTACGTGCAAACCAAGTCGGATCTAAATCATCGTCTAAATCCTCTTGCGCCATCATCTGCGTACTTTCATTTACAGCTCCTTTACGCTTTTGATTCAATAAATCCATCTCATCATCTTCATATAAAGAGAAAGTATTGTTTTCATTCAATTCACTGTTCATCTCATCAAATTCCTTTTGTACATTGGCACTATGACGAGGATCTGAATTTTTTTGCGTGCGCTCTCTTCTGAACGCAGGCTGCTGATAATTGAATGAGCGGTTTAAGGACTGTTGATTTTCTTCATATAACGGATTATTTCTTCTTGTTCGATTCATATCTCTGTTCATAAGCTGTAATGTTCCCGTTCCTTTCTGTATCCCATAGATCTTTGTTTTCAATTTTTCCATATATCCAAGGCTTTCCTGATCAAATACATACTGCTGGGTTTTGCGGTAGTAGTCTTCCCATTGCGGATGATCACTTTCCACCATAACCGCCGTCATTAAATAGTATAGATAAAAGCCTAGCGGTTTTGACAATACATCGGTTTGAATCAGAAATTTCTCAAAATAGATTTTCATCAGCTGTTTTTGCGAGCCGTAATACTCCTGAATACCGGTTTGTATTTGATAATACAACTGATAGTCACGCTGCTTGATATAAGAACGCTTTTTTGTATCATTCTTTAAAAATACTGCCGGAGGTTTATCATGGGACATTGCATCGATTAATTCATGTAAGACACAAAGCATATAACTGCCCAGCGTTTTACATTCATTGATTTCATTCATATAGCTGTTATACAGATGTTCAAATCCCGATCGATTGCCGCTGTGGAAACATGCGAGCATCTTTAGTTCCCACAGATACTTCATTGCTTTGCTGTTTTCATCGATCTGACGATCTACCTCATGAAAGCAGCCGCGTTTTAACATTGCCCATAATGCTTGCTTCTGCGCTCTTTTCATTATCAAACGAAAAATCAGAAGTGAGCAAAGAAAGCTGCAGATCGTTAATGTAACAGCGCATATCGGATAGGATAACGGTGTTTTTCCGTCAAGAATCCAAGCTCCGCCGAAGCCGATAAATCCGGAAGCTATCAGAAAAAGAATGATCCAGCCTATTACCTGGGTCTTATCTTTCACTTTTATTCCTCTTTTCCATCCCCCTATCATGTGAATTATATCAAATTTCAGTAAAAAAAGAAACTGTTTTTATACGAATATCGTTATTTTCTAACGATAATTTATGTTTCTTATAAAATTACTTTTCTATTAAATTCAGCTGTAGGGGATTCATAATATGCAGAAAGAGTGGTATAGTATTAGGATGTACCGTATTTTACTGTCTATGAAGGTGAGCAAATCAACACGTTTTTGTATGTTTCGATCATAATTATTTCTGTTTATGGACGTCTAATGCATAAAATATCATTGTAATTGTTCATAATGAGTGATAAAATATAAACTAATGAACATTAAGAACGAAGTATAATGAAGCAGCTTGTTCATTGAAAGATGAGGAGGATCAGATGAATACACAAAAGGTTTTATTAACACCGGGACCGCTGACAACCAGCGCGAGCGTAAAGCAGGCAATGTTGGCGGATATGGGAACAAGAGATACAGAATATCAGGAATTAGTACAGGATGTGCGTCATACTTTGCTGACATTGGCTGACGGTGATGAAAGCATCTATACGACTGTTTTATTACAAGGCTCAGGTACCTATGGGGTGGAGAGCGTTTTAACAAGTGTCGTTAAACAGAATGAAAAGGTTTTGATTTTATCCAACGGAGCATACGGTGAGCGAATGGAACAAATATGTAAACAAGCAAGGGTTCCGTATGAGATTGTGAAATATTCGATGATTCATCAACTGCCGTTAAATGAACTGGAAGCGCAGATTGCGCGTGAGGATATTACACATGTCGCATATATCCACAGTGAAACAACAGCCGGAGTGCTGAATGATATTCAAGCGATTCAAAAGCTGATTCACCGTTATCATAAAATCAGTATTGTTGATGCGATGAGCAGTTTTGCAAGTCTGCCGATGTCATTGAAGGAATTAGAGACAGATTATTTGATTACGAGTGCAAATAAGTGTCTGCACGGAGTACCGGGATTGGCGATTGTTTATGCCAAACGTACTCATTTAGAACAATGTGAGGGAATCTGTCCGTCACTGTCCTTGGATTTATATGCACAATACAAGACAATGGAACAAGGAAACGGCTCATTTCGATTTACATCACCGACGCATGTATTACGCGCTTTAAATCAGGCGATTACAGAACTGCAGCGAAGCGGTGGGATTAACGCAAGACATAAGCGCTATGTGATGATTCAAAAGCGCATTCGCGAAGCGATGCTTAAGCAAGGATTTGAAACCTTGGTGCTTTACAGCGATCAGTCTCCGGTAATAACGACTTATCTGTGTAAGGAAGACTTTTCTTTCAATGATTTTTATGATTACTTTAAAGCGAACGGCTATTTGTTATACAGCGGTAAATTGCCGCAGTATGATGCGTTTCGTATCGGTAATATCGGTGAAATCAGCGATGAGGATGTAGATCGTTTTATTACATTGCTGGAAGCTTATTTTCATGAGGTGAGATAAATGGAGATTAAAAATTTTATTGACGGAATTCATCAACTGAATATTCAGCGTTTTATCGGAGTACCAGATTCGGTATTAAAACCATTATGCGATTATTTGAATCTGCATGAAACTAATGCGCATCATCGAGTGCCGGTAAATGAAGGAGCTGCTGTTGCACTGGCTGCCGGATATTATTTAGGTAATGAACAAATCAGCTGCGTGTATATGCAAAACAGCGGTATGGGGAATGCCTTGAATCCGATTGCGAGTTTAATTCATCAAAAGGTTTATGAAATTCCCATGCTGTTTTTGATCGGATATCGCGGAGAGCCTAATCAAAAGGATGAACCGCAACATATTTTTCAGGGTGAGATTACTTGCCCGCTGCTTGAGTTATTGGAAATCGAATATGCAATCATTGATTCTGATACTGATGAAAAAACATACGGAGAGCTGTTGAAAAAAGCACAAGCTAAGCTGCAGGAGAAAAAGCAGTTTGCGTTTGTAATTAAAAAGGGCTCTTTGCATAATGATGAGAAATTTAATCAGGACAACAGCTTCAGTTTTAAGCGTGAGGATGCGATTCAAACAATTTTGAAGCAGAAACAACCGAGTGATTTATATATTACAACTACCGGTAAAATCAGTCGCGAGGCATATGAACAAAGCGATGCGCTGTATGGTGAGCATAAGCAGTTGTTCCTCACTGTCGGTTCTATGGGACATGCTTCCATGATCGCACAGGGTGTTGCGGCTGTGAATACAAATCGCCGCGTTTTCTGTGTTGACGGAGACGGAGCGGCACTGATGCATATGGGCTCCATGGCATTTATCGCCGATATGCAAAGTCCTAATTTATGCCATATTATCTTAAATAACAATGCACATGAATCCGTAGGAGGTATGCCGACAAACTGTCAAAACACTTCATTTGCCGAAGTGGGCAAGGTACTTGGCTATGCGCATGTGTATTGCGTTGAAAATGCAGATGAATTGAGCGATGCACTGGCAAAGGCACGTGAATTAACCGGACCGATTTTGATTGAGGTAAAAGTCGCATTGGGCGCACGCGAGGATCTCGGTCGTCCGAAAGAAAGTGCCGTTATGAATAAGCAGTCCTTTATGGCTGCCGTTAAAGGAGAATAAGATGAAAACAGTTTATACATGCTTTACAACCGATGTCCTGCATGAAGGACATATGAATATTATTAAGGAAGCAAAGAAATACGGGAAGCTGATTGCCGGCGTAATGAGTGATGAGGCAATGGTAAAGTTTGACCGTTTTCCGACTTTAAGCTTTGAAGAGCGCAAGCAGCTGTTTATGAATATTGAGGAAATTGATGAAGTTGTGGATCAAAAGAGCGTTTCTTATCGAGAAAATCTGTTAAAATATCGTCCTGATTATGTTGTACACGGAGACAATTGGAAAGACAATGAACAAAAATCAGTACGCGAAGAAGTGATAGCGATTTTAAAGGAATGGGGCGGTACATTAATTGAAGTGCCCTACACAAGAAGTGAAAGTGTTAAGCGGATTGATAATAAAATGCGTGAACAGCTGAGTATGCCGGAATTTCGCCGCAAGCGTTTAAAGCAGCTGCTGCAGCTGCGCCCGATCGTTAAAGCGTTAGAGGTTCACAGCGGCATTACTGCATTAATTGCGGAAAAGACGATTGTGGAACATGAAGGCGAATTGGATCAGTTTGATGCCATGTGGATCAGCAGTCTTTGTGATTCAACCGCAAAGGGTAAGCCGGATATTGAACTTGTAGATATGTCAAGCAGAATCAGAACGATTGATGATGTGATGGATGTTTCCACAAAACCGATTATATTGGACGGTGATACCGGCGGTTTGATCGAGCATTTTGTATATAATGTCAGAACCTTAGAGCGTATGGGAGTTTCTGCGATTATTATTGAGGATAAAACCGGATTAAAGAAAAATTCCCTGTTCGGTACCGAGGTCGCACAGACTCAGGATACGATTGAAAACTTCTGTGCTAAAATTTCAGCCGGTAAAAATGTACAGTTGAGCGATGATTTTATGATTATTGCCCGTATTGAAAGTCTGATTTTGGAAAAGGGCATGCAGGATGCATTAGATCGTGCATTTGCTTATGTGAAAGCGGGTGCGGACGGTATTATGATCCATTCTCGTAAAAAGGATCCGGCAGAAATCTTTGCGTTCTGTGATGAATTCCGCAAGAGTGATCAAACAACACCTATTATTGTCGTACCGACTTCGTTTAATACCGTAACCGAGGAAGAATTGGCTCAGCACGGTATCAATATTGTCATTTATGCAAATCAGTTGACCAGAAGTGCATTCCCGGCAATGCAGAATACGGCAATCGATATTTTGAAGCATCATCGTGCCAAAGAGGTTGATGATCGTTTAATGTCAATTAAGAGTATCTTAACTTTAATCAACGAATTATAATAATAAAAGCAGCAGAATTCAACCGTGAAAGGATTCTGCTGCTTATCATTTATTTGTGTAGTAATATATCGGCTAGATTTGCGTGCGGATCAATGCTCGGTTTCAGCTTTGCGTTACGACTTGTTAAAATGATGCAAACTCCGGGACCGTGGCCGCTTGTATACGAATCGCTGTGAACGATAACGCCGACACTGCCACTGTCACTTCGATAATGTGCACCGTTGGTACAGTCGTGATTTTCGATATAGACAAGATCGCCGAAGCGTAATGTATCCAAATGATATTTCAAATTGCTTTGGGGATCCTGAGTCATAATATCGTAATCACCGCTCATTAAAGTGGTTTCACCGAGACCGCTGCCCATCAGATGAGCCGGTATGATATGTGTAACGCCTACAGTTAAGCTTTGATCGTCATTTTCAATGATATTCAGCTTTTGGAACAGCGCAGGATCGATATTCATCACCGTAATATCGGGGTAATCAAGCAGTTTTAAGCCTTGACCGCACGCTTTGATCGCAATGCGATCATTGATGTTCAGCTTTTCCAATACATCGGCGTCAAAGTAGGCTATCACATGGTTGATTCCGCCGTGCTTGCCGCTGACAAACCCTTTGCAGCCTTTGGCATCACCGCTGATAATCGTCGCTTCATTTCCGATACAGGAAAATGCCATCAGTGCACAATTTTCTTTAGCGTCGCTGTTTTTTATCGATACGCCCGGTTCAATATGATCTCCGACAAGCTCCATACAGTTGTCTCCGAGTTTGAAATTGTAGGTAATGCCGCCGACTCCCATCGGTATTCGTCCTTTTCCGTCAAAGCCGACCCAATAGCCGTCACCGCTCGCAGTAGGATGATGAACGGCTCCCTGCATACTTTGCATCACGAGTTTTGCTTCATTTGTTTTCATAGGGTATCCTTTCCTTATCATTTTTTATGTAAACTATTATAACAGAAAAGCATCGGATATGGTATAATAAAAGCCTGAGGTGATAGAATGTTGATTCGTCATTGTAAAACAACAACTACAAAAGAAACGATATTGTGCAGCGAAGCGATTACGGAAACAAGAGCGCAGATCGCTGATTTGTTATCTGAATATACACAAGATCGTATTTACCGCGATTTGCATTTTAATTCCGACCGTATTCTTTATCAAATGGAATCAAAATCGTTCCAATTACCGATGAAGCGCAGTCTTACCGGCTTGTATACGGTGCCGGTCACAATCGCAGGTGAGAAGTATCGCTTTGTGCTTGACAGCGGGGCTCAAATATCCGGAGTGCGTCAAGAAATTTTGGAAAAAATCAATGCTGATAGAATTGGTCCGGGATTATCGATCGGTTCAATCGGCGGCACCAAAAAAACGCTGACCGCATATATTTTAGAGGATATTCAGATCGGTTCGCTGACGCTGTATCAATTTCCGGTGATCACATTGCATCCCCCGAGAATTTCACCGACCAAACCCGGCTTTTATCTGTTTGACGGAATTATCGGTTGGGATATTCTGTCACAGCTTGATTTTGAAATCGATGATGTCGCAAAAGTATGGAAAGTATTGGAAAACCGTTATTCCTTTGCACATCCGAATATGGTCAGAGCTATTTTTCCGATTTTGTTGGTAAAGGATGCCAAAGGAAATCTGTTGAAAATGGGTTTGGATACCGGCGCACGCTGCGGCTGGGTGAATAAGGAAAAGATGGAATCGTTAGGCTATGAGCTGAGTCAGAATGTTGAAATGTACGGTTACGGAGTACATGGTATTGAAGATATGAATATCCAACTGATTAAAGAGATGGATTTCTATTTGTATAAGGCGCATATTCATTTGCGCTATATGCATACCGGCGATACGAATATTTTCGCAACAATGCCGTTGGACGGTATTTTAGGCAACGAGATATTCAGAAACCGCAGAATCAGATTTATTAACAGTAAAGAAATGGTATTACTTGTATAGGAGGATGATTTTATGAAAATTTTAGGTTCTATCGTTATGGAAAACGGCGCTGTGATTCGATTTGAATTGTATCCGACAGAAGCACCGGTTACTGTGGAAAATTTTGTTAAGCTTGTAAAGCAAGGATATTATAACGGCAAAACATTCCATCGTGTTATTCCGCATTTTGTTTCACAAGGAGGCTGTCCTAACGGCAACGGTACCGGTGATCTCGGATATACGATACCGTGCGAAACGCAAAATAATCCGCATCGTCATGAGAGCGGGAGCTTATCGATGGCTCACAGAGGGAAGGATACCGGCTGTTGCCAATTCTTTATCTGTCATGATCCACAGCCGCATTTAGACGGTGTTCATACTGTTTTCGGCAAGGTGATCGAAGGTCTGGAAGCCGTTCGCAATATGAAAAACGGTGATGTGATGAGCGAAGTAACGATTGAGGAAGCTTAAAATGGAAGATACAAAGCGTTTGGGAATCCCATTGCTGCTTATTCTGTTTTCCGCTTTAGCAGTAAAATTGATTCATCGCTTCTTTACGTTTTCATTTACACCGACACTGATTACTTTTTTGATTGTCTGTTCCTTGTTTCTGTTCGGAATGGTTTTGAATAAGAGCCGCAAACGCAGAAATCCGGCAGTATTTAAAAAGGTATTGGCAATCCTTGTTATGGTGCTGTTGATGCTGATGCAGATGGGATATTTTACTTTACCGTTTATGAAGGACGCATTTGATTTCTTCGGTGTTGATGGTTTTTATATTAATATGATTTATATCTTCTGCGGTTATCTGTTCGCAGATTAAAAAATCGTAAGGATCACTTGTTGATTCTTACGTTTTTTCATATTTATTATTTAATTGTTTGTCGCAGTCGCTCAAAGCCTAATATCGCAGCGCTGCTTGCCGCTGTCATAGCATTGCGGAAATCATTCGCATACGGGATATAGATGTCCTGATCGCTTGCCTGTTTCACAACAGAAGATAAACCGCGAAGTTCACCGCCGATTGCCAAAACGATTTTTTTCGGAAATGTATACTCATAAACATTCAGTGAACGGTCGCTGCGTAATGCACATACTAAGGAAAACTGCTGTGCTTTACAGGCATTAATTGTTTCCTGAAGATCATCAGCAATCACCATGTTCATATATTCGGCGGCGCCGGCACTTGCTTTGGCAACCACTCCTGCCGCGCTGTTCCAATTGCGCGGCGGTATGATAACACCGTCACAGCCTGCCGCATATAAGGCTCTGATTACATAGCCGAAATTAAAGGGGTCCTCAATTCCTTCCAGCAGAGCTAAAAAGGTTGCTTCTTCGTTTTGTAAAGTTTCAATGCTTTGATAGCTGCGCTCTTCGCAGATTGCGACAATTCCGCCGTGTGTCTTGCCGCTCGCAAGCTGATCAATCTCATCTCTTGTACATTCATTAATTAAAATATTGCGTTTTGCGGCTTGATTCAGAATAAAGCGCGTATCGTGATTATACTTCTTTTTTTCAATCATAATCTGTCGGATCTCTCTTTGTTCGGCCAGTATTGCAGCCTTAACCGAAATATTGCCTTCTAAAATTTGACTCATTTCAACACCTTCTTTACCAACATTATAAAGAACAATGCATAAATGTTCAAGAAGAACTGCCTAAGCGAGCACAAATGTGGTAAAATAATGAATAATGACAGGAGTGATTTTATGAAGGTCGCATTTGTAACAATGGAAGTAAAAGGTGGGCATTGTGAGGAGAATTTTGCATATATCAAGCAACAGATTCAGCGGGCAAAGCAGGATCATGCCGACTTGATTTTATTTCCGCAAAACTGTATCAGCGGTATCTACGGCAGTGATTATCTGAGCGATGCGGATTATTGTTGCTATTTGGATTCCTTTAATGAGCGCATCAGTGCTATGAGTGATACGATTGCGATCGTATGGGGAAATATTAAATATCGAGGCGGAAGACTGTTCAACTGCGCTTATTTCGCATATCAAAATGAAGTTTATATGCGGGTCAAGCAAAAACAGAATACCGCCTTTGTGAGTGAAGAGGCTTATACCTCATCACCGATTCATCGTACGATCACTTTTCAAGGGATGTCGATCGAATTGAACTTCGGCAATGAAACCAAGGATGCCGACTGGAATATCAATCTTGATGCACGTCCGTTTGATATTCATCATTCGATGAAACTGCACGGCAATGTACTGTATGTCAATGCAGTGGGAATGCAAAATGAAGGCAAAAAGGTCATTATAACAGAAGGGGGAAGTGCGATCTGTAAGGATGGTCAATGTCATTGGCAGATGCCGTACGGGGAAGGCGGATACAAGCTTGTCAATATTGAGCAAACACGGCCGGAAGCATGGCAGACGCACTCCGTATTAAAGCTTATGGGAAAAGCGATACAAGACTTTGACCGACAGCTTTTGGGCGGAAAAAGCGCATGGATCGTCGGCTTAAGCGGCGGATTGGATTCCTGTGTCTCAGCGGCATTACTTGTTTATGCACTGGGGAGTGAGCGTATTATCGGCTATGGGATGAGCAGTGCGCATAACAGTGAACAGACCAAGCAGAATGCCCGCTCACTTGCGGCGGCATTAAATATCCAATTCCGTGACGGAAGTATATTACCGCTTGTAGCTGCGAGTAATGAAGTGTTGAAACAATATGGCTATGAAGAAGCACAAGGATTGACAGCGGAAAATGTACAGGCGCGATTACGCGGACATCTCTTATCCACTTTCGCGGCTATTCATCAAGGGGTCGTTGTGAATAACGGCAATAAGGTAGAAAATGCATTAGGCTATTGCACACTGTACGGCGATGCCATCGGGGCTATCGGACCGTTGGGAGATTTGACAAAGGTGCAGTTGTTTGACCTTGCAAGAGAACTAAATCAACACTTTCAAAAGGAAGTAATCCCGAATAATTTATTACCGACCGTAACTCACGGCACAATTCATTTCCAAGTACCGCCGACTGCCGAATTAAGAACTGACCAAATCGATCCGATGAAATGGTTCTATCATGATTATCTCGTCGATCATCTCGGCAGAGACTTGACTATGAGACAATTTTTGAAATCTTATCTTGACGGAAGTATTTGGAAGGAAGAAATAGGGGATATTATGCGCTTTTATCAACTGGATGATCCAAGTGCTTTTCTGGTGGATCTCGATTGGTTTTTACGTACTGCGAAGCGCAATGTCTTTAAACATACACAAGTACCGGTGATTCTCACCGTCAGTCAAAACGGCTATGCGCTGCGCAACGAAATACAAGGATTTTGTGAAGCGGAAATCTATCAAGATCTGCTTGATGAAATAAAATCGATGAAAGTGTAGTTTATACTGTTTTTTCACAGAATATCATGATAAAATATTGGGAAGCAGGAGGTAGAAATTTTGAAACTTCATTTTGATGACAGCATGAAAAAAAAGATAATTACCTATGTCAGTGTTGCGGTAATTACAATTATCATTTTTTTCTCTTTTTATAATATGCAAGCCTTAAAAGGCTTCTTAAGCAGCTTGATTTCATTATTGTCACCGTTTATTCTCGGATTCGGGATAGCCTTTTTACTGAATAAACCGATGATGTTTATCGAGACAAAGCTGCTCGGTAATTTAAACATCAAGCAAGGGCATAAGCGAACAATAGCGGCGATCAGTGCTTTAATCATCGGGATAGCGGCAGTTACACTGTTTTTCTGCTTATTAATTCCGCAGCTTGTAAGCAGTGTTATCTCACTTGTGGATTCATTCCCGAAATATGTAAAGGATTTTCAAGTATTTTTAGATGAGATCATTGCCGAAAATAATTTAGATATCACCGAGATCCAACAGTTCTTCGGTGATCGTGATATTTTTAACCGTTTAACCCAGATTGTGACAGATGCACTGCCGCAGATGGCGCGTATGTCCTACAGCTTTATGAATACGCTGTTGAACTTAGTGCTTGGGATTATGTCGGCTTTATATATGATGCTGGATAAGGAAAAGCTTTGTCGCCATCTTCGTATCGCTGTCTATGCGATCTTTCCGAAAGATACAGCCGGTTATCTGTTGCATATCAGTGAAACATCGGCGAATATCTTTAATAATTTCATTATCGGTAAGGCAATTGATTCCTGTATTATCGGCATTCTATGTTATATCGGTATGAGTATTCTGCAATTGCCTTATGCATTACTGCTGGCAGTGATCGTCGGCATCACAAATATGATTCCGGTATTCGGTCCTTTTATCGGTGCTGTTCCCGGTATCTTCCTGTTGTTAATCATTCACCCGATTGATGCCGTATATTTTGCCGTATTTATCTTGTTGCTGCAACAGTTTGACGGTAATATTTTAGGACCGCTTATCTTAGGTGATAAGCTTGGCTTACCGAGTCTTTGGATATTGTTTGCGGTATGTGTAGGCGGCGGTATATTCGGTGTGATCGGTATGTTTATCGGAGTTCCGCTGTTTGCGGTTATCTATACTTTACTTAAGGAATTCTTCGCTTATCGTCTGAAACAAAAAAACATGGATTTTCAGGATTTCAATGATCCTCAGAATGTGGAAAAACCTACTGAATCAGCTTAAAAATGCCTCAATTTTGAGGTTTTTTTGCATTTTTTTATAACCGTAAAATCATGAGTTTTCCCCATTATCCCCATTGAGTTATCCACAATTTGTGGATAACTGATGCTTAAATGTTGAAAAACTGCCTAACAAAAGGGGATTTGACATGCATCAGAAAGAAGCGGATTGTGGATAATAAAAGTTTTCCACATTGTGTGGAAAACTAATCGCTTAAGGGAGCGGATGAAAAGTCGGAATCATGTCTTGAAATGTACAATATTCACGAAAACCGATAGACTTCAATGCGTCGATAACTTGTGTAAAATGAGCAGCTAAATGTTCCTCTTTATGAGAATCGGAACCAAGCGTAATGATACGCCCGCCCAGTTCATAATACAGTGCTAAAATTTCACGACAAGGTGTTAAATCAGGCAAATGATAACGAAAGCTGGAAGTGTTTACTTCAATACCTTTCTTCTCTTGAATCGCAAGCTTTAATATTTTTTCAATGATGTCTTTAGATTTTGCGAACGGATAAATTCCGCATGCATCATCACGCTTGATCGCATCCAAATGCGCCAGTACACTGTAGTTGTGATATTGCTTCATCACTTGATAGATTTCTTCATAATAAGCAGTATTGTATTGTTCTTGTGTTTTTCCTCTTTGAAAGTCTTGATTCCAAAATTCTTTATTATCTACCTGATGACAGGATAATAATACAAAGTCAAAGGAATAGGTATCATAAAGCTTTGCGAAATCGGGAATCGTATGTACCTGCATTCCGAACTCCGCACCTGCTTTAAGGTTTAATTTGTTTCCGTAGATCTTTCTGCAGCGGTTCAGCTCAGAAAAAAATGCCGGATAGTCACAAACTTGGTTTGGCTTCATACCGAAATCGGTATGTTCACAAAAACAGATTTCATCCAAACCGAGTGAAATTGCTTTTTTTACAACCTCTTCCATCGGATAGACACTGTCATCACTGAATGCGGTATGAACATGATAATCACAAAGCATAATCCACTTCCTCTCTTGCGCATAATGGTATCAAAAAAACAGCCGATATGCAAGTGCGAGATACAAACCAAATCGTACACTTCAGAAAACGGCTGTTATATAAAAGGGACATAATTGCCTTATGAAATCATCCTTACTGTTGAAAACGACGGCTTCGCGTATAACAGAGATATGCCGCAGCGATTAAAACCGTACTGTATATCCATATAATCACGGTATTTGCCGTGAATACTTCAAAGATATTTAAAGAGCCGAACCCAAAGAAAATAAAGGAAGAAACAACTTTTACAAAGTCCTCACTGAAATGAGCGAATATGAATTTTCCCGCAAAGACACCGATCAAATTGGCTGCGATTAAACCGAGTGAAGAACCGAGAAAAATCGGAAAGTGTGCGTCCATATGATCGGCAGCGAACGCTACAGTGGCAAGCTGTGTTTTATCACCGAGTTCCGCCAATAAAAATGTGAACGCAATAGCTAAAATCGGAATGCGGAAATTGAATGAATGCGCATCTTCATCCTTTGTAGGCTTTAAATTGATCATGCCGAAAATCAAGAAGATAGCGGCAGCACATAGCTTTACCGCTTCCATCGGAATCAGTGTACCGATTAGATCGCCTGCCAGTACCGATAAAGCAGATATCATTAATACACCGCTGATCATACCGATGATGACCTCTCGCATTTTGTATTTGTTGGTAAGTGCCATAATCATTAATTGTGTTTTATCTGCCATTTCAGCCAAAAAGATTAAAAGGAAAGTATGCAGAATCATAACATCACCTCAGTAAAGGTTATGTTGATAGGAACTGCAGTATGAAAAAAACGTGCGATTTTCACACGTTTTCAATTAATCCATGCAAATATAAGCAGCCACAAGCTTCATTGTTTGTTCCACAGCGTTGTAATGAGTACGCTCCATGCCGTGACTCGCATGAACTCCGGGACCGATCAACGCACCGCGAATATCATGCCCGGCATGCAGGGCAGCTGTTACATCGGACTGATAAAAAGGATAGATATCGACTGCATAGTTTAAGTCTAATGCTTTTGCCAGTTTCATCAGTTTAGAAGTCATTTCATAGTCATACGGACCGCCGGAATCTTTGGCACATATGGATACATCTAATTCCGTACAGCTCAGATCCAAGCCGATACAACCCATATCGACTGCCAACACTTCATGGATATGAGACGGAATCCAGCATCCGCCGTGTCCCACTTCTTCAAAGGATGTCAACATCACCAAAATATTGCATTTCGGCTTTTGGTTTGCTTTGGATAAAGCGTGCAGCACACCCATAATTGCACTTACGGAGATTTTATCATCTAAGAAGCGTGATTTAATAAATCCGTTTTCCAATATTTCAACTTTAGGATCAATCGCTACAATATCACCGTTTTCAATTCCCAACTTTTTCACATCGTCGGCACAGTTTACGACTTCATCGATGCGTATTTCCATATGCTCATCATCTCTTGTCAGCTGTGCGCTGTCTTTATAGACATGTGCCGCACAGGAAGTAGAAAGAATCGTTCCGCTGTAGCACTTTTGATCTCTTGTATAAATGCGGCAATATTCACCGTCTAATGTAGGCATCAGCGGTCCGCCGATTCTCGTTACCGCCAGCTTACCGTCACTTTTGATCGATCGTACCATTAATCCGAGTGTATCGAAATGTGCGGTTAATGCGATCGTCTGTTCGCTGTTTTCTCCGTCAACGGAGATATACAGATTGCCTTTTTGGTTATAATAAGTTTTATAACCTAAAGCCTCTGCTTCCTGTTGGATCATTTTTGATGCTGCCTGCGTATAACTGCTCGGACTGTCAATTGCCAACAAGTGCTTCGCAAAATCTAAAACATATTGCTTATCAAATACTAAATTCATATCTTTACCTAAAAAGCATTTCAGCTTTTCCCTTTCTATTTTAAGATGTCTACACTGTCACTGCGATCAATTTCCTTCAGCTTTACACTGACTGTCTCCTGAAGTGAAGAAGGAATATTTTTTCCGATATAGTCTGCGCGAATCGGCAGTTCTCGATGTCCGCGATCCACCAGCACCGCTAATTGTATTTCTTTTGCTCGTCCCGTAAACATAATGGCATCCATGGCAGCTCTTACCGTTCTGCCTTTAAACAGCACATCATCTACCAAAATGACTTTTTTATCCTTTACCGGTAAATCGGTTTTTACCAACGGATGACGGCTTTCTAAGTCATCACGAAATTGTGAGATGTCGAGCGCATATACGGGTATTTCATTTCCTTCTACTGTTTTGATTATATCCGCAAGTCTCTGTGCCAATGGGATTCCTCTTGTTTGAATACCGACTAAAATAATATTATCCGTTCCTTTATTATGTTCAATGATTTCATGAGCAATTCTTGTTAAGGATCTTCGCATTCCTTGTTCATCAAGCACTGTTTTTATATTCATACATACCTCCGGTTGCGTATAGTATAACGTCTTTTTGGCTTTTCTGCAATGTTTTACGATTATTTTCAAGGCACTCAGTGAATAATTTGTAAACCGGGTAAAGAAAGATAATTATTATGCATGAGATTCAGCATAAACAGCGGCTTTAGTTTAGTTCTGATAATAAATCCAACATTTGATCCATCAGCTTTTTTAGCTGCCGACTATGAACAACTTTATCGGCAAACGGGATTTTAAGCATTAAAACGGAATTAAGGACCATTGCCTCACATAAATGATTCCACAACAGATCAAACTGTTGTCTGATTTCCGAATTCGTAAACAGATTATGGTTCGGCTTATATTGTTCCAATTCATCAAGAGATGTGACAGCGGTGATTTGATACTGTTTCACTTTAGGATCTAAAATACATAAAATATCAACTTTATGAAATTGTGTGCTTTTTTCATATGTGGTAAAGGGAAGAATCATGTGAGTATTTTTCGCTTGTTCGTTGATTAAGACTGCGGCTGTCAGTTTTTCTAAAATACTTTCTTTGCTTAAGGAATCGGTATGAATATAGGACCCGATTTGTACTCCGGTAGTAGAAACAGCCTCATCTAACAGATGAAGAACACCGTAGTTTTCAAATACCGGATCGTAAGTGATGTTGTGCTTTTGCAGATGTTTCAATAAGGCATCGGTAAAAATGCTCAGCTGATGACTCGATTGTGCATAAATCAAGGTTCCGTAGCTTTGATTATTTCGTTCAATATCAAACATGGTTCCTGAAAGTACATAATCCTGCTGTTGTAATTTGATCAGGGAAATCAGTGATTGTATCATATGCAGACATTCGTTGATGGAAAAATCATTTTCATTCTGCTTGATGCTGCAGCCGATATATTGGTTGTAATTACGATCATAAGTAATGATGTTTTGATCCATCGGCATTTGAATACCGTAAAGCAATAAAAAATCATGACGAGATAATTTGGCATTCAGTGAATAGAGGGAAGAAATAGCTGTTGCATATGCGGCGAGTGCTTTGGGAATCAGAATAAGTCCGTGCAGCGAAGCAGCCTGTACGGATAGTGCCAAATAGTTTTGAGGATCGATGGATAAGGAATGAAAAGGAAAGCCGCAGTCGTATTGTATGCAGGCACTTTTCTGCTTCGGTAAGTTGATACCGGTACGACGATGAATCAATATTTCATCAATAATTGCTATTTTATCACAAGGGAGATACGTATAAGGATGCGCAAGCGCACAAGGTGAGGTGTGAAACAGACAGTCAAAATGGAATTGGTGAGTGTGCAGCACGGCTTCATTTCGCTGCGACAGCTTGCACATTGTCACATACAGTTGATTTAACTTTTGTTCTTGCACCTCTTGTCCGATCAAGTATTTTTCACATTTACGAATATAATCAATAAAGATCAATAGGGACGGATGCGGATAGGGTGTCTTGGTCAAGAGCGTATAAACGAGTGACGGCGCAATGTCGTAAGGGTAGGTGTTTAATACTGTATCTAAGTATTGTTTGGGAGTGAGTGGTTCATAAAAGATTAATGTGTGATACATAAAAATCGCCTCTGAACTATTTTATGATTCGGCAGTTTTTGCGTGCATAATGCGAAATATTTCAGAAATGCTAATGATGAGGTGATACTATGTATTATAATTATCATGCACAGGCTAAAAAGTTGATTCAGACGGGGCATTTAACTCATTATGAATTTGTGGATCGATGGAATCATATTGCGCCTGCTCTTGTCTTATTTTTTGATAATCATCAGCCTATGCCGATCAGAGAAGAACGATGGAGTGAGTACCTGCAAATATTGTAGCGAATCATCTTAATAATTATCAGAAAAATTCATTTTAGTGTTGCCAGTTTGTTTGAAATATGGTAATATATTTTAGCAGTCAATTTAGGGGTGTAGTACAATGGTAGTATGATGGTCTCCAAAACCACAGACGCGGGTTCGATTCCTGCCACCCCTGCCATATGATAATAAAAGCCTTTGTTTAAAGGCTTTTTTAATGCTCTGAAATAGCAAAACCAGAAAAAATCCCGAAAAAGTGTGCTTTTTTACTGATGCCGGATAATATAAGATCCTGTCTGTATTATATGCTGTCGCAAAATAAATATCAAGAAAGCGTCATAACATAAGCGCTCAGACGAGCGTTTTTTATCATATCGGGAAAAGTTAAGAAACTTATTTACTCATATAAAAAACCGATGATTAGCTATCGATCATCAGCTTTTATGTATATTCATCAGCTTAAAATAAGTTTAAAATATCCTCTTGGGTCATTGAAGTAATAATTCCGTCGCTGTTTGTAATAATCGAATCACCGAGCGCTCGTTTCTGTTCCTGTAGATTCATAATTCGCTCTTCAATCGTATCTTTTGCAATCAGCTTAAACACTTGGACATTGTTATGTTGACCGATGCGGTATGCACGATCGGTTGCCTGATTCTGTGCGGAGATATTCCACCACGGATCAAAATGAATTACTACTTCGGCACTCGTTAAATTCAAACCTGTACCACCTGCTTTTAAAGAAATCAGGAAGATCGGTATATCATTCGTATTAAATGCATTTACCAAATGCTGACGCTGTGCCTTCGGCGTAGAGCCTTTTAATAGGTAATACGGAATACCGCGATTAATCAATTCATCTTCAATCATTGACAACAGAGAAGTAAACTGTGAGAACAATAAAATCTTCTTATCCGCTTGAATACAACTTTCCACTAACTCCATGCAGGCTTCTAATTTCGCTGAAGATCCTTGATAATTATCATAGACTAAACGAGGATCGCAACAGAATTGACGCAGTCTTGTCAACATACTCAATACCATAATTCGTGATTTTTGGAAGCCTTTTTCCGCAAATGACGCCTGTAAATCATCACGTATTAAAGCCACATTTGCCATATACAGCTTACGTGCATCTTCATCAAGATCAATTAACAGCGTATTTTCTACTTTTTCCGGTAATTCCTTCAATACATCTTTCTTAACTCTTCGCAGAATAAACGGCTCTACCATACGGCGAAGTTCCTGCAATACGGTAATATTGTTATCCTTTACGATCGGGATTTCATACATTCCTTTGAAATATTGATAGTGATATAAGTATCCCGGCATCAAGAAATCAAATACCGACCATAACTCTGCCAAAGAATTTTCAATCGGTGTACCAGTTAAAGCAAACTTATGTAGCGAATGAATCTGTTTTACACTGAGTGCATTTTTTGTCGCATGATTCTTAATATACTGTGCTTCATCTAAAATATGATATGTAAATGTAATTGAGTCATATTCATCAATATCACGTTTCAGATAATCATAAGAGGTAATCATAACATCATAATCCTTCTGCTTGCGAATCAACGCCTTGCGCTCATCACTGCTTCCGGAAATAATAAGGCTGCTGACATTGCGTGAGAATTTATCAATTTCATGCTGCCAGTTCAGTAACAGCGAAGAAGGACAAACGACAAGGGCAGAGAATTCAGGGTGTTCATTCTTTTCTGCCTGCAATAACGCGATTACCTGAATGGTTTTACCGATTCCCATATCATCGGCTAAAATACCGTTGAAGCCGTACCCTGCCATTGTTTTCAGCCAACGAAAGCCGGTTTTTTGATAATTACGCAGCGTATTCTTCATGTAAGGCGGAACTTCAAAATCGCAATCGGTAAAGTTCTTGATATTGCGGACAATTTCCTTAAAGCCGGTATCTCGCTCTATTTGAATCATTTCACTTTGTTTCATAATATTATCCAAGTATAAAGAACGGAATTTATCAACGACAATTTTGCCTTTTTTCAAATCCTGATCTTTTACATGAATACCGTCGAGAATAAATGACAGCTCAGATAAGGCGCTGTCCTCAATATTAACAAATCCGCCGTCTTTCATCCGATAATATTTGCGATGCGCGCGATATGCCTGTAATACATCGGCAAGCTCATCAATCGGGAAATCATATGTATTAAAATCAATCTCCAACAGGTTTGATTCAATTCTGACACCCATTGATACATGAAAATGATTTTTAATTTCGATACTGTTAATTGCTTCACTCGCATAAATTTCACAATGTTTATTTAATTCCTGCAGTCCGTGGTTAATGAACTCATAGATTGCATCTTGTGAATTTTCGATATAAGCAAATTGTCCGGCGGCATCTACCCCTGTAATATAGCGTGACAAGACTAAGCGCACGGCAATTTCTTCATTAAAGTTGCGTGTTGTCGCAATCGTTTCATTTGTGAAGGCATTGAATTCTTCTAAACCGTAACAGTATAATAAGCGCAGTGAAATCGTATTGATTCGCGGCATATCCACATATAAACGGCAAACGAGCGGCAACGGCGCATATTGCGAAATATCAGCACCGTTAATATCAATATAATCCTTGATTGACATAATGACATTATTATAAAAAGCAGGCATATGCTCTTCGGCAATGATCAGAGGTTCCTTTTTCTTTGATAAAATGCTTAACAAATCGGTACAATGCTTTGTATAGTCCTCATCACAGCGATATAAGCAGTGTTGAAATAATACATAAATATGCTTTACCCCTGTGAATACTAAAAATTTACCGTTATGCAAAGTGATTTGATATTGATCGGAAGCTTTTTCTACTTGAATGGTAAACGGTGGATTTTGATCAATAAATTTCATATTAATCAATGTTTTCTCTTTGATACGATACATCACATCACAATTTTGATACATCGCAAAGAATTCATCCAAGGCATGCGGTGTTAAACAGAGATTCTTATTCTCGGGACAGTTGCGATAACGATAAGTGGTTAAAAAATACGGTGTATCGTAACGATGAGAAAATAAGAAGTCCAGCAGCTTTTGAGAAGCATCGTCAAAGCTGTGGCGATTATGTAAAAATTCAAGTTCACGTCCGTAGCGTTTCTTTACATTGTTATCAATATCATCTAAAAAATTACTGATGTTTTTTACATTATATTGTTTTGTATCCTTTAGCTTTAAGGTGACAGCGATTACACCGTGAGAGCGAAGCTCAAGAATCGGTTCAATATGAATATTTGCTTTAATATTCATAGCCAAGCTTGAATAAATAATTGTATTTTCATAAGAATTCATCAGCTGTAAAGCATAGGGGTCCTTCATCACTGTTTGTTCGGTATCGACTTGCTTTTGCTGATGCTGCTGTTGATCCTCATAGATTTTATACAATACGGCAACACAGTGCGTACAAGGCAGCTGCGTTTCCTTATGAGCCGCACAGCTGCACATATGTGCTTTAATCAGATAATCATCTTTATCAACGGACATATTAATTTCATGATAATGCTTATCATCTTGAACAGTCGCATTAATCAATATAATTTCGGCATTGGAAAAATCGTCGATTTCCAAAGAAACGACGTTTTTTTCTTTTACCATCTGAACTCCCGCTTCATAAACAGCATCTGATCCAGCGAAGTCTTTGATTTGTGCGATTGTAAATTCCATTTCTATCAACCTTCCTGTCATTATATTTTATCATTTTTTTATTACTTTTTGCATATGTTTATGAAATAAAATTAAAATTAATTCCTATACGCATTTCATTATGCAGGAAGAAGCTGTTAAATTAGATATATGAAAGCTATTTGTTTGATTTTAATGCCTTTTGAAGAATGGCATCGGCACGTTCAACCTCTGTTTTAGGGCAAGGGGGAATATGGTCGAGGGTGTAAGGGATACCCAGTTCTTTCCATTTGTATACACCGAGTGTGTGATAGGGAAGTACCTCGATTTTTTCCACATGATCCAATGTTTCGATAAATGCACGCAGTTCTTCCAAATAAACATCACTGTAATGTTTTGTCGGAAGCAGAACATGGCGAATCCAAAACGGCTTGTTGTGATCGCTTAAATAGCGAGCCATCTGTAATATGTTCTGATTGGTATGACCGGTTAAATCCTTATGAACAGTGTCGTCAATATGCTTGATATCCAAGAGAAATAAATCTGTGACTTCAAGTAATTGTTGAAATTTGCTTAAAAATACCGGATCGTTTGAAAACGGCTGAGCACTCGTATCAATGGTAATGTGAATATCATGTGCTTTTGCCATGGTACAGAATTCTATCAAAAAATCCAGCTGTAACAGCGGTTCGCCGCCGCTGAGCGTAATGCCGCCGTTTGTTCCCCAATAAGAGCGGTAACGAAGCGCTTTTTCCAGTATTTCTTCACATGTTTGTTTGTTTTGTTCGGAAATGTTCCAAGTATCGGGATTATGACAAAAGCGGCAGCGCATTTTGCAGCCCTGTAAAAAGATAACATAGCGAACTCCGGGACCGTCCACCGATCCGAAGGTTTCAACGGAATGAATTGCACCGAGATATTTTGACATAGCTTAAGCTGATATTGATCGTATCCAGCCGCAGGCTGAATTACGAATATCTTTTCCTTTCTAAAAGGCTTCGTCAAATGACGAGGCCTTTTTATGTGTTTTATTGTAAAATGTGATCGTTTTTATCTATTACAGATGATCATGGCATGTACGTGCAATGACATCTAACTGTTGCTCATGAGTTAAATCAATGAACTTCACGGCATATCCGGATACACGAATCGTAAAGTTTGCGTATTCTTCTTTTTCCGGATGTTCCATCGCATCTTTCAGTTTTTCAATACCGAATACATTAACATTTAAGTGATGCGCTCCTTGATCAAAGTAACCGTCAAGCACATGAACTAAATTATCAATACGCTCTTGTTCACTGTGTCCCAAAGCACCGGGATTGATTGTCTGTGTATTGGAAATACCGTCTAATGCGTATTCATACGGCAGCTTGGCAACGGAATTTAAGGATGCAAGTAAGCCGTTTTGTTCTGCGCCGTATGCCGGATTGGCACCCGGAGAAAGCGGTTCGCCGGCTTTTCTGCCGTCAGGCAATGCACCGGTTGCTTTACCGTATACGACATTGCTGGTGATTGTTAAAATAGAAGTAGTCGGCTCTGAATCGCGGTAAGTATGACGCTTCTCGATCTTTTCCATAAACGTCTTTAACAGCCAAACTGCGATATCATCGGCACGGTCATCATCATTACCGTAGCGAGGGAAATCTCCTTCTGTTTCAAAATCGATGACCAATCCGTTTTCATCACGAACTGTCTTCACTTTTGCATATTTAATGGCAGACAGGGAATCAACTACATGAGAGAATCCGGCAATACCGGTCGCGAAGGTACGTCTTACATCGGTATCAATCAGTGCCATCTGACTTGCTTCATAGTAATATTTGTCATGCATATATTGAATCAGGTTCAAGATATTGACATACAGATCTGCCAACCATTCCATCATAATATCGTATTTATGCATAACCGTATCATAATCTAAAACTTCATCACGAATCGGTGCGTATTCAGGACCTACTTGTGCTTTGGTCTTTTCATCAACACCGCCGTTGATCGCATACAACAAACATTTTGCCAAATTGGCACGCGCACCGAAGAACTGCATTTCCTTACCGGTCTGTGTTGCGGATACACAACAGCACACTGCGTAGTCATCGCCCCATACCGGACGCATTACATCATCATTTTCATATTGTACACTTGATGTATCAATTGAAACCTTAGCGGCATATTTCTTAAAGGCTTCCGGCAGATGAGAAGAATACAGAACGGTTAAATTCGGTTCCGGAGCCGGTCCCATATTTTCAAGTGTATGCAGGAAGCGGAAGTCGGTTCTTGTGACCATATGACGTCCGTCCATACCAAGACCTGCCACATCCAATGTCGCCCAAACAGGATCACCGGAGAATAACTGATTATAAGAAGGGATGCGAGCAAATTTCACCATGCGGAATTTCATTGTCATGTGATCCACAAGCTCCTGCGCTTCACTTTCTGTTAAAATACCGGCTTTGATATCACGTTCAATATAAATATCTAAGAAAGTGGAAACACGACCGACACTCATTGCGGCACCGTTTTGTGTTTTAATTGCCGCTAAATAACCGAAGTATACCCATTGAATCGCTTCCTTGGCAGTTACTGCCGGTTTGGAAATATCATATCCGTAAGCAGCCGCCATCTCCTTCATTCCCTTTAAGGCTTTGATCTGTTCGGCAAGCTCTTCTCTTTGGCGAATAATATCATCGCTCATTACGCCGCAGCCGCAGTTTTCTTTGTCTTTCTCTTTCATTTCAATTAAGTAATCAATACCGTAAAGGGCAACTCGGCGATAATCACCGACGATACGACCGCGTCCGTAAGTATCAGGTAATCCGGTTACGATCTTATTGCGGCGTGCCAAACGCATTTCCGGTGTATAACAGTCAAATACCGCATCATTATGTGTCTTATGATAAGCATGGAAGATTTCATGCAGCTTTTCACTCGGTGTATAACCGTAAGTCGTACAAGCTTCTTCGCTCATCTTAATACCGCCGTAAGGCATAAATGCACGCTTTAACGGTTTATCGGTCTGTAAGCCGACAATTTGTTCCAAGTCCTTCATCGCTTCATTGATATAGCCGGGACCGTAAGCAGTCAAAGATGAAACGATTTCTGTTTCCATATCTAAAACGCCGCCCTTGGCACGTTCTTCTTTTTGCAGCTTTTGCAATTCTCCCCATAATTGATCGGTTGCCTTTGTTGAATCAGCTAAAAAGGCTTCATCACCGTCATAAGGGCAATAGTTGTTTTGAATAAAATCGCGGACATTGACTTCTTCTTTCCAAATGCGGCCTTTGAAGCCTGCCCAAGCATTGTTTGTATTGCTCATCTTCATTCCTCCTGTTTTTGATATGATCTGCGTAATCACAATCATTGTGTACAGTATAGCATACTTTGTCATAAAAGCATCGTCATATGCTCAAACTGTTCGGGAAAAAAGAAAAGAGTCGAAAATCTGGTCACTACCCAGACGGTCGGCTCTTATCCATTATACTCCCTGTGGTTGATTCCACGAATGACAATGTCATTTTCCGTCAGTCATATAACTGCTAATACTTTACCATTGAATCTTATCACAGTCAAGATTTTTATCGCGGAAATTGTTGGAATTTATCGAGAGTCAGCTCGATCATTCAGCTTTATCATTTATTTTATATTGATAATAATATTCGACTGACTGCAGCTGATCAATCAGCTGTTGCGTTGCTTCACTGACATCTTGTGTCCATTCACCGTTAATCAGTTTCCAGCTTGTATGCAGTACCGGGATTTCCTTTTTTAAGTCATCGGTATATTTCATATACGCATTGCCTTGCCAACCGAGATACTGAAATAATTCATTCATTAAATAGTTAGGACTGATCGTCGGTCCTTCACCATTAGGCAGTTGATTATTGTATAGCTTTTGAGCTGCCGGATTTGCCCAGATCACATACGGGGTACTGTAGTAGTTTAAAAAACCGTCCTTTGTACCAATATCCATGTTGATACCAAGCTGCTCAAAGCCTTGTGCGCCTTGCCCGAACACCGGATTATGATCGCCGAACAGCACCATAACGGTCGGTTGATCACTTTCCTGAAATGCATCGTGCAGCATCTTTATTTGTTCATTGGTATTTTTGATTCCGTTCAAATAATAGTTGACACCGTTGCGCACCTCGTCGGTGAGGTTGCTTTGCGAACCGAGATAATCGGGAATATCCGCTCTTTTATCTGTAGGGTACGGACCGTGTCCTTGATAATTCAAGCTGAAATTGAAATACGGCTGACCGTTCTTTGTTTTTTCCTCATACTCTTTTAAAATATCGGGAAAGAAATCATCATCATATGCGATTTCATTATAGCGATTCTCTATATAATAGAACTCTTGAAAGCCCATATATTCATTGACATTTCGGCGATTATAGAAACTGCCGAAGCTTGGATGCAGTGCCACGGTCTGATACCCTTGATCATTGAAATACTGTACATAGCTGTTGGTTTTACGCAAATACATTGGGTTATGGAAATAACCGCTTAAAAAACTCCGTTCGGTATTGACCGTACCGCCTCCGAATACATTGGAGATTATTGTGCCGTAATAACCTTCGGCTTTTATTTGATGGAACGGCGCATAAATTTCATCAGGAAGGGACAGATTGAATTTCGTGAAATCATTATAAGATTCCAACATGATCGCAACTACGTTTACTTTTTTATCTTCCGGAATATTATCGCTCTGATAAGAGGAAAGAGTCGCTTCACTCAATGCTTCATCATAATTATCCGGTTCAACTTCAAATGCTTTCTTATAACTGTAGATAAACGGATATATTAAACCGCGCTGCTGCAGCTGCTGAGCTTCCGCCCATTTGTTATCCAGTGCATTTACGTCGCCTGCATTATTATAGATGTCATCGTTCATCATTGTATTTGAGATCACAAAGAAGGAGATGAATAACACCGCACTGGCGCTGACTGCGCGATAGATAGGAATATGAATGCGCAGCGGTTTGATTTTAATTAAAATGAAAACCAAAACAAATGAACCGACAATAAAGGCAATTTGCCACAGCTTCGGTGTAATATCATATTTTCCCGCCATGATTGATGCTTCCGATAATAAATTAAGATCGGAAAACACAACCGGATAATCACGATACTTCAGCTTAATGAAATTAGCTACCGCAAGGATGATAAACGGCAGCCCGCCCAGTAACGTAGACGCCCACAATCGCTTGGTAATAATGTATAGAAATAACATTAACATAACAACCGGAAAAAGATTTAATAATAAAACTTTCGGATCTAACAGATAGCTGAGTACCAATCTTTTGCTTAACGGAGTGCTGGCACACAAAAAACTAAAGGCGGTAAGCATACCGCTGTATAATAAGATGATAAACAGATGCAAGCAAAGTTTTTTCGCAATGCTTTTCCAAGCATTCTTTTTCCCGTCAACAATGCCTTTCTCGGTACAGATCCATGCTTGAGCGGCAGATTGTGTGAAAACTGATGCTTCATAATCGATTGCCGTGTTGATGCTCAGCTCATGATGCTTCAGCTTTTTTATCAATGCTTTTTCATTCATTTCAGTTTCCAAACATTGTTTATCAAAGTTAATATCATATCCGATGACTTTGTCTGTCTGTTTCGGCAAAAACGGTTTACATAAGAAGGTAGGTGCGTCACATAATACGGTGATCGGTTCGTTGATTAAGTCAAGCACTGCTTGATTACAGCGCTGCTGATGAGATTCATAGAATGCTTCTGTTTCTGTATGCAGCTGAAAGTGCTGATTAATAAAGTTCCAATAGGAATATTCAAAGCGCCGATTGATTTTTGATAAGCAGTAGTAGAAGCTCAGCTTTAAACCTTGCTTGGCATCGCTTTTTTTCATCAGTGAGCGATGAAAATCATATTTAATATTACCTTTGTATAAGCATTTAGTGAATAAAACCAAATTCATACAGTCATCTCCTTTGATTGACTTTATTTAAAGACGGCTCTCATTATAGCAGATTTTTCTGTTTTTGTGTATGATTTAGAAAAATGAACGGCTTGTTTTTAACCGGCATTATAAAATAGAGACAGTAATATTTACTAAATAACCGTAAGCATGTATAATTAAAATAAAGAACCGGAGTGATGATATGAGTGAAGATCATAAGAATGATATGATTAATGAAGAAACATCAGACGAAACAAAAGTTTTACCGCTGGCTGAAATAGATGCACAAATGAAGGATGCTTATAAGCTGTTAAATAAGCAGAAAGATGATAAGGCATCAGATGAACACTCTACGGCTGAAGAAAATGAAAGTATCGAAACGGATTCTGAAGCTTCAGTTCATCAAGATGAACAGTCTGAAACTGATGATGAACAGGACCAAACAAGCACAGTGGCGGAACATGATGAAAAGCAGGAGGAAGCGTTGATTGATGTGACTGATACGAACATAAGCTTAGAGGCAGAGGCAACTGATTCGGATTCTGAATCAGCAAGTGTTGATGAAGCATCTGAACAAACAGCTGTGAATGAACAAGAGAGTACGACATCTGAGGAAGAGAAGCAGCCGATTACTTTAGAAGAAAAACGCCGCAAGGAGCGCGCAAGCAAAATGACGATTGAGGAACGCCGCAAGCTGCAGCGTGAAAATCCCAAATCATTGGAAAAAGAATCAACGCTGATCCAATATTTCCGACAATGTAACGGCATTGATTATGGCTTTTCAGCTTTGCTTGTGATTTCAGAATTACTGAATCTTTATTTATCTTTTCAAATCATGCGTTATTTTAAAATAACTGCTGCGATTTGTTGTTTTATTACCGTAACCCTATTGTTAATCGGCTGTTTGCTGTTGACCGTGAAAAAACGAAACTATGGATTCATATGTAACGGAATATTAGCACTGATTTTATTGCTCGGAAGTATTGCGGCATATCGCGGTGCGCGCTTCAGTAATAAGGTATTTGATAATACAGAATCGGAAACGGTGATGATCGTAGCTAAAAAAGATGCATCGATCGAGGCTTCTGATGATTTTAATAATAAAAAGTTTGCGACCGTAAAGTTTGAACCGGAAATTAATGAATTTGCCGAAACACTGCTGGATGAGAAAGGCAAGCAAGGTTATCTCACACAGGAATTTTCAAGCTATCAGGATGCCTACAATTCGTTGATGAACGGAAAAAGTGATATTATGGTCTATACATTACAGATGGAACAGCGTTTAGAAGAGAGTGATCTGTACAGTAAAGATCAGATCAAAGTGTTGTTTGAAAAAAAACGTGAACGTAAAGCGGTAGAATCAAAAGCGGTTGATATTACTAAAGATTCGTTTAATATATTAGTCAGCGGTGTAGATCTGACAAGCAAAAATATCAATGAAAAAGGAAGCTCCGATGTAAATATTTTGGTAACGGTGAATCCTAAAACAAAGAAAATGATTATGCAGACAATTCCTCGTGACAGCTGGGCGCCGCTTACCTGCGTGAATGATCAACATACTAAACTGACTTATGCAGGTGCATACGGCGGAATTGACTGTTCCATTCATACAATCGAGAAAATGTATGATATTACTATCAATTATTATTTAAAAATCAATTTCCAAGGAGTCATGGATCTTGTGGATGCATTGGGCGGTATTACCGTGAATAACAACATTGCATTTTGTACGCCTTATAAGGATCGCTATGAGGTTGAGCGTGAAACGTGCTTCCATGTCGGAGAAAACCGGATTGACGGTGCTCAGGCATTGATTTATTCACGCGTTCGTAAACTGTTTACCGACGGCGATATTGAACGAGGACGTCATCAGATGGAAGTGATTAACGGTGTTGTCAGAGAGTTTAAGCAATCACCTTCGATGGGAACAATTAACAGCCTGTTGGGTGCCGTTGAAAATAACTTTACAACGAATCTGTCCGAATCCGATATTGTAGATGCATTTCAGTTATTTATGTCAATGAAAGATTCCGTAGATGATATTAAATCTTATACAATGGAAGGTGAAATGCTTTGGAACAATGATGAGATCACCAATGAATATTTATATTATTTCTATCCGAAAGACGATCAAATACAATTAGTGAAAGAGCGTATTAATGAAGTGATGAACGGCAAATAATTGTAAAGGCCTATTTGAAATCCTATGTTTATTTGAGGATTTCTTTTATGTTTGGATGAAAAACTCAAAGGAAGTGTTTTGCTGATTATAAAACATTGATAATTTGTACAGATACTAACAGAATGTGGCATAATAATTTTGTCTTTAGCGCTTGAAGAAAAAACAACACTTTTAAAGAATCATGAATTACTAAACTTTTAAATCCTAATCAGTATAATACCAATTGGGTAATCAATTTTACTTATTTTGTGTGTCCAATTGACAAAAACCGAATCATTTTAATATAAGCCGATGCACCGCTTTTTTATGAGTGATACTGATATTACATCAGCGAAAGTATTATTTGGTTAGTCTTTACAAACCGATTTGTCAGTAATCAAGAGGTATGGTAAATCTTATTTATGAGACTTCAGGAATCATAGTGGAAAAATCATAAAATTTTATTATAAAATGCTTGCATATCATAAAAATCAGCGTTATAATTAAATTGTAAGATTTGTTACTATTTAATTAGGCAAGATCAGACAGCATTTTCGTGCGGCTGTTTGATCTTTTTGTTTAGACAGAAAGGAGGACAGGAATTAAAAATTAAATAGAACAAGGTGATTGAAAAGGAAAGGAGTGAAAAGATTCAAAGTCTTTTCAACAGTAATTATGAAAAAATCAATAAAAACACTTTTGCATTTATGCGTTACCTTCTGTTTACTGCTGAGTAATTGTTTGACTCTTATCTCGGCAGCGGAATTAAAGCCATGGGAAAAGCCGATCAATCTGGCATTGAATAAAACGGCGACAGCGTCTACGCAATACAACGCAAGTCTTGCGCCGTCCTACGCAGTTGACGGTGGTGTAGGTAAGGCAAGTCGATGGTCTTCCGATTATAAAAATAACGGATTGGACGCCGACGGTAATATTATACCGCAATGGATCAAGGTGGATTTAGGAGAGGCCTATCATATTGATGAGATTCTTGTCAATTTTGAAGCATCCTATGCACAGGAATTTACAATTTCAGGCTCCTTAGACGACAGTGATTACTTTGTGATTCGGGAAGTAAATGATGGAACAAAGGACGAAAATCACTATACGGATTTGGGCGGTAAGGAAGCCAGATATATAAAATTAGACTTAAAGAGTCGCCCGTATACCGGAAAATGGTATGGCTTTTGTATTTATGAAATCGAAGTGTATGATCATACACAAACAGAAAATATTGAAATGAGTGCGCAGAGCTGGGTAGATTATGTAGAAAGCATTTCACCGACAATAAGTGAAGACGGTACAAAAATAATTCTTCCTGAATTAGAATCGGAAAAATATGAGGTTGTGCTGTATGGCAGTGATAATCAACAGGTCGTTACATCGGATGGCAGGATCATCGAACCGCTTCAGGATATGAAGGTTCATCTGTTATATAAGGTACAAAACAAAACTGATGCAGATGACTTTGCGATTGCCTCAAAGGATGCACAGATCATTATTCCGGGTACTTATCAAGCTGAAGCACAGGATAATTCAAAACCGAATGTGCTGCCCGGTTTAAGAGAATGGAAAGGCGCAAAGGGATACTTTACGTTAAATAATAATTCAAAGCTGATTGTGCAGGATACAACCTTAATGGAAACAGCGAAAACGATTCAGACTTATTTTTCAGAAATGCTGGGCAAGAAGATTGAAATATCCGATACTGCACCGAAAACAGGTGATATCATACTCACAAAGAATACTTCAAAAGCAGAACTGGGAAATGAAGGATATTTGTTGAATATAGGAGATGTTGTTGAGATTACAGCGTCTGATTCTCTCGGTATTCTGTATGGCGGTGCCTCGATTACGCAGATTCTTTATCAAAACCCGAAAGAATTAAAAATACCGAAAGGCTTAGCTCGCGATTATCCGAAATATGAAGTACGAAGCGGCATGATCGATGTCGGACGTGTGTATATACCGTTAGAATACTTAGAAGAAATTACATTATACATGTCTTGGTTTAAGATGAATGAGGTTCAGGTTCATATTAATGATTATTGGGGCTCTTCAGGTTACAGCGCTTTTCGCTTAGAGAGTGAACGCTATCCTGAAATTATAGCGAGTGATGGATATTATACGAAGGAAGCTTATAAGGCATATCAAAAAAAGGCAGCTAAATACGGGGTTGATGTAATTACTGAAATCGATACACCGTATCATGCAGAGAGCTTCCGTAATATCGACGGTGTAAAAATGCTGAAAAAAGGAGCCTTGGATATTCGTGATCCTTATTCCTATACAGTAATAGAGAATTTAATCGATGAATATTTAGACGGTGATGATCCTGTGATTATCAGTGATAATTTTCATATCGGTACGGATGAATATGATCAGAATTATGCCGAGGAAATGCGTGCATGGACCGATCATTTCATTAATTATGTGAATGCTAAAGGCAAGAAAGCGAGATTATGGGGATCACTGGGCGGCGGAACGGCAAGTGAAGGCTTTGTCGGTTCTACTCCTGTTTCATCAGAGGCAACCATGAATATTTGGGCTCCGTATTGGTCTGATGTCAAGGAAATGTACAAAGCCGGCTATGATATTATCAATACATGCGGAGGATGGCTTTATATCGTTCCGGGCGGCAATGCCGGTTATTTAGATCGTTTGGATATCCAAGCCCTGTATGATACCTTTGATGTTTATAACTTTGAACCGAATCGTAAGGTCGGCAACGGAAGCGCGGTAATGCCGATTGCACATCCGCAAACGAAGGGTGCGGAATTTGCGCTTTGGAATGATAATACTTCATTTAATATCGGATATTCTGAATTTGATTTATTTGATCGTGTAAAGGATGCGATCATGATTACTTCTGAAAAAACCTGGTATGGAGAAAAAACGGACGGTCAGACCTCAGATGAATTTATGGAGCGAGTAAATGCGCTTTCAAATCAAGTGCCGCTTGTGAATCCGAATCGCTATGTAGCTTCTGAGAATGAAGTAATTGCAGAATATGATGCGCAGCATGTGAAAAATAATCAGCTTACAGATCAATCGTTAAATCATTATAATGCAACTCTGCATGGAGCACAAGTGTCGGATGATGCAATTCACTTCCGATCAGATGCGTATATGACATTACCGATGAAAAGCATCGGATATCCATATACGATATCTATGGATGTAAATATCCATGATTATGATTCCGGCAGTGTTCTTTTCCAAGGAGAAGACGGTACCTTTTATGCTGATATCGATGGCAGCGGTAAGGTTGGATATGAAAGACTTCACGGTCGTTATACCTTTGCTTACAGTCTGCCGAAAAATAAAGATTTGAATATGATGCTTGTTTGCGACAGTGAAGATTTATATCTCTATATCAACGGCGTGTTAGTTTCAAACGGTGAATTGATAGAGAAACCGATCAAAGAGAAGGAACAACGAAGCTCTACATTTATTTTGCCGTGTGAAACGATACTGAAAAACTTAGACGCAGAGCTAAAGCATATGAAAATTTATAATTATGCGATGAGTACGAGTGAAATTGCCGATGCTTATCAGATAAGCGGCTATCGAGAGAATCTCGTTTTAAATAAACCGATAGAGGCTTCCAGTAACGCTTCCGGCTTACTGCCGTCAATGGCAGTCGACGGAGATCATAACACGCGCTGGGGCTCGGCTTATATCAACGGTGTAGAAAAGCCGGAATGGCTGGTAATTGATTTAGAAGATGTATATCAAATTGATGAAATACAAATCAGTTGGGAAGCGGCATATGCCAGCGGATATACAATCCAAGGCTCTTTAGATAATGAAAACTATTTCGATATCAAAACAATAACCGATGGTAAGGGTGGACTTGATGTTGTAAAGGAGCTCGGTGATCATGAGGTAAGATATGTAAAGCTGGCCTTGACAACACAGGGACGTGAGGATAAAAAATACGGCTTCTCTATATGGGATATCGTTATTTATGAAAATCCTAATACACAGGCGAAAAATAAGGTTACAGATGCTCTTCAGCAGCTGGAGACCTATGTTCCCGGTTATGAGGCGGGAAATTTACCTTTTGATCTTTATCAGGAGTGGAAGGCATTGTTTGAATCCTATTATCAATTAGCAGATGAAGGAAAGCTTAATGAATTTTTAAAGGTGCAGTTAATTACTGATATTGTAAAAAAGATGGCTGATTTAGAAAGCAAGGTATTAAAAGAGTCCTTGGTTCAAAAAAGCGCATTAAGGGCCGCTTATTCAGAGGCAATCAAATTAAAGAAAAACAGCTACACACCGGAAACGTATAAGGTGCTTCCTGAATTAATTGAAAAGGCTAAAAAGGTAATAGAAGATCCGGCATCTACACAAGAAACCATTGATACGGCGCTGAAAGAGCTTCAGGCAGGAATGGATGCATTACTTCCGATCTCAAGAGTTATTAAAAACGGAAATGTTCAGATAATGGGAAATATTGCTGATGATGTCGTATTAAAGGTCAAGGAAATCAAAAAAGTTGATATTACAAATAACGAATTAAAGAGTTATGAACTTGCAGAGGCTTATGATATCGCATTGTATCGCAATAATAAACCTTATCAGCCAAAGCGCCCGATTACGGTTACAATTCAGACGAATAAGGATTATATGAATGCCGATTATCGATTTGTATATGTGAATAAGAACGGCATTGCAGAAGCAATTACATATACCTATAAGGATAAAACAGTTTCATTTACTGCAAATCATTTATCTAAGTATGCCTTATTAACTAAGAAAACAAGCTCTATGGATACAATAAAGCCAAATCCGCCTCATCCTGATGATACGAACAAGCCGAATCATCCTAATAATACGATTAAGCCGATCCAACCTAATGATACGGTTAATCCGATTCATCCTAATGATACGGTTAATCCAATTCATCCTAATGATACGATCAATCCGATTCATCCAACTATTACTGATACTATAATTACAGCACCGAATACCGGTGACAGTACAATGTTGGTCGGTTATGTATGGATCACTCTCTGTGCAGGTATTATCGTATTGCTTGCATATAAGAAGCAGAGCAAAGGAACAGTTTAATAAGCTGATGAAACTTGCTTAAGCGTTGCTCAAAAGCAAATATTTTATCTATCAAAGCATCTGTCCTAATAAAACAAAAAAGCAGTATTGATATATGGGCTGAAAAAAGGCTTAATTATCAAACTGCTTTTCCTATGCTATTGAAATGAATAAATATTGTATTAACGGCGAATAAGAAAGATGATACAATTTCGTATTATCTTATGTTTGTAATACCAGATAGTCGCATAAGATAACCTCTTAAAAAAACAATATAATTATAATACAAAATATGACAAATACGATATAATAATGCAACAGAATTGATAAAAAACAAAATTAAAAATCCTTTTAAAGATACTGTTATATATACATTATTTTTCCATGTGTTAAACTCTCGTTTATAAAACATTGATAATTTGTACAGATACTAACAGAATGTGGTATAATAATAAATGAGACATTTATAAAAAATCATTAAAAATAAATTTATGAAATGATAGGACGGAAAGGAATGGAACGATATGACAAAAATAAGGATTATCGCCCTTCATTTAGCATACGGCGGTGTTGAAAAAGCAATCATTTCTACAGCGAATCTGTTAGCCGAACGCTATGAGGTTGAAATCATATCAATGTATCACATGCCTAATTCTCCTGCATATGAGCTGGATCCTAAGGTGAAAGTGGTTTATTTGATGAAAGATATACCGAATAAAGAGGCTTTCTTAACAAGCCTTGAACAGAAAAAGCCGCTTAAGATAATAAAAGAAGGCTGTAAAAGCATAAAGATTCTTTATAAAAAACGCGCTTTATTAAAGAAAGCAGCTGCACAGATTCACGACGGTATTGTAATAACAACACGCAATGAAGATACCGTATTATTTAATCAATATTTAGATCCGAAGGTTTATTTGATTGCGCAGCTTCATCATGACCATCGATTTGATAAAAAGCTGGTGAGTGACTTTCAGAAGCATTACGGTCGAGTTGATGTGTTTGCTTTATTAAGTCAACGACTTTGTGATGAAGTATGCGAAATGATGCAAGGGCATAATACACATACGAAATGTATCGTAATTCCCAATTTTATCAATGATATACCGACACAGGATATATTTCCGCAGAAGGAACATGTACTGTTGACTGTCGGCAGACTGCATAAGGTAAAAGGCTATGACCGACTGATTAAAATGGCAAAAGCGATTTGTTCCGATACGGATTGGAAGCTGAATATCATCGGAGACGGTTTTGAGGAAGCGAATCTTCGTGCTTTGGCTGAAAGTGAACAGGCAGAAGACTATGTTACATTTTTAGGACAAAAAAACGGTGATGAAGTAGAAGAAGCGATGAAAAAAGCAAGTGTATTTTTGATGACTTCATACAGCGAAGGCTTTCCGTTTGTGCTTTTAGAGGCAATGCGCGCTAAACTGCCGTGTATTGCATTTGATGTGCGAGTCGGACCCGGAGCTTTAATCGATCATGAAAAAAACGGTTATTTAATCAAGGATCACGATACTGATGCTTTTGTGAAGGTATGCCGCGAATTGATGATGAATCAGGAGATAAGAACAGAAATGGGCGAAGCGGCATATGAAAAATGCCGATGCTATACCAAAAGTGCTGTAGCAGATTTGTGGTTCCGAGTGATTGAGAAGGGAATTTGATTATGAAGGAGCATTTGAAACAACATTGGTTTTTCTATTTGATTATTATACAGCCGTTTTTAGACATCATTGCATTTTTTCAACAGGATAATGTGATCGGATCTTTAGCCGGCTATTCAAGATTATTAATTATGTGTGTACTGCCGCTGATCGTATTGTGGAAAACACCGAGAAAGAAAACCTTTATAGCGTTTTTGGCAGTGTTCGGGGCATTCGCTGCCGCGCATGTATGTAACAGCTATCGTGTAGGATATATCAGTATTTTTCAAGATGCGGCATATATGGCACGAGTTATGGTCATGCCGATTACGGCAATCAGCTTTGTTTATCTGATTCAAAGTGATGATTATGCGGAAATGACCAAAAAAGGCTTTTATGTGAATCTTTTGGTTATATTTATCAGTATTGTAATTGCATATGCGAGTGGAACAGCTGAAGATACTTACGGAATTTACGGCTATGGTTTAAAAGGATGGTTCGCAAATGCGAATTCCCAAAGCATTATCATTATGTCGATCATTCCGTTGGCGATTGAGTATGCAAATACACGTAAAAACCATTGGCTGTTTCTGATGACGGTTTTGATCTCATGGTTCTTATTAATATCAAACGGAACTAAAGTAGGATACTTATCTATATTTGTCATCTTCGGCGGAAGCTGCGGTTATTATTTGTTGGTTCATCTGTTAAAGATTCAGCGTATGGATCGCAAACGGACGCTTACCGTACTGTTGTATACCGCATTGATGGCAGTATCGCTCATTGCGTATCCGCTCACACCGCGCTATGGTATGGCACATCTGTATGATACGGGACGAGAAGAGGAACAAAAGCATATCGATGAAGATCTTAAGGACATAGAAAAAGATCATTTGACGCTTGATGATCTGTTTGCCGATGCGAATGTAAAGCAACAGATTATTACATATTATACACCGCTGTTAAATCAAGAAATGGTCCAGCGCTTCGGTACGGAGCGGATTCTTCGCGAATACGGCTATTTGCCTACCGCATGGATTATGAGTGATGTACGCAAGCTGAAACGTATGTATTCCGCAATGATTTGGGAAGACAGCGATACATTGACTCATTTGGTCGGATTTGAATATACCAATGTCCATAATCCCGAAGGAGACGGCTTTGATCTTGAAAATGATTATCCGGCAATTCTTTACTATTACGGATATATCGGTTTCGGCTTGTATATTTTATTCATCGCATGGTTTGGCTTTATGATTCTCAAGCGGGTGCTAAAAGATTTTAAAGGGGCATTGACACCTTTCAATTTTGCATTGTTAATCACTTTTCTGTTACAATTAGGGTCGGCAGAGTATTCGGGAGCGATCTTAAGAAGACCGAATGCATCGGTATATATGAGTATTTTATTAGCATTGATCTATTATCAATGTCATGAAAAAAAGGCTGGTGAACAGAATGATTGAGTATTTGGAAAAGCTTTATAAAGGCACTGATCAAGCATTTTATGAAACCTTACAAACGAAATTACAGGAACGAAAAAAATGTCTTTTGGTAACGGCAAACCCGGAAATTTTCTCAAGAGCGCTTGAAAATAAAGAACTGCATCAGTTGTTATTAGATGAGCAGATTATGATCTCACCGGATGGTGAAGGTGTAGTGAAAGCGGCAAGAATGCTGGATTATCAGATATGGGGAAAGATTGCCGGTGTCGATACGGTCGCTGAAATGGTGGATTACTGCGCACAGAATCAATTCAGCGTGTACTGTTACGGAACCAGACAGGAAGTGCTGGATGCTTTACAAAAGAAATGGCAACAGGCATATCCGAAACTGCAGATTGTCGGGATGAAAAACGGATATGATAATAAGGAAGATGAAGTGTTTGAAGATATGGTGAAGCAACAGCCTGATTTAATTTTGGTGGCACTCGGTGTGCCAAAACAGGAGTTGGCGGTGTATCATCATTTAGAACAGTTTCAGAAAGGCTTGTTTATCGGAGTCGGCGGCAGTCTTGATGTATTAAGCGGTACTAAGAAGCGAGCGCCCGCAATTTTCATTAAGTGTAAATTGGAATGGCTGTATCGTTTGATGAAGGAACCGAAACGAATCAAGAAGTTCTATCAAACACATGTACTATTTTTATTTAAACTCAGAAAGCTGAAAAAGCAAAAAAACGCACGATAAAAAGTGAAATCATCGGAAACGGAGGCATTCTATGATAAAAGTAATGACAGTATTCGGTACGAGACCGGAAGCAATCAAAATGGCACCTTTAGTAAAAGAGCTGCAAAAGCGTCAGAATATCCAAACGATTGTATGTGTTACGGCGCAGCATCGACAAATGCTGGATCAGGTATTGGAAACCTTTCAAATAACACCTGATTATGATTTAGATATTATGAAGCAGGGGCAGACCCTGAGTCAGATCACCTCAAGAGTATTGATCGGTTTGGAACAGGTGATTCAAAAGGAACAACCGAACTTGGTTTTGGTTCACGGAGATACTACAACGACATATGCCGGCGCATTAGCTGCCTATTATCAACAGGTCGCGATCGGACATGTGGAAGCGGGGCTGCGCACTTATTGTAAGTATTCACCGTTTCCCGAGGAAATGAATCGCCAAATGGTCGGTGTCATGGCTGATTATCATTTCGCACCGACTGAGTTGAGTAAAGAAAATTTATTGAAAGAAGGCAAACCGGAAGCAAGTATTTTTGTGACCGGCAATACGGCAATCGATGCAATGAAAACCACGGTAAAAGAATCCTATGAGCATCCGCAGCTGTCATGGGCGAAGGGCAGCCGCTTGATTATGTTGACGGCACATCGTCGTGAGAACTTAGGGCAGCCGATGCGTCATATGTTTCAGGCGATTAAGCGTATTGTCAATGAACATAGTGATGTTAAAGTCATTTATCCGATTCATATGAATCCGCTGGTGCGTGATACCGCGAAAGAAATATTCAATGATCATGAACGAATTCGTTTGATTGAACCATTGGAAGTGTTTGATTTCCATAACTTCCTTGCACAATCCTACTTGATTTTGACCGATAGCGGCGGAATTCAAGAGGAAGCACCTTCCCTCGGCAAACCAGTATTGGTTTTACGCGATACAACAGAGCGTCCGGAAGGAATTGCGGCAGGTACTTTAAAGCTGGCAGGAACCGAGGAAGAAACGATTTATACGATGACGAAGACATTATTAACGGATCAAAAAGCGTATGAAGCAATGGCTCATGCCGCCAACCCATACGGAGACGGCCGTGCCAGTGAACGTATTGCTGATGCGATTGAACAATTCTTTCAAAAATAATGTCTGACGCTGTCTGTTCATGTCACATCGCGAATGTTTTATGAATAGAGATAATATCTTATAAGGGAAGCAGTAATTGCTTTTGTATTGTAATAATAACGGGATAGATCTATGTATCAAATCTGTAAGAAATACGATTGCTTTGTATGCATATGCTATAATACGTACAATCGATCTTCGGTACAGAAGGGAAGTGAGTGAAATTGATGCTGATTCAAAGAGCCTTGAATTTTTACCATCGTAAATTTGACGGTTATGATTTTGAAGAGTATTTGATCATGGCTGCGGTATGCAGTATCTTTTTACCGTTTTTCTGCTCACTGACTCTGATCGGTATCATTTTACTGTATTTATTATGCAAAGGCAGACTGCCCGCAATTATTAAGGAATATCCAAAGTCTTATTATGTATTTGCCTTTTGTGTATTAACCGGAACTGTTTCATTGTTTTATCAAAATTATTTAGGTGCTGTTTGTACGTTAGGTATTGCCGCGGTATTTTTGTTTATATTGTTTTATCGAACGAAAGTGACAGCGCGTTTATTTGAATTAATCGTTGATGCGTGTTGTATTATATCTTTATTCTGCTTTCTTTGGGCGCTGATGGAATATTATTCAATCGTGCAAACATTAGACTATGACTTCTTTACCTTTGAGGTCGCAGATGAGCCGATGTATCGTGTAAATTCCACTTTTTTCAATGCGAATTACTACGGCATGATGGTAGAATTTTTAATTCTGATGTGTGTGTACAAAATGATGAATGTAAAAACAACAAGACGCGTAATCTTTTATTTAATAACAATTACATGTAATTTATTGGGACTGTATCTCAGCGGATGCCGTACGGCTTGGCTGGCATTTCTTATCACCATTCCGCTGATGTTTTTGTTTAATAATCATAAGAAATTTTTTATCGGCACCATCAGTATATTTGTGATCGGTGCGATCGCATTATTTATTGACCCGCAGCTGTTTCCGCGATACGATAATCTGTTGATGTACTTTGATGTTCGTACTGATATTTGGAATACGGCACTTCACGGGATCAGAAAACATTTTCTGCTCGGCCAAGGACCGCTGACTTATATGCATTCATTCAAGCAATACGGCGGTCCGCCCACCCAACATGCACACAGTTTCTATTTGGATCCGCTGTTGAGCTTTGGTATTATCGGCATCGTTCTGTTGATACCTTATTTCTATCAAAACGGGAAAGAAATATGGCATTTGTATAAACAACGTATCAATATTCGCTTGTTTTCATTGATTCTGGCATTCTTATTGACGGTTCTTATCCATGGTTTGATGGACTATACAATTTTTTGGGTACAGACCGCACAAATCTTTTTGCTTGTATTAAGTGCTTCTTCTATATATACGAATCAGCGATCACATGAACAGTGACCAACAAGTTTAATGAGTTATAAAACGGGTTAAGGCTCGTTTTTTTTTATGTTCTTCAGTGAGATAATCGCATCTGATTAGTGTACAAAGAAAAGAAAAAGAAAAAAATCTAAACTTTTTTTATCTTTTTTTCGTAATTTCCTTTTTTTGCGTGTATGTAATAAATAGAGGGAAATTGTGACATCTCTCGCCTATATTTATAAGGAGGATAATTATGAGCACAAAGTTGGAAATTGCGGATGCACTTGATTACAATCAATTAAATCAAGCTTATGATGAATATTGCAAGAAAATTCTAAGCAATAAACAAATATTGGCATTGATTATGAAAGAATGTGTTTCTGAATACAAAGACCTGCCTGTTGAGGAAATATCGCGTTATATTGAAAATGATCCGCAGCTGAATGTTACAATAGAAGATGATACGGGTAAAATAAAAGGTCTGAATACCGAAGATCGATCGATACACGGCGCAGTCATTAAATACGATATACTATTTGATGCGAAGCTGCCCGATTCATCAGAGAATGAGACGATTGGATTATTTATCAATATTGAAGCACAAAACAGCAGTTATACATTTTATCCGTTATTAAGTCGAGCAGTATATTACTGCAGCAGATTATTAGCCGGACAGAAAAACAGAAAAGGCGGATTCACACATTCAAACTTTAAGGAACTGAAAAAAGTATATTCTATTTGGATTGTGATGAATTCATCAAAGCAAACAGAGGGAGTATTTAATAAATATACGATCAAAGAAGAGTGTTTTGAAAAGGAATATCATTTTCCGATAGAAGAATACGACAAGTTGTCTGTTGTAATGATCTATCCCAACAGCGGATATGATCTTAACGATCAAGAACATAGCTTAATGGAAATGTTATACATACTATTTAAAGCTAAAATGACGCCAAGTGATAAAAAGTGCCAATTAGAAAAAAACTATGGTATAATGATGACAAAGCAAATAGATGAGGAGGTCGAAGAGATGTGCAATCTATCACAGGGGTTGAGAGCGGAAGGAATCAAACAGGGAATAACACAGGGAATCAAACAAGGAATCAAACAAGGAATAACACAGGGTGTTGTTAAGGGCAGAATAGAAATGGCATATGAGATGGTGATTCGTATGATGAAAAAAACGCAAAAGTCAGCGAATGAAGTAATGGAACTTTTAGATATAGATGAAACACTCCGACCGGAAATAGAGAAAATGATGGATTCAAAATAGTTAATCACGATAACCTAATCAACCTAAATTATTGCAGTGTAATAGCTTTTCGTTTCAAATATGTATACGAAACGGGAAGCTGAAATACAGGCAACCTACTGATACACTAAACAGATCAAGGTTGCCTATTTTTATATGTATTTTCTTGATCTTTTGATGATAAATGCTATCTGAGAATAAATAAATATTCAATGTATAAATTTCAATGATGATTCATAACAAGAGATATATGACTGTCCCTTGAAGGCTGAAATCAAAGCTTATTCGATTAATAAAAGGGTTTCTATACTATAAAAAGTGTATTTAAAGACAACTTTGTAAATTATATAGACAATTCATTCTTATTTTGATATACTAAAAAAGAACATGAATAAGAAAGGATTTGTAAACATGGATAGATCGGTTATTCGTTTTGTAAAAGAAATGCAGGCGGGAAATGAACAAGCATTTACAGAACTTTATCGTGCAATATACGATGATGTTTTTCGTATGGTTTATTCCCATGTACATAATCAAGCCGATGCTAAAGATGTAACGCAGGAAGTTTTTATTTCGTTATATCATAATATCCATCGTTTAAATGATCCCGAGGCTTTTCCTCTGTGGGTACAAAGAGTTGTATTCACCCGTTGCACGCGACTGTTTCGTAAGCGCAAAGATTCCTTGATCAACGATAGTGATGCGCTGACTCTTTCGTATGAAGCGGAAAAAGAACTTGACTTCCTGCCGAAAGAGAAGTTCGACAATGAAAGAGAACAGGAACTGATTCATGAGATGGTAAGCAAACTGCCGCTAAAGCATCAGGAAGTTATTAACTGCGTGTATTTTCAACAAATGAGTTTAAAGGAAGCGGCACAACTCTTGAACAGACCGCAGGGAACAATTAAAAGTCAACTGTATGCGGCAAGAAAGGAGCTTTCTGCTTATATCAGTGAATATGAACGCAAAAATCAACGGAAGATTAATTTCTACGATTTAGGGATACCGGCTGCGACAGGATGGTTTTCATGGAGCGGAATTTCTAAATATTGGGTACGTATAAAATCATCATCAATGTTTTGGAAAAGCGGAGTCGGAATCAGCACGGTGGCTGCGACTGTGGCATTTGTTGCGACGGGCATCAGTGCTTACCAGATTATAAATACTCAAGGCAGTCAAGGCAATCAGCCGCAGGTTCCAATTAAGCAACAGGAGAAAATGAAAGAAATAGAAGTATTTAATCGTCGTATAAATACGCCTCAGGATGCATATTTTGCTCTTGTGGATTGGGGAGTTACACCGACAATCGCAAAGAATAAAAGCAAACAGGAAATTGCCGAAATGAAAAAGCTGGTGAATATTTTAGCTAAAGATCAAGGGATTTACTGGAATCGCTATCTCAATGAAGGATGGAACATTGTATTTGAAGTGAAATGATTCACTTCTTTTTTTTACCATTTTTTACATGGTGATAATTAAAAGAGATTGTGTTATACTCTTAAGCATCACTATTTTGATTTTTAATTATTACTTTTATGTGTTCTTTTTGGTAAATTTTATATGTGATTTATATTACGTTTTTAAAACTTAAAAACTTAATCCGAATTAGTTAAAGAAATTTTGAACCGATATAGAATTTGTTGGTACCAATGAGTAGGAGAACTGTATCAGAAAGGGATGTTTCTATGAAAAAAAGATTTTTTGTTTTATTTATTTCAATATGTTTGATAATGCCGATGATAGTATTGAGATTAATGGATATGGGATTGTTTGCGGCAGGAACAATTATTAATTCAGCACATAATGAAGCGGTGAATTCACTTCAAACAGGTGATCAAGTACATTTAGGAATAACCGATGATGATAATTATACGGTATTGAATAAAAAAGATGGTTTTTTATATTTGTTAAAGACAAACGGAACTGATAACACTCCTGTGAATTTCTCTACTGCGGAAGTTCAAGCAAACGCTTATCTAAGTGATGCTAATTTTGGTGTAGTCGGGAAAGCACATCTTCTTTCACCGGGATATAATGTAGGATTAATTTCCAAAGCTGAATTAAATGCCCTTTCTGTTGTGTCAGATGATAAGCTGGTAGGTGCAGTGCCGTCTGTTACAGATAAGTGGTGGTTGGCAGATAAAGACTCACCGGCGAACAGAGCGAGTTATGCAACGGAAGATAACTCATTTGTCGGAACCAATGAAGTAAAAACGACTGTGGTCGTTGACGGAAAGTGTGATGTGTCATCAAAAACAGAAACCGGAGTTTTACCGATAGACACCGTTAATGATCCGCGTGTGCCTAACGGAAGAGAAGTTGCCAGTGCCACCTTAAATATATATCATTACGGCGGAAGTTTGAAAAGAACTGCTTATACAAGTTCAACTTGCAGCGGAGCAGTAGCCGGTTCAACTGGGTTTGGCAGTGCTACGTATGCGTATAATTATTCAAAAGATACTAACGGCAGGGAAAGCTGGACACGAGCCAGCGGCGGTGCGCTAGTGGCTTCACTGATAGCAGTGGAACAATGGCGACCTCGAGTAGTTTTGGATCCGAATGGCTCAACAGTTATACAAAACGCTTCGATCTCTTCTACCCGAACCAAAGGTACTTGTTACTTGATGGTTGTAAATAATAACAGTATGTACGTTGACGGAACAACCAGCGGTAACGGATCATCATATAAACCTACCGGTACCGGTTCAGTGAACGCCAGTGTAAAATCCTTTTCCAATGTTACCTATCGTGATTTCTATTGTGAAGGTCAAACTAATGCTGCCGGAAATGCGTTAATTCGTCCTTATGTAAAATTGAAGGCTTCCGATGTGATTATGCGTAATGATGCAAAACGTGCTTATGCACCGACTGCTGTTTTAAGTACTACCGCTCTTCCTGAATCTGATAATTCGGGAAGCTATTTGACATTACAGACATCAAAGCTGAATGTGAAATTAAACAGCGCAGAAAAGGGTGTCTTAGGTAATGTCTATGAAGTTGAAAAACCAAAGAACGGTACAATTATTAGCTTGCCTGTATATTTCGGTACAGATAATTTATCAGAGGGTGCTCGTTATGTATCGGCTGAAGCAATCGATGCGAACGGTGATGCAGTCTACAGCGTATTAGCGAATGTAGGAACAGGAAATACAGCTAATGTTAATATCAATTATGCAAATTTGTTGAAAGCAGATGCTAATTCATTTAAAGTAACCTTATATTTAGAAGACGGTGGATATAAGAATACAGCGTATCGCAGTAACGGTACGGAAATTACGGTGAAATTAAAAGATTCGCAAAACATTCGTTTTGATGCGAATACTCCGGGAACATTAACTTACGGAAGTAAACTTACCGTAAATGCGGAACTTTATGATTTTGAAACTGATTCTAACGGTGATATTAAGCAATCACGCAGTGATTTAACTTTCGCAATCGGTGCGAATGATTATTCAAAAGTTTATATTGAAAGTCAAACTTATGATAAGACACAAGGAAAGGGAAAAGTAACCATTGTGCCGTTGACAGGTACCGGAAGCATTACGTTGAAAATTTCAAAAAACGGTGATGATAAATATTTTGCCGCAGAAGAAAAAACAATAACTATTCAGCTGGCAAAGAAACCTTTGACATTAGTACCTTCCAACCCGCCGGGAATTACTGCAGCTATCGGAGATCAGATGCCGAGTCTTGAACCGGAAGCTTTAATTTTAAACAGCGGTGACGGATTGGTGAGCGGAGATACAGTGCCTGTGGACTTATATCCGTATTTAGAACGTGTGGACAGTGCTTTGGCACAACATCCGGCGGTGAACGGTGTCATTGAAAATCCGGGTTCATGGAAATTGTTATTCCCCGATCCTAATACCTTAACGGGAAACAATATATCGCAGTTTTTAAGTAAATATGATCTGTATTTTGAAGATTATCATGATGATAACGATCATGTATTTACCGTAGATCCTAACGGTGTACTGGAGCGATGGATTGAGATTTATTCTCCGTTGCCGAAGGTCAATGACTGGTACCGAGCGCCGGTAACGCTGCGTCCTTCACAAGAGGCAAAATATTTCGGTTATTTTGATATTGCGCTTGTAGAAAAAGGGGTAGACGGTACATTTGATTCCGATATTGTATTTACTGATGATACTACAGGTATAAAACCGATTATCAAGTTAAAGAAAAATGACGGAGATATTAGCCCTGCCAAACAATTAAATGCCAAAATAAAAATTGATCAAACTAAGCCCAGTGCGATTATTCATGTTCCGAGCGGGTGGGCGAATTTAAAAAAGACTATCAATATTCAAGCGATTGATTTAACAAGCGGCATTGATACGACTGACAGTAACAGTGTAAAGGTATCTTATATTGATTCAAGCGGCAATAAGAATCCGATTACTTTAAATAATACCGGCGGCGGAAGCTATTCATTTGATGCCGCAAATAACGGATTATATGAAATTATTGTAAAAGATCGTGCCGGTAATGAAATCACTACTTTCAAGAATATTCAACAGATTGATACAACTCCTGCATCGATTACAGCATCCTTAGGTAATTTATCAGCCGACGGAGATTATCACGACATCAATGTGAACAGAGTAGAGCCTGATTCGGGAATTGATTATATTCAAGTGTGGTATCAAGGTGACGGTGATACAGAAATGTCACTGGTCGGGTATTTGAATCGAACTCTGTCCGCTCAAACTTATCAGGCACAGATGAACGGTCGCTATGAATTCAGAATGAAAATCGGATCGGGAGATATTTTGAAAGCCGATGTGCTGGTGGCTGATATTACACAGATTCGTCCGGTTGTCGGAATGAATGCGATTAATATGGGCGATAATTCAGTTTATATCGATAATACTTGGATTAATCAGAATGTTAAAGTTACCTTAAGCAATATCAATGTGAAGTTTACTGATCCGGTTACTTATCAATACAGAAAAATAAGTGATACAAATTGGATTGATTTGGCTGCTGATGAATTGGAAGTTACTACAAACACTTGGATCGATGAATTATATGAGTTCCGTGCAGTATCGGCAGATGTGGAATCACGTCCTGTGACACTTACGGTCAAAATTGATAAAGAAAAACCGCAGCCGCCGAAAATGGAACACGATGAACGATTAAGTGATAACTATGAATTTATTGATAAGGCAGAAATCATTGGGCATGTTATACCGAAGCCAAGCAAAATAGCGCAAACTTGGGAATACAGCTTAGATGACGGAAAAACATGGATACCTGCGGTTAATGATAAGATTGACTTATCTGTCTTAGGTGATTACGATCTGCAGGTAAGAACCGTAGATGAAGCCGGCAATATCAGTGATGTAGATACTTATCCGGTGCATATCAAAGGAAAGAATTCACAAACGATTGAATTTGATGAGGTTCCTGCGTTTGTGACTTACGGTACGACTGCCAGAATTACTGCTAAAGTTACGAGTGATTTATCAGAACAGGCAAACACACCGTTAGTGTTTACAATCCCTTCCGGTTCAAAGGATAAAATGGATATTGTACAAGGCTATGATCCTAAAACCGGAGAAGCATGGGCAGAGCTGCATCCTAAAAACGGTGATGTATTCTTTGATATTGAAATATCAAAAGCAGGAGATGACAAGACATTTGCGGCAATGACAAAAACCAAGGTCATACCGCTTCATAAGGCACCACTGACTGTTCATCCTGAAATTATTCACGGTAAAGTTGTAGGTGATGTGATGCCTACCTTGACTTCAGTCGGGAACGGTCTTGTCAATAATGATTCGATTCCTGCCGCATTGACAATTAATCTGACTCCGGACGCATCGACAAGTGATCCTTTACCTACCGACAGCGGAAATCCTTTGATTACTCATGCGGGAACTTGGCAAATGACATATCCGACTGATATTTTAACAAGCAGCGGAATGGCTGATTTTGTTAAAAAATATGATATAACTTTAGAAGATTATAACAATGATACGGATTATGTATTCACGACTGCAGATAACGGAATCCCTGACAGCTGGGTTATTGTAACTCCGGATCCGAATATTGACGGGTGGAATAATACAAATGTTACAATCTCTTTGGCAGATGCGGCAATCGCGGAAGGCTACACCTCTTTGGCATTGATTGAGCATGGGGTTGAAACAAAATACGGTACTTCTGTTTTATTAGATAATGAAACTACCGGGATGACACCGGTTGTCGTATTGAAAAAACCGACAGAAACAAGCGGTTTTAAATCACTTCGTTATGTAAAAATAGATAAAAGTGTACCACAGGGAATTGTTACAATCGATCGAGAACTCGATTGGACAAACACAGATAAAAAGGTCTCAATTAAAGTGAGCGACAGTTACAGCGGTGTAAAGGATGTAATAGTTACCGATGATGCGGGAAATTCAATAACACTTATCGCAGAATCTGCTTCTGTTTATACTTTCTTCTCTGACAATGAAGATTATCATCTCAAAGTCATTGATAAGGCGGACAATGTATTTGAGTATGATTTCAAGGTGGAACGCATTGATAAGACAGTACCGACAATTATTGCGAATCTCGGTGCGTTAAGTGCTGATAAAACAAGTCAAGATATTGATGTTATCGCTGCTGTGGGTTCTTCCGGTGTACAATCTTTTAATGTATATTATAAAGAAAATGCTTCAGATGCTTATCCAAACACACCGATTCATACCTTGGATCCGACGCAGTTGACTTGTGTTTATAAAGCGCAGAAAAACGGCTGGTATCGCTTTGAAATTGTCAATCAAGTGAATCAAAAAGCTGCGGCAGAGGTTGAGGTGGTTGATGTCGCTGCGGCCTATCCGATCATAGCTATACAGGCTGAGGTGGATGATGGTATTCATACTCCTTATACAAGCGGAAAATGGGTCAACAAGGATATTAATATCACTTTGAGCAATACGAATACAGCAGTTACCGAAGCAGTTAAATATCAGTATAAGAAGATTGGTGATACTGCTTGGACCGATATTACCGGAAACCAGTTTAGTATTAAAGAAAGCAAATGGCAAAATGAAACATATGAATTCAGAGGCGTAGTAACAGGCGGTGAAGGCGGAAGCACCTCGATTCATATATGTATTGATAAAGAAAAGCCAAAGGTTCCGACCATTGAAAATGCGGGGCAATTTACTGCCGATCATGCGTTCGGAGCGCCGCTTATGATAAAAGGAAGTACCGAGCCGAAAAACAGCGGGATTGCTCAAAAAATTTATGTCAGTAAGGATCACGGCATTACTTGGGAAGAAATGATTGATCATAAATTAACAATTACTCAACCTGATAATTATGAACTGTTATTTAAGACAGTCGATGAAGCCGGAAATGAAAGTGATGACAGTAAAATTCATTATGTGAATGTAAATGACGGAACTCCGTTAATTGAAATTAAATTGAATAACAATGCCTTAAAGGATATTTTAAAAAGCATCACCTTCGGATATTTCTTCAAAGACAGTGTAGATGTGGATGTTGAGGTAGAATGGTACGGAGTGGGGAACGGTGATATTTATTATATTTTAGATGACAGTGATACTCCGAGTGTGCCGGCAGACAATGATCCGCGCTGGATAAACGGAGACCATACGACTATAGATCCCGATCGTAAAACGATGATTTATGCGAAAGCGGTAAACAGTGAGGGTAAAACCGCTATGACTTCGTCTACTTATTTCGTTTATGCGGACAAAACGGCACCGGAAATCAGCTTCGATCAGGAGTATGATCACTGGATCAATGATAATAAACTGACAGCGAGCGTTACCGATAAACTGTCAGGTGTAGACAATGATTCGATTACGGCAAAAATAGATCACAGTAATAAGGGGGAAGTTGAAGCAAAAGGCAGCAGCTTGAATTTTAAGGATCTGCCGGACGGAAGCTATAAGCTGCAGGTAAGTGCATCTGATAACAGCGGCAATGATACAAGTGAAACCATTACTGTTAAGATTGATACTACAGCACCGAGTGTAACAGGTGTAAAAGATCAAAGTGTTTATCATCAATATTATTTGCCTCGGTATGTCAGCGTTGAAGATAAGCACAGCGGTGTGTCTAAAGCAACAATATCTAAAAACGGCGGCAGTGCCGAAGCGATCAATGATGAAATAAAAGTGAAAGATGTCGGAACCTATGTGATTCAAACAGAGGATCATGCAGGCAATAAAGGTACATTGACCTTTAAGATTGTACCGCTGCCGGATATTAATTCAGAAATTGATTGCGGAGAAGAATCGAAAAAAATCATTGAACAGATTGAGAATGAATATATTGAAGCGAAAGATCAAATGGATAAGACAGAGCGCGAAAATATTCAAAAATGGCTGAATGATGCACACGATATTAGAAATACATGCCGAATTAAAATTGTTTATAATGATGATAAGAGCGCATGGGTGGAAGGCATCGGAAATACTGACTTTGCCCCGGATGTGATAATGGTAATTGAAGAGATTACCGAAAGCAGTTTACCTAAATTACCGAATAAAGCAAAGCTGTCTTATGATGTTTATCTGATGCAGGGGAATAAAATAATAGAGCCAAACGGAAAAGTACGTGTTCATTTGCCGTATGCAAGCAATGATGAACAAGTTATTTTATATGAAATTAATAATGAAAATCGTATAAAAGAATTGAAATATTCTAAGAATACCGAGCATTTGATTTTTGAGGCAAACAGCCTTGAAAAATATGCAATCAGCGTCAAGAATAATAATCAGGGAACTAATCAAAATCCCGATAAAGATCCTGATCAGAAACCGGATGATAATCCGGATAAGAATCCCGATCAAAAGCCTGATAATGATTCTGACAAGACTTGTAAAATTACCGTAAACAAAGACACGGACGGAGACGGCAAGCCGGATATTAACATTGATATTGATGGTGACGGAAAAGCAGATCTGAATATTGATACAGATTGTGACGGTATTCCTGATATTAATATCGATACTGACGGAGACGGCAAGCCGGATTATAATGTTGATACCGATAATGACGGGGAAGCTGATATTAATATGGGTTCTTTACCGAAACCATGGAAGCCGAATAAATGCGTGACCGTACAAAAAGTTGAATATTGTACAATGGATAATTTGCGGCCTCATCTCAATATTGATACAGATCATGACGGCAGACCGGATTTGAACTTAGATCTTGATAAAGATCGTTTGCCTGATCTTAATATTGATGCGGACGGTGATCTCATCCCTGATGTCAACATCGATACAGACGGTGACGGCAAGCCTGATATTAATATCGATTTAAACGGAGACGGAGTTGCCGATTTGAATTTGGTAAGATTAAAGGAATGGAAGCCGGAAACTGATTTTACGGTCAATGGCTTTGCATATGACACCATGAGTAATTTAGTACCTGAGTATAATATTGATACTGACGGTGACGGCAAGGCAGATAAGAACCTCGTGGACAACAGCAATAACCGCTATAATCTCTCCGGTAGTGACGGTGAGCAAGATCTGTTGAATCGTGTAAATACCGGTGACTATACGAATTTGTTTATGTGGATTCTGTTGTTTATCTTGGCTGTTTTGGTTGATATTTATTGTGTAATAAAGCATCGAAATCAAAAAAGACAGCAGGAACAAATATAATAAAAAATGAAAGAAGGCGGTGTATTACTTTGTGATACATCGTTTTCTGCAGGAAAAGAATATTAAATCAATAATGATACTAACTTTCGACATACAGTTATTAAAAACTGTATGCACAAAGTTGTTGTGAATCAAGCGGTTCGATGACATAATTACTGTATCATCATTCATTTATCTTATGCAGAAAGTTGGTGGAGACATGAATAAAAAAGAAATAGTACAAAGGGTAATTGAAAAAAACGGCGGTATTGCGAAAACTTCTGATTTTGCAGTGAAAGGAATAAAGAAATATGAGGTAGCGGAATTTTGTAAACAAGGAATTATCGAAAGAATACGAAAAGGCTTTTATCAACTTGCTCAGAGGAATAATCCGTCAGAAGAGTGTATGATTAAAGAACTTCTTCCGCAAGGAATTGTTTGTGTGGAATCTGCTTTGTTTTATTACGGATACAGCGATTTTTCTCCGCGGGAATGGTCGATTGCCGTGCCGAGAACAGCAGTCCGTGTCATAAAGAATATTGAAGGATTTCCGATGAAGGCTTATTATATTCAAAAGGAATATTACGATATAGGTAAATCTTCAAGTAAGTTTAACAGTGTGCTTTTGCCTGTGTATGATCGTGAGCGAACAATATGCGATTGCTTTAAGTATCGCACAAAACTTGATAACGAAATTTTTAATAAGGCAGTCAATGCTTATGCGGCAGATGAAAAAAAGAACCTTGTCAATTTATCTAATTACGCAAAGAAGATGAAGCTTTATCCAAAAGTAATGAATGTGTTGGAGGTATTACTGAATGGATGATGTAACTGCATCCGTACTTGCGCGACTCAAAAATAAAGCAAATGAAAGCGGAAGAAGCTATCAGCTTTGCCTGCAACTGTTTTGCCAAGAGGAATTTCTGCGTCGTTTGGAAAAGTACGAATATGCGGAAAATCTCGTGTTAAAAGGCGGCTTGTTCCTCTATTCGCTCACCGGTTTTGATAGCAGAGTTACAGTTGATGTGGATTTTTTGCTTCAAAAAATACCAAATACGCCGGAACATTTAAGGAGTATACTTAAGGAAATCATAGGGATTCAGACAGTAATGACTTCATAACCTTTGAAATTAAAGAGCTTGCGCCTATCTCCGTGACAAAGAAATATGCCGGAATCGGGTGTCTATGGTTGCTTATATTAAAAATACCCGCACACCGTTCGGTATTGATTTCGGCGTTGGTGATATTATAGTTCCGAAACAGGAAAAGCGATTCATTCCGACGCAGCTTGAAGATTTTATCGCACCGAGAATCAACACTTATTCTATCGAAACGATGTTTGCAGAAAAAATAGATGCAATTCTTAGCTTGATGGAATTTTCCAGTCGTATGAAAGATTATTACGATATTTATTATCTTGCTAATAAGTTTGATTTTGACGGAGCGATATTAGCGGAAGCACTCAGAAAAACTTTTATGAATCGTGAACACAATTTTACATTGGCACAATTCAAACTTGTAGCCGGATTTGTTAATGATGCAGGAATGCAAAAAAATGGCAAGCCTTTACACGAAAAATTGATATTAAAACGGATGCTTTCAGCAGTGTCTTGAAAACGATAGAGATTTTTCTTATGAAGCCTTTAACAGCGGTATTTGAAGGAGAAGCATTTACAAATCAATGGTCTTGTATAGAAAATCAGTGGAAGCATAAATCGTGAAAATAAGTGATGAAAGAAAATCTTTAATTTGCATTAAATATACCGAAGCAATCATCGTGAATACTCATCAATCCTTGTTTGATATTAATATGTTTAAAATACTTCCTTTATCTATTATGAAATAGCATGTTCATCTTGTGAATCTGTGTTTTATGAAAAAAACCGGCGTATTTTTACGTCGGTTTTGAATACTGTATTTTAATCACTTTTTATGCGAAATTTTTTTAATCGCACTTAATATTGCTTAAACGATACCCTGTGCCATCATTGCTTCGGCGATCTTTTCAAAGCCGGCAATATTGGCACCTGCCATGAAATCATCACCTAAACCATAGGCTTTCGCTGTATCGGCACATGTACGATAAATGTTTTCCATAATGCCTTTTAAGCGCTGATCCACTTCCTCAAACGTCCATGATAAGCGCAAGGAATTTTGAGACATTTCCAATGCACTTGTCGCTACACCGCCGGCATTGCTTGCTTTACCCGGGGCATACAGAATATTGTTTTCTTGGAACACTGTGATTGCTTCCGGTGTACACGGCATATTTGCGCCCTCACATACAGCGATAACACCGTTCTTTACGAGTGTCTTTGCTGCAGCTTCATCTAATTCATTCTGAGTTGCACACGGTAAGGCAATATCACATGCTGTATTCCAAATGTTTTTGCAGCCTTCTGTGTAAACTGCATTCGCTTTTTGCTGTGCGTATTCTTTGATACGTGCGCGACGTACCTCTTTGATATCCTTCATCAGAGCCAAATCAATTCCGTCAGGATCAACGACATAACCGTTGGAATCACTCATTGCGATTACCTTGCTGCCCAGCTGAGTTGCTTTCTGAGCCGCATAGATGGCAACATTTCCGGATCCGGAAATCACAACCGTTTTACCTTGGAATGAATTGCCTTTGTCCTGCAGCATTGCTTCAGTGAAGTAACATAAACCATAACCGGTAGCTTCGGTACGAGCCAAGGAGCCGCCGAAGGTCAAGCCTTTTCCGGTAAGAACACCACTGTATTCATTGCGTATGCGCTTATATTGTCCGAACATATAACCGATTTCACGTCCGCCGACTCCGATATCACCGGCAGGTACATCGGTATCCGCACCGATATGACGATATAATTCAGTCATAAAGCTTTGACAGAAACGCATAATTTCGCCGTCGCTTTTTCCCTTCGGATCAAAATCAGATCCGCCTTTACCGCCGCCGATCGGAAGCCCGGTCAGGGAATTCTTAAAGCATTGCTCAAAGCCTAAGAATTTAATAATACTTAAATTCACGGAAGGATGAAAACGTAAACCGCCTTTATACGGTCCGATTGCAGAATTAAATTCTACGCGATATCCGCGATTCACTTGCACTTTGCCTTGATCATCAACCCAAGGTACACGGAACATAATTTGTCGTTCCGGTTCAATGATTCGCTCAAAAATACCGTTCTCTACATATTCAGGATGCTTTTGGGCTACCAGCTCTAAGGATGCCAATACTTCATCAGTTGCCTGAATGAATTCGACATCATGCGGATTGCGTTTGCGTACTTCCTCTTTTACATAATCTAAAACAGCCATAATGTGTTCCTCCTTTAAACGCTAATATTATATATCAATTTTTTTTCATTGAAAAGGCAATTTTACAATTATTTTCTGAAATTTTTTTCATCTGCGATTCAGAACAATCCTGAAATGATTTAATAACTTGATTTTATCATTAGATACAGTGATAGAAAAACACTTTATAAGCTTGAAATAAGCTTATCGCTTATAAACCGATCATAAGCTGAATTTAATGAAGCTGAAATGATGAAAAGCTTTAGGCATTATCAATCATGTTTCTCATAATATGAAAATTCATTAAAAATAGAACCTAAAAGATTCGTATTATTATGAGTTGCTTTGCGAACAAGCGCTGTTATAGTATCCTCGGTGATAAAAATGAAATTAACAGAAGCAGAAATCGGAAAGTATTATCGCATTCTCCGTGTAAACTTAGAGTGCAGTAAAACAAAGCGATTGCTCAGTATGGGACTTTATGAAGGCGTATGCTTTACCGTTGAGCGAAAGAATGTACATAATCGAGTATTGCTTGTGTATGTCAGCGGGAACTTTATGATGCTGAGGTTTCAAGATGCAGAGAAAATCGAGGTGATGTATTTATGAAGCGAGTTGTGTTTGCAGGCAACCCCAATGTCGGTAAAAGCGCATGGATCAATGCCTTATCCGATGCACACTTTAAGGTAGGAAACTGGCCCGGAGTTACCGTTGAAAAAAAAGAAGCAATTGTTGAATGGGAAGATGAACAATATGAATTGGTCGATTTACCCGGTGCCTATCAGTTAGAGGGCAGTAAAAGTGAAGAAGCCATTACTGCTGGATATTTAAAAGAAGAATCTATTGATCTGATTGTGAATGTGGTTGATGCGACGAATTTAGCGCGTAATTTATATTTGACACTGAAACTTCGTCAATATCAAATTCCGATGATCATCATCTTTAATTTTATGGATGAGGTAAAACGCTATGAAATTGCGATTGATATTGAACAGCTGAGAAAAAAGCTGCAGGTACCGATATTGCCTTACAGTGCCTTTGATAAAGAAGGAATCGATGATGTAAAACAAACGATTATTGATACGGTAAATCAAAAGGTTTATTATGCGCCGTGTATTGCAAAAGCCGCAATAGAGCCTTATTTGACCTTGCTGCGCCGCTTAAGAAAACGCGTTCCTTTATATATGGAACTGAAAGAAAATGAACTGGCATTGCTTGCTTATGATCTGTTGTATCAAAAACCACAAGCGGTAAAACAGCTGAAGGCTTGGCAGTCGGAACTTGATGAGCCTGAATATCACGGGGATGAAGATGTGGATTGTTACCGCTATATTGAGGAATTGATGATATATGTAGAAGATAATGAAAAACGCTTAACCAAGACAAGACGCTTAGATCAAATTTTACTGCATCCGCTTTACGGTATGATCGCTTTGGCATTGATCTTGTCACTGCTGTTGCTGTTTGTATTTCGTGGCAGTGCGCCCTTCAATGATTTTATCGATTTCTGTATCAACGATCTGTTGATGCGCTATGCCAATGCTGCGCTGTTTTTCCTGCCGGACGGTGCGAAAAGCTTGGTACTGCACGGCTTGCTTGCCGGTGTCGGCGGTGTCCTTGTCTTTATACCGCTGATGAGCTTTTTAACCTTTGCGCTGGCATTATTGGAAGAAAGCGGATATATGGCAAGAATTGCTTATTTGCTGGATCATGCAATGCAAAACTTTCATTTAAGCGGCAAAAGCTTTGTATCACTGTTGCTCGGTTTCGGCTGTAATGTACCTGCGATCTATGCGACAAGAACATTGGATCACGAAAAGCAGAAAAAACTTACGGCACTGCTTGTTCCGTTTATGTCCTGCGGTGCGAGACTGCCGGTTTATATGCTGTTTGCGGCAGCTTTCTTTCCTAAAAAAGCGGCATTCATGGTATTGAGTATTTACGGTATTGGAATCTTGGCGGCATTGATCGTTGCCCTTGTATGCTCACACTTTACAAGCTTTCATGATGATGAGCTGATGCTTTTGGAGCTGCCCCCGTATCGCATGCCCTGTTTCAAGGTCATATGGAATAAAATGAAGCAAGAGGTTATGCACTATATTCATAAGGCATGCGGTGTTGTACTATGGGCGATGGTTATTTTGTGGGCGCTGTCTTATTTTCCAAACGGCAATCCGCAAACAAGCTTAATCGCCCAGTTTGCCAAACAGGCAGCTCCCGTTTACGAACCGTTGGGCTTCGGCGATCGCTGGGAATGCGTTGCGGCACTGCCCGGAAGTATTATAGCGAAAGAAACAGTTGTCGGCTTTATGGATCAGACGCTGTTACAACATACACGCGAAGAAATTGCACCGATCGATCCGTTAAACGATGCGTATGAACTTGTTGAAGCTTTTCAAACAGCTTGTATCGATTTTACAAAAGCTTTCTTACCGCAACGCAGCCAACCCCAACAAAAGACAACGCTGGTATCGGCAATCCAAGGCTTATGGACAGATGAAACAGCCAATGCCCGTGCATATTCTTATATGGTTTATCTGCTCTTATCTATTCCGTGTATTATGAGTCTGCAAGCATTATGGCGAGAATACGGTTGGAAGCTCGCACTGCTTTCTGTTTTATTAATGATTTTGATTCCATATATAACTTCATTTACAATATATCAGCTGTTGGTCTTACTGCTGTAAAGGTAGCTTTCTGCTTTTCTAGCAATTACGATAAGCAGGAAGCTTTTTTATACTAAAAACAGCCTAACTTTTTGAATATCTTCTCATAAGTCCTCAAACCACCGATCTATTCCTATTTTTCAAGATTTTCTGAATTTCATCATTTTGTCAACCTACCGTAGTAGCACTGGGTGTAACACCACATATTTTCACTCTCACGTTTTTGTTTTAATTCTTCTATAAAGTTTTCTCGTTCATTCTTAAAATTCCTTCAATCAAAAAAGCAACTATCGTACTGATAATCGCCTGTGTTGCTTACATTGATGCAAAAGGAGAGGCAGCAAACTTATTAAAAATAATTTGTCTTTCATGCTTCAATATTCAATTTTTTCTATGTTAAGAGGTGTTAAATGACCGTCTTTCAGTTAATATCCCTTAAAAGTGCATTTCATCCCATATATTCAAGGGCTTTCGCCTGTATCGTTGTAAATTTCTCCCCCCTTTGTTAGATAACGGGGGCTTTGAAAGTCTCGCAGGCTCGCCGGACCACTGAAGTGGACTGCTTATTTGCAAGCATGGCTGAAAATCTAGAAGGAATTTCTCGCCAACGTGATCAGATCTCTCCGTCTGTATAGAAATGCTTTGTATAAAAATAGCCCTGTTTTTTCATTATGACTCTAAGAATGATTTTCTACTAATGCATATTCTAAATAATTTCTAATCTTTTTGCAGATTAAATTTTTGCTATATTGCTCCATATATTCATAATCAGGAACACTCTCGTCATTTAACGGTAAAAGAATGATCTCTCTAGAAATTCTTTTATCGTTAATCTCACGATTGAAATTGTATTTTTGAGATAGTCTACTTGTCATTGTAGCTAAAAATAAATAATGATATTTGTTAAATTCTTCATTCTTTAAGTGCGTAATATGGTCGCTTGCAACAAACTCAAACGGCTCATAAAAACTTGAACCAACGCTACCGCTATTAGCCAAACTTATGCAATTAGAAAATCGTCTAACGCCTTTCTTGTTTGATACGAAGTTATCTATGCCATTATTTAATGACGAAGAAGAAACATAAGGAACTTTACCTGATAAATGGTCTGCTGTTTTTAGTCGTTTTCCTCTTTGAATATTATCAAAAATATCAACAATAAAAAATGATTGCCATTCCTTATCTTTCAGAGGTATCAGGTTGTGCCCCCCCCCCGATATTTTCTAGTTGTTTCTTGCAATAATCAATATATTCTTTACGTTTTTCAGTTTCACGTTCTTTAATAAATGCTTCCATAAAGGCATAATCGGGTAAATGATCATCATTTACCGGCAATAAAAGTTGCATGCGTTTCAATCTACCTAATGTTGCACCATTCCCACCCCAAGATAATTTTGAAACTTGCATTTTCAAAAGAGGTATAATAAATTTTGCTGTATATTTATTCAAATTTTCATTATAGAGCACCTGAATATTTTGACCTGTATAAAATGAGTGTGGTTGGTAAAACACAGTTTGCGTATCTAACCCAATAGTAATAACATTTCCATTGTCAAGTTGATATTTTTCTTTTTGTTCTTTACCGATAAATAATGATACTCCGTTATTGAAGTCAGAGCGTGTAATATAAGGTATTTGAGGTTCTTTACTATCTAGTAATTTGTTTTTATCTATTCCAGACATAGAAGCTCTCAGTTTGAATATTCCATTTTCTTTTTCATTTGATATATAAAATGCTTCCCAATTTCTATCACTCAATTTCATCATTATTATCTACCTCATCAAATAAATATTTTCTTCCTTGCATTATCATTGAAAATTCAAAAGATAAGTAATCACCGATAGTCTTATCAAAATCGGCTTCTGTTGGAAGTTCGTCATTAAAATAATAAAAACTATGTAACCATTCATCATCATATTCAACCGTTGTTTTTACACAAAATTTTGTTTCTGCTTCTATTCTATCAAACCATACATCAAGTAAATGCTGTTTCTTGTCTTTTGCTGACTCTGTTTCCAAAAGTCCGATATGGGGTGCTACTTTATAACCATCATTTTCAAAATTGATAAACTTACATAGTTTATCAGAAGGATGAGGTTCTCCAGCAGTAAAAACAGCAATACAAGGCATTGTTCCAACACCATAAAAAGTATCTTTATTCAAAGTTATAACACCTTCTAATGTATGGTGCTTAAAAATATTTTCTTTAATGGACTTTTCTTCTTTTGATTTTCCAGTCATTGTTGATTGAGGCACAATAATGACACATCTTGCTCCAACTGACAATGAATTCAGTAGATGTTCTGTAAAAGCTATTTCATACAAAGTAGGGTTTTGCTTAGAACCTTGTGAATAAGGTGGGTTCATCATTCCGACCGTAGCTTGTTTCAACTGTAATTTATTTGCGTTTTGTTTTAAAAAATCGTCGTTAATTAAATTACTTTTACCATCACCACGTAAAATCATATTGGTTGTTGCTATTGTAAACATATTTGGACGTAACTCAATTCCATGTAATTGATTTTGACGGATACTCTTTTTTTGTACTTCATTGTCTGCTTTTTTTAGCATATTGTGCATTGCAGCAATCAAAAAACCAGCAGTACCACAACAAGGGTCAAATACAACATCTGATGGTTGCAAATCGACTAAATCACAAAATAATTGTGTTATATGCTTTGGTGTTAAAATTATTCCTAATGTCTGACCATCGCCACCAGAATAACTCATAAATTCACCATAAAAACGACCTATATAATCTTCTGCTGATTGTGAATAACGAATTGAACGATAGATTTTATCAAATAAAAATTCAGTAAAATGTTTTAAAGGTGTTTTGTTCAGCTTCTCATCAATTTCATTCAATTTTACTGTATCTTTAATAAATGCAAACTGACCTAATATTTTATCTTTCTTTACAGCTGGTGACACATTAGCTCGTCTTAAATTTGCGTCAATAGCATCATATATTATTTGTCCGTCCGTTTTAATAGAGTCGCCAGTTAAATTGCTAATGGAAAAATTTTTATATTCTGTTTCTCGTAATGCAAGCATTATTCCAGATACAATTAACGGTTTTTCTGTATCTAGAAGATTTCCATAATTACGAAGATCTTCATGCAAAATGGAAGCGTCTTTTAAAATCTCGGCTGTTTCTTTCTCTGTATCAGTATCTTCCTTTAATACTTCTCTAATATAATATTCATCAATGTTGTGTTCATTAAAGGAAATAAACGATTGTACATCAGACAATTCTCTATAAAATTCTGTTTCATCTACATATATTGGAGAAATTTTATGTTTTCTTTCATCCCCGGAAATACCAAATGCAAATATTTTTTTGTAAGATGTATTTTTCGCAAGATGTTTGGCATAAAACAATGCACCATTGACAGCATAATTTGTTATGGCATTAACTTCATTACTAATACAACCCTTATCATCGAGTTTAATATGTTTATTTAAATCTGCTTTATCCTCAATTACAAGTAAATAGTCTTTTACAACACCAACATATTCTGGAAAGCCAACATTTCCGGTTCCTTTTTTAGAAGCAGTCTTTAATGCTTCGTCTATTTCTTTAATATCACTGCCTTGTGCGTCTAACGATAGATTAGCTTGTTTTAAAAGTTCATATACCCATAAATCTGTTTTGATTTCTCTTTTTGCCATTTATTTACACCCCTTTGAAAAGGTAAGCCATTCGCTTTCAATTATTTTATAATCTAACTCATTTTCTACACAAAAGGCTTTAATAGCTTTCATTGCCTTTACATTAGGTCTTGCCTTATTTAACTCCCATCGATTAACAGTTGAAAGAGCAACATTTAGTTTATTCGCAAAATCTTCTTGTGTATAAAAGGCTTTTTGCCTTGATATTCTAATTGCTTCTCCTAAACTCATTCTCGTTTACCTCTCATAATTTATCTTTATTTTAGTGCAAGTTAGGCGTTTTGTCAATTTGATTGGAACCTTTTGCAAAGATGTGATAAGATTTTTAATACTCCCAAAATTATAAAAAAAACTCTATTTAAGTGTCATTTTTTCATAACTCTGCATATTCCTGTATAAGTCGTCATTTAAGGCTCTTTCATTTATTGTAAAATCATTCTAAATTCCTTTAAACGCTGTGTTTATGGGTATAATTTATCATTTTTATACTTTTTTTAGGATTAAAAAAAAACAAGTTACTGTTTTTTAATCCATTGCATATTCTGTGCGTGTTCATTGAAACTTTTTTCTAAAATGGTTATAATAATACTTAAGGAAAGCTTGAATAAAGGAGGAACTGCATATGGCAAGAGTACAGAATGAAATCATACAGGCATATCCCGAAATGTCTGTGAGTGAATTGGATCATCCGATCTTATTTGCGGTGGATATGATCAACGGCTTTATCAAAGAAGGCGCATTGCATGATGAAGCGATATTAAAATGCGTAAAACCGATTCAAGAATTGGTTGGGCAGCTTCAATGCCGCAGCATCTTTGTGGCAGATGCCCATCCGCCTCATACAAGAGAGTTTACGTCGTATCCGAAGCATTGTGTGATCGGTACGGCGGAAAGTGAGGTCATTTCCGAACTGCAGCCTTATGTAGAAGAGCTGTTTCATAAAAACAGTACGAATGCATTTTTTTCTGAAGCATTTCGTGAATTCTTAAATGAAGATTTCTATTATTATAATGATTTCATCATTACCGGCTGCTGCAGCGATATTTGTATTTTACAATTTGCGCTTTGTCTGCAAGCGTATTTGAATGAACATAATGAATGTGATAAACGAGTCATCGTACCGTTGAACTGTATCGATACCTTTCATATTGAGGGAGTTCACGATGCGATGGAAAATAATGCTTTCGCAATTCAAAATATGAGTGCTAACGGGATTCATATCGTAAGCGAAATTAAGGAATAGTGATATATGAAAAATTTTGATGAAAAGTTTGATTTTCGTGATGCGCGCAATTTAAGCATGTGCATGGATTTCTATGAGCTGACAATGAGTCAGTGCTACTTCAACAGTGATGCCAAGGATAAGATCGTCAGCTTTGATTTATTTTATCGCAAGAATCCCGATAACGGCGGCTATGCGGTGTTTGCCGGCTTAGAGGAAATTATCGGCTTTATCCAAAATCTGCACTTCAGTGATGAGGATATCGCTTATTTAAGATCACTTCATACATTCAGTGAGCCGTTTTTGGATTATCTTCGACACTTTATCTTTACCGGAGATGTCTACGCGGTGAAAGAGGGAACTCCGGTTTTTCCGTATGAGCCGTTGATTCGTGTCAGAGCAAGATTGATCGAAGCACAGATTTTGGAAACCGCAATGCTTTTGGTAGTCAATCATCAAACCTTGATTGCGACAAAGGCGAAACGAATCGTAAGAGCGGCACAGGGAAGGGCAATTATGGAATTCGGTGCCAGACGTGCGCATAACTTTGACGCAGCCAATTACGGTGCCAGAGCGGCTTATATCAGCGGTGCGGCAGGAACAGCAACCACATATGCGGGACAAAAGTTTGATATTCCGGTACTGGGGACGATGGCTCACTCCTTTATTCAATCCTTTGACAGCGAATATGAAGCATTTCTTGCCTATGCGAAAACCTTTCCTAACAGCTGTACGGTGCTGTTAGATACGTATGATACACTGCGCAGCGGTTTGCCGAATGCAATACGCTTGGCAAAGGAATATTTAGAGCCTAACGGGTATCGATTGGCGGGAGTACGCATCGATTCGGGCGATATGGCATATTTATCAAAAAAGATTCGTGAAGCTTTAAACACAAACGGCATGAACGATACTAAAATCGTCGTATCTAACTCTTTAGATGAATATTTGATTCAATCATTGATTTCACAGGGAGCGCAGATTGACAGTATGGGTGTCGGAGAAAACCTTGTCTGCAGTAAAAGCACGCCGGTATTCGGCGGCGTCTATAAGCTGTCCTCGGTCATGGAAAACGGTGAAATGATTCCTAAAATAAAGGTCAGTGAAAATATTGAAAAGGTAACCAATCCCGGCTTTAAGAAGCTGTATCGCATCTATGACAAGGAAAGCGGAAAGGCGATTGCCGATCTTATGACCTTGTATGAGGAACAGATTGACAGTGAAAAGGATTTGACGATTTATCATCAGATGAATACTTGGAAAAATAAAACGCTGAAAGGCGGAAGCTATACGCTGCGTGATTTACTGGAGCCGATCTTTATCGACGGCAAACTTGTTTATGATGTACCGAAACTGCAGGAAATTCGCTCCTACAGTGAAAGTGAATTTGCCAAGCTGTGGGATGAGGTACTGCGTTTTGAATTTCCGCAGGTTTATTATGTGGATTTAAGTGAGCGTTTATTAAAGCTGAAGCTCTCGATGCTGGAGGATATCAAGCATGTCAAATAAGGCAGAGAAGCGTTTAAAAAGCATATTATATATACTTGTGCTTATCTATGTGATAACGCTTGTCATCGGCTTTTATTTAAATTATCAGGATCATGATACAAATGCGCTCGGCATGGTATTTGTCGCATGCTTAACACCGCTTATTGTACCGTTATTGTTTCGAGTGTTGCATCTTGTGCCTGTATATGAAATCTATATCTGTAATATCCTTTTTGTTTATTTCGCTTCACTTATCGGTTCAGGCTTTCACGGTTATTCACAGCCTTATTTTGATAAGGTCGTTCATTTTTTCAGCGGCTTGATCTTCACGATTGTTTCCATGTTAATTTTTATGATGATAAAAAAAGTATCACGAATTAAGGATCGAAATGATTATCATTTATTTTTGATCTTTATGAATACGGCAAATCTTGCCATAGCGGTATGCTGGGAATTTTATGAATATGCGATGTTAATCTTTTTTAACAATGACTGCATTAACCATTATACACAAGGTGTTCATGATTCCATTACCGATATGCTTTGTGCATTTGTCGGCGGTCTGATCATTACGACACTTACGGCATATGCGTATCAGCATAATAAAAATAACTTTATAACGAATCTGTGTGAGAAATTTTATCGTTTAAATATTGAAAAAAGCAGTAAATAAAGAAAGAAAACAAGTGTTATGCATCACTTGTTTTCTTTTGCATTCTGTTTTGTCGCTCATAAACCTTTAATATATCCTCAGCCTCGGGAAAGCCTTGATCGATGACAATTTGATCATGAATAAATAAGGTGATGATGCGATAAACCTCTTGACTGACTGTTTGATCCATCAATAAACGATGATGTCCGTTATGCAGAATAATCAGCTTCTTATTCTCATGCGGAATACGATCATATGCGTAAACACTGCTTTTTACACTGATGACCTCATCTTCATCTCCGTGCAGCAGCAATACCGGACAATTTACGTTTTTGATATAGGCTTTCAGATTTTTAATAACACTTGTAAAGGCGTTATAAAACGGTTTCGGTATTTCAATCTCATAATCATGCGATCCTGAATCACTGCCGCCGAAAATGGAAGTGGCACCCTTGGTAATAACGGAAGTAATCGCATCGACATTGATATATTGAAAAGCCGGTGCTAATAAAATCAGTTTTTTTACACTGCCGGAGGTAGCGGCTAAATAGGAAGCAATCACACCGCCCATCGAAAAGCCGATCAAATAAATGTCTTTTCCCGCTAATTCCTGTTCATTGATTACGAGCTTGGCACGACTGACCCATTTTTGCCAATCACAATCTGTTTCATCAAATAAATCATAGAGATCAAACTGAATGACTTCAAACTGTTTCATGATCGGATCATTTTTTGCCCATAAGGCGAAATGATCCATTTCGTGTTTCCTTCTGCGTCCGTATCCGTGTACGGTGATAATCACCGGTGTTTTTCTTGTAGTTGTTTCATTATGCTTGGGCTTCAACAATGCCTTCAATTTTTCCAGCATTCAATCAGCTCCTTTCTTCGCACATTATATCATAAAAGCCGTTGTGCTTGTAAGCTTATGCATGATTATTTTAGGAAGGCTGTTTTAATTGTGACTTGTTTTACGTTTAAAAATAGCTTACTATCTTTTTTTATTCGCTTTTTTTAATCATTCAGGTTATAATATAGCCTGATTTGAGGATGATTATGAAAAAGAAAGCAACCGTTTTGATTCAGCACTTAGAGGCTGTATATACTATGTATCCAAGGCGAAATACGATAAAGCATCATGCATTTATCGCTGTTTATCATGACCGGATTTTAAAAATCGGAAGTGGTTTGGGAAGTGAATTTATTGACAAGGATACAAGAATTATCGAGGGCAGAAATCATATAGCGCTGCCCGGTTTTATCGATATTGATGTCAGAAGCGAAGCGCTGAAGCAACAAACAAGTGATACTCCGTATCAGCTGCAGAGCTTAAGCGGGACGCTGCTTCGTCACGGCACGATGTTGATTCATAATGAAACGGTATTGAGCGAAGTCAAAGAACAGCTGCGCCATCCGAGTATGATCGATGTACATACAAAGCCTTGTCAAAGCAAGGCGGAAATATGCCGACCGCTGACAATGAAACATGATCTTTATGATAACAAAAAGCCTTTTTGTATCAGCTGCGGCTATCATAGTGAGCCTTGTCTTGATCAATTGCTTTGTGCAAAACTGTACGCAAAACAACATGGTATATCCGATCTCACTCATGTGCTGGCTGCCTGTACGTTATATCCCGCTCGTGCGCTCGGATTAAATGATTACGGCATTTTAAAGCAGGGCGGAAAAGCAAATATTCTGTTATTTTCGGGAAAGGAATTATCGCAGGTCATGAAGCGCTTTTACGGTGATGAATTGATTCATGTCATTAAGGATGGTATTCGCTTCTATCCTAATCCGATAATTTAGCTGTTTCGACACAAAGTATCTTTCAACTTTCATATACTACCTATATGGAGGTGAAGCAGATGGAAATCATCGCTCATGAAAAAGATGGGGATAAGATCTTATTAACAAGTGATTATTGTCCCAATCCGGCAATGAAAAACGCCTTTCAAACACAATTTTTTACGTGTACCCTGCGCAGTATAGAATTATGTAACCAAAAGCTTCGTCAATATGTTGTGTCAGAGGAGGCCATGTTTATTTGTCTGCATGTAACAATTCAAAATCATACGAATGAAATCCTGACGATGTTCAAGGAAGATTTTTATATCCGCTTCGATGATGAGGGGCCCTTTGAGCCGGAGGAGGAATTCGATGTAGCACACCAGCTTCCCGATACGTATGCATTGAAACCCAATGAGACTAAGCGCGGCTGCTTGGTTTTTATAGTAGCGGCAAACACAAAAAGGCTGACATTCAGCTATACGGAGTATTTTGATGATGACAGTGAGGGGAAAACCTATCGATTGAAATATCAATTACGAAAATAATCAATCGATTTTTTCATATGAATCATGTACTGATAAAGGTTTTTTCGGATATATACGTTGAAGTGATGCATCTTAAATTAAGGATGCAATAATAAAAAAACCCTGAATTGCAAGTAGAAAGTGGAAATAAGATAAGAGATTAAACATAGAAGCAAG
>CANOSP010000010.1 GCA_947569705.1 uncultured Erysipelotrichaceae bacterium
CGAATCTTGTCCGTTTATGATTTCATAACGATAAGTTGTCTGTGTACCGCCGATTATATCGGGAGTTCCCTCAGTTCCTTGAATGGTTCCGATCACTCCATTTCCCTTTACATTCGTTTGACTCGCCGTGAAAGTAGGTGTAGTTGTATCGCTTGAAGCACTGTCCGGTGTCAATGTCGCATTCACACCACGATAGATAATGATTTCCTTTTCTACATACACAGGATCATAATTATCATTACCCGTACTTGGATCATCATCAGCGGTTGCCCGAATCGTCACCTTATTAAACGCATTATTACCGTTATAAGTAACTTGACCTGTTTCCGAATCTATTTCAATCAAGCTTGAGAATCCACCTGTTTTGGAATAAGTAATTTTCACTCCTGTACTCGGATTCGCTGTCGCTGTTTCACTCCAAGCTGTTGCCGCATCTACCATTGATTTCTTTGTCATATTGGAATCATCAAACGCTACCGTCAACTTTGTTTTCGCTACAGTGAATGATGTACATGCTTTTGTGTCTGTTGTAGCTACGATCGGATCTCCGTTCGCATCAACAGAATTAATACAAAATTTATAAGTCCCTGCTTTTAATCCGCCGTTTGATAAGTCAGGTGCAGTATTTTTGATTTTTACATTCAAGGATGTATTATTTGAAGAACCTTGACTGTTCAATCCGTCAATCTCAAAATTTTGATAAGTATTGTCCCCGTCAGATTCTACTGTATAAGTCAGCGGCATCACTCCTTGAGGATTGACTGTAATTTTTCCTATCACCTGTCCTGCATTTACATTCTTGTTAAACTCATATTCGTTTCCGCCTGATGCTCCGCTTTGCGGTGTCGCTGTATAACTTATACTATGCGGTTTTACAATCTCAAGATTTTTATAATCAGAAATTAATGAGCATCCGGCAGGAGTGTTATCACTATCGCTATATGCTTCATTAACAATCGCAATCTTATAATTACCGATTGGAATCCCGGTAGTATCAAATGTATAATCACCTTTACCCTTAGCCGATTCAAGCGGCTTATAATATTTCAATTCTCCGCTTTGATTAAACACCAATACCGATAATGTATATGAATTCCCGCGCGCATCAGTGCCATTATTTGCATCAGCGTTTAACTTCACCGTACTGTTCTCAATTATTTTAGAAACCACATTACCGGTTTGATTCTTAATTGAATTAAAATTCACAGTCAAAGCAGAATCATGTATGCGGAGTTTCATATCCTCACCAACCGCATTTTTCATCAAGTCACCGGTTGTAAATACCGGCTCTTTCACTTTTGCGATCTCATTTGCGGTTCCCTTTGAAACGGCAAATACCACATTTGAAAGATCAAGGAAAGTTCCGAAACGATAGTAATGAGAAGTATTGACATTATGACGTGGGTCGGTGTAAGCACCAGTTGCACAAGTAACCATATGTTGCATATCAAGTGTGGAAAAGCGTATTGTTCCCCAATACACATCACAGTTATTTACTGTAATATCTGCCGATGTTAATCCCAAGCCGCTGGGTTGTGAACCATATCCCCATGAAAGTTCATATGCACTGTGATAAACAAATATTCGATTTTCTGAATAATCTATAAAATTCTCAATGCTAGCGCCAGTACTTTCTGCACGAAAATTTTTGTAGACCAAGCGATCCTTAATCAGTGAATTTTCTACCACATTATTTGCAACTGACGAATTTAATTGATCTAATACTGTTCGAACATTACTATCTCGATATAAAATTCCGGTTCCCCAGATAACAGGTCCCCATGCACGTGAATTCATTACATGCCATGTAGATGAAGGATAAGTAATTACCGGACCGGATGATATAGTAAAACCTTGAAAAACCGTAGAATCTAATGTATAGGAACCCGGATTGGTCGCATTACTTGAGCCGCTTTGTATTAATCGCCAAGCTAACGGATCACCCTCCGGAGAAGTTTCATTAAATAATATAGAATCACCTTTTTTCATTGCTCCGTTTGTCCCGTCCGGCAGTACTCCTTTATATCCGATCCTGCCTGTTACCTCACCACCGGATTGATAATTAGCAACACTTGCTTTCATCGTTTTTTGCACATAATCGCATGCCAAAGCAATACTAAAAGTGCTTATTAAAGCAATCATTATAATTATAAATTTTTTCTGCACTGTAATCACCTCAATCATTAAGCAAGCGATTTGAAACAAAATCCGGTTACTCTTCGCCGATGCTTCAGATACTGGATGCAGGTAACTGTTGAAAGGTTGAACAAATATGAAATTTTTTAAAAATACTGCAATTATTTATATTTTTCAATCAGCTGATGCCAATTTCTGCGTTCTAATAACTCTTGATAACCACCCTGATAATCAATCAAAGCTTCATAAACCGGAAGAATCTCCTGAATCTCCCGTTCACTTTTAGTCCTCATCTCCACATCACAATCTGCCCAATCAATTAAGACGGTATAAGCTTCTCTCGGTGTAACAATCTTTTGATTCCGATACTCTAAGGAGCGAAATTCTTTTTTCGGTGTTATCGTATCCTGTGTTTTGTTACTTTCCGCATCTATCCATGCCTTGATACCTAATGCAGTTGAAAGACAAATAACAGCGGTTAATGAAAATTTAATAGCCTGTAATATTCCTGATGTAGGAATTGCCGTTCGCAAAAAAGGAATCGACACAAACTTTGGCTCTTTAACCAATGAACCGCCTAACATAAACAGTGTTGCTTCCAAAGTTTTATTATGAAAGTTCAATGTAATATCATTTGCTTTTTCATATGCTTCTATTTCTGCTTTCAAATATTTTTTCGCATACAACAAACGACTTTTTATCGTCCCTTCCGGGCTTTCCGTCAATTCGGCGATTTCTTTAATTGACAACTGTGAAAAGAAAAACAAAATCAGCACTTCACGATATTGCGATTTTAGATTTCTCATACAGTCATACAGCACCTCTAAATCGCTTTCATGATGCGCTTTCTTTTGCGGACAAAATTCTTCACGCATTTCTTCGCTGTTTTGTAAAAGATCCAAATATTCATCGCCCATGTAATGATCTTTGTTTTTACGAAACAACATTTTGGCTTTGGAATAAGTTATGCGACTCAGCCATGCTTTGAATTGAGACGGTTCTTTTAAATCATTGATTGATTTTTGAACCTGCAAAAAAACTTCCTGAACAATTTCATCCGTGTCGGCATGGTTTTTGGTCAGTCCGTATGCGATGTATCTAACCAGCTTATAATAACGCCGATAGATTTCATTAAAGGCTGCTTCGTCCTGTTGCTGCAAATTCGCAATCAGTTCAGGAAGTTTCATTGTTTTCATAAAATCTCCTTTTTCTGTCTGTTTTTTTATAATAAATCATACATGGGGATATGTCAACAGCTTAAGCACTTGAAAATTTTAACAATTGATATTATCGCATTTTACATTGATTGAGATTCGACGCTTTAAACAACGCATTTCTGTTATAATTTTTCGGTAATTCTGCAATTTTCTGCCCAATAAAAAAAGCAGCCGATGTATGTTTAAGGGATACCCGAAACGCATACATGCGGCTGTTTTCTTGATTCAAAAGATAGTTCTCTGTTCATTTGTTGCGAATGATCAATAGGATTTCGCTTCATGTAATATTACCATTCGCTAATATTATAAAGTTTGAATTAAAATAACGGTATCTGACGATGTTGCTTTTCTGTGCGAATTGTGATATGATCCTTTGCCGTAATTTCACCGATCAGCACACTTGCGTCGGGGTTGTGAGTGAGGCAGCGTTGCTTTACCGCTTCTTCATTATAATTCGCATAACAATAGCGACAATAATGAGAACAGGTATTATAATCACCAATATCAACCGTCGACAGACAGTTACAGCTTCTAACTGCCTTTCCCTGCGGCGGATCGTATGGATGATGAAGCAGCTTTTCCATAATTTCCTTTGATATACAGGCTCCGTTTTTGATTCCGTACTCGCTCAGATCAATCGCTTCCGCACAGGTTTGCAGCGTTAAATCATAAGGTTTAACGATTTTTGAGAAGACCTTTGCACACTCTATCATTTCGGTTTTTGTGATTGGATGTAAGGACAGTTCTTTCGCATGTTGGGTCGTATTTTTATAAATATCGACAAAGGAAAAAATGATGGTGTCAATATAGGGTGCTACTTGATCAATCAGCTTTTGAAATGCCTTTTGATGATACTCTATCGTATAGCGATTATTTAACAGGACGGGATCATAGCGTAAGACAACTCGCTCTTTTCCGATTTTTTCACTTAATGCGATAATGGATTGAATCACCTGTTGCTTATCAGGTACATGCGGTTCAATATCGTGATGATACGGTGTTAAGGTGATATGGAAAAGATACGGAAAGGGAATTTCATCTAATCTGTTAATCATCGGGAAAGGATCTTTGGTACAAAAAAGACAAGCATCGATATTGCTTTTGGTTAAAGGAATGCGGCTGAGTTGATGCGGATCGTACAGATTGCGCACATCGACAAAGCCGGCACGAATGCGATTGAAAAACCATTCACTGTAAAACGCCGGTATATCACAGCGTCCGCTGACGAATAAAATCATAAGCTTCCTCCTTACCTTATTTCAATTCTGTGAAGTTTTATTTTATTCGTTTCGATGATGAAGCTGATTCACTTCATTGACATCAAAAAATACTACGGTGCTTTGTCCGGATAATGTCTCCTGCATATAACGTGCCAGCTTTTCGTTTTTCTGTTTTTTCATTAACATCGATTCGTACAGTTCTACAAACTCTCCGCTTCGTTCCTGTTTTAAATATTGATCCAAATAAGTCGTTACCTTTTGACAGTTATAGTATTTGGAAAAACCGTTACATACAAGCGATACGCTTTTTATATCATGCAGCGGCATGGAACCTGTCAAGGCATATTTCACTACAGTCGCATCTTCTCCCAACACATAGTATCCGCCTTCAATATTGCGCTTTAAGCGATTCTCCACCAGTAAATGATCCATAAAATTACGCGCTGTGAATAACGGCATACGCTTTTTATCATGCATTTCTCTGCTTAACTCTAATAATTTAGCGTCCAACTCCTGAAGCCGCAAATCGCTGTATGAGGTTATCGTGTTATCTTGATGAGTGATGATCAGCTCACAATTTCCTAATATAAAATAGTATAAGCGTGAGTGCAGTACTCTGACCACTGCACAACAAGCATTAGGAAATTCTAAATCGCAACAGTTTTGCGCTGTCGGATAGTTTAAAAGCCGTCGGTGAATATGCCGCATTCCCTGATACATAATATCGGGAATACTCCATCGTCGGTTGGTTAAGTTTTGTTTTAAATACATGTTTAATTCTTTGACAAACCATTCGCCGTCATGTGCTGCTTCGGTGATATGAGTAGGAAACAGTGCATCACTTCCGTCAATTACCCATGCGCAGTTTTCCTGCACACTGCACACGTCCATCGCTTCCGGATCGGAAGTGGAGCCGTATTGAACATTGGTAAACATGCGGTTTCCTTACTGACAGTGATCCAGTATGGTTTTCATGCGTTTTGCCAGTCCCTTACAGTCACTGACACTTAAAGAACAGACCGCAACACGAATGCCTTGATTTACTTTTACGGTAAATATTAATTCATCCATCAATGCCTGATGATAACGATCTCTTTGTTCATTATTATCCATACGTATTGTCACAAAGAAGCCTTCCTTATACGGATAACACGGCAGTCCCGCTTCTTTCGCTTCGCTTGTAAATATATCACTGCGCTGTTTTAACAATTCCACATAACCTGCTTTTTCTTTGTTATATGCTGCTAAATGATCGCTCGTTACAGCGGTGAAATTATCCATTGCCGCATTGGCAATATTGGACCATGTTGCACGTGCCGCCTTTTCAAACACCACTTCCACATTGCGCACATCTTCCGCATTTTGTCCCATAATCAGTGCTGCACCGCATCGCAAGCCATAGGATGTCAAAGATTTACTGCAGCTGAAAGCAATCACAATAATTACATTTTCACTGATGGCGTTGAATTGTTCCATATAGTCACGGGAATGAATAATATCATAGGAGTAATCAATATAGGCAATATCGTTTAATAATACGACCGGCATTTGCTTGCCGCATTCATTTAAAAAGCTGATAACTTCTTTCCATTCTGCTTCGGTTAATGAATAACCGGTCGGATTATGGCATGGATCATTGATCACTACGACAAGCTTTTCTTGTTGCGCCATAACTTCACGGCACGTTTGTTTAAAGTCGGTTATATTGAAATGATCATCTTCAAATAAGGAATATGTCTTTGTTTTTAAATTCGCCATTGTTGCCATTAATTGATAGGATCCCCATGCAATTTGCGGCAGTATCACAGTTTCCCCTTGATCTAAGCATTCACTGATTGTAATATTCACTGCGCCGGTTCCGCCCGGTGTCGCAATTACGCTGTGTGCCAATGTGCTGTTGATTGAGCCAAGCAGCCAGTTCGCCACTTGATCGCGATAGCTTTTATTCCCGGTAAACGAGCCGGCATATTTCGCTTTGATTTCTTTCGGTATTTCATTGTATGGAGTAAATACGGAGTCAAAGGCAACAAGCTTTCCGCTTTCGTCATACAAGGATCCGATCGTCGCATCGACAACCTTGTCTTTGCCGTGTTGTGCTTTTGCTTTAGCTGCTTTTTCAACAATTACAAATACCGTATCTTCAATCGGTGTGGTATTCACTTCGTTTTTTACAAATCTCATGCTTCATCCCTACTTTCTTTCGTATAGTATCCTGCAATTTTTATTTCTTTACATAACGACTTCATCGCGGTATACAGTTGTTTAAATTCTTTGCTGTCAAGCTGCGCTACTAACTCTACATAGAAATAATAGGCAAACGGTTCATCTTTTAATGAACGGGAGTGGATGCTTTCCATGTTGAATCCGTGATCGCTGATGATTGCCATTACTTTGGCTAAGGATCCGGTGGTATGCGGCAGGGTAAATACTAAGGAAATGCGATTTCCTTCTGCCGGTAACTGTTTTCCTATGACAATAAAGCGAGTCGTATTATCACTCGATGTATTTATATCTTCTGCCAATATGCTTAATCCGTACAGTTCCGCGGTTTCTTTAGATGCGATTGCGGCTTTGGTAATATCGTTTTGTTCGGCAATATATTGTGCTGCCATCGCTGTATTGGGATAGGGAATACATTCAATATTTCTGCCTTCCAAGAATTTCTTTGACTGTGATATTGCTTGATCTTTGGAATATACTTGGCGGATATCGCTGATTTCGGCACCTTTGATGCCTAACAGATTCTGATGTATTTTTAAGTCGTACATACGATGGATACAAATATTATGTGACAGGATTAAATCCATGTTTTCTCCGACTTCTCCGGTATAGGAATTTTCAAACGGCAACACGCCGTAACTTGCTTCTCCGTTCTCTACTTGTTCGACAACTTCCTCAAAGGTCGGTAAATGTACGAGCGTATCATCGGGAAACAGCTGCATCGCCGCTATATGGGAAAAGGCTCCCAATGTTCCTGCATATGCTATATGATTATGGTGAATACGGGTCTTTTGATAGGCTCGTGACAATCTCATCACTTCGGTGATAAACTCGGTATAGTAACCTTTATAGGTTGTATCTTGTATGTATTCGGTGTTTTTTTCTATGACTTGTGCCTCTCTTGCGGAGTCCAAAATTTCCATTTGGTGTGCCAGCTTATAGGCGATGACTTCTTCGACTGTTTGCATCCGTTCTTCAAACAGTTTTGCCATTTGCGCATCGATTTCGTTGATTTTTTTGCGGGCGGATTGCAGTTGATCCATGGTGTCACTTCCTTTAGTTTTTTTCGCTGTGTTTATTATACCATGAATGCGATGAATTGCGTGCGATATTTAGTTATTTTAAGCGTTGATGCGGTGAATCGCTTTGATATGGGAATTTTTATGGTTGATCGTCAGGTTAATCGGATACAGAAAAAAGGCACCATGTGTATGATGCCTTGACTGTTATTGTGTTGTATTATATGTCCATGCCTTTTTGTGCCGCAGTAACAATTGCCATCTTATAGATTTCTTCTTCGTTACAGCCGCGTGACAAGTCGTTGATCGGTGCGTTTAAGCCTTGCAGAATCGGTCCGATTGCTTCGTATCCGCCCAGTCGTGCCGCAATCTTATAACCGATATTGCCGGCATCGATATTAGGGAAGATAAATGTATTGACGTGTCCCGCCACATCGGAATGCGGTGCTTTCAGCTTCGCCACTTCATCGGCAACACAGCAGTCAAACTGCATTTCTCCGTCTACCTCAAAATCTAACGGCATACGGTTTAAGCGCTCGCTTGCCTCTTGTACCTTGGAAACGCTCGCACCTTTGGCAGAGCCGTATGTAGAATAGGATAACAAGCCGATATGCGGTTCAATTCCGAATTGGCGTACGGTATTTGCTGTCTGTAGTGTAATCTCAACCAGTTCATCGGTATTTGGATCGATGTTGATGGAACAATCGCCCATAACGAGCTGTTCTTCGTCTTTTAACAGGATAAAGCAGCTTGATACAATGGAATTACCCGGTCTTGCTTTGATCAGCTGCAGTGCCGGTCTTACGGTATCGGCTGTGGAGTAGGTAGCTCCGCCCAGCAAACCATCCGCATAGCCCAATTGAACAAGCATGGTACCGAAGTAGTTGGTTTGTAACAACAGCTTGCGGCATGTTTCCGCATCCATTTTTCCTTTACGTAGTTCAATCATCTTCGTAACCATTTCGTCCATCATTTGATACTCATATGGATCCAGTATTTCCATCTCATCTACCGAGACGCCGTTTGCTTTGGCACATCCGGTAATTTCGTTGCGGTTGCCTAACAGCACCGGTTCCAATACTTGATCCTCAAAGAGTCTAACCGCAGCTTTCAGTACACGCGGGTCGCTTCCCTCGGTAAATACGATGCGGATCCCTTTCCCTTTTATTTTATTAATTAATTCAGCAATCATAAAACATATGCCTCACTTTCCTATGAATTATTATACACCGAAGTTGTGGATAATAAAAGCGGTTTCAGGGAAGAAAAAGGAAAATGTTCTGAATTTACAGCGATGATGTTTTCGCTGTCTTTATTCTGAAACAGATGTGATTGATAGATGCTGTCATTAATAATAATTCTTTGATGTTAGTAAAAATTCACGTGCTGATCAATATAAGCACTATCAAAAGTTTTAGGCTCAATTTCAAACATTAATTGTTAACAGTATATCCCTTTGCTTCTAAATTGGCCTTCAGCTGTTCCATTGTGATGCTCCCTTGTGCATATTGCATCATTTGTTCTGATATGTAATTATCACCTATCGGTGAAGATGATTTTACCGTAATGGTCGTGCCGTTTATTTCAACAGTCGATGTATATTCATTGACTACATAACCGTTTCCGCCAAAATCATCATCGTTAAATATTTCTGAATGATCAGGTGAAGTTCCTGAATTATTTGTCGGCGGTACGGTAGAACTTGGATATTTAGTCTCAGGCCATATCATATTTCCGTTCTCATCTGTCGCATGACCGTATACCTTCATTGAGATCGGCGGTACTCGAAAATATTTCGGGCCGGTTCCGATATATACCGAATTAATGACGACTTTATTGTTAAATCCACCATGTACTGCCTTGCCGTTACCTGCATATACGGCAACGTGCATAGAGCCTACTCCGCCGTCATCATAAAGAATGAGATCGCCGGGAACTGCCTCTCCTTCAGATATATATGTACCGATTGCCGGCATTTGATAGACACCGATATTGTAATAATTGCCTTGTCGAAAGATCTTTTCCGGCATTCCGGTTAAATAACCGCTGTTTACTAACGCCATAGTCGCAAGCTCATCACAAGCCATATTCGCTCCTACATAATTCAATGCGGCTTGTAAGACCGGACTGCCTTGCGCATCAATCGTTTCATTTGAAGCAGTATTTGATGATGGTTGAGTGCTTTCTTGTTTTGGCGTAGCTGCAGCTTCTCCATTAACAACAAGCTTTTCTTCTGTTGTTTCTTTCTTCTTTGGTTCTGCCTGTTTATTAACTTTATATGAGATTGCTTTCCCCATTTTAGTACCTTTCACACCCGCTGCCAACTTCTCTTTGTTTACACTCACACCTTTTTCCTGCACCTTTACCTTATAGCTTGCTTCTGTAATATTATAACCGTGATCAACAACAGCGACATGGATTGTATAGGTTCCCGCTTTCTGCGTATCCACGTCACTTGTCAATAACGTATATCCGCTGCGCAAACGATATTTCTTATAGTTTTTTATTTGATCATTAGTTTCAAAGGTTTGCTTCTTTGCCTTCTTCCTGAAATCCTTGACTGTTTTAATTCTTTTATCATATTCGTCTTGGCTGACAAGATCTATCACTTTATACTCACCGTCTGCTTTATCCGTTACGGTATCAATATTACCGATCGGATTATAGGATGCTTGAAACGGGATTTCAAATATTTGCTCAGGCTGAAGCAATTTGATTTCTGCTTTAACAGTATCTTCAACCTTAACTTTTTTGCTTTCCTCACGCTTAGTCTGTCCGGTAATAGTGGCTTTTACATCGTATACGCCGACTACCTTAGAATCAACTGCTACATTTAAAGAAAGCTTTTCTCCCTCTTTTACATCAAAATAATTTTCATTTACTACTTTATCTCCGTATTCAATAGTTATATCAGATGAAATGCTTGAGCATGCACTCATACCAATCACAGATATACATAGAAAAGCTGCAGTATACTGTTTCATAACGTTTTCTCCTCATATGAAAGTTTTGAGCTTAAATATTTTCTAAATACATTTATTCATACCCTCACAATAATTCAATCTCTATCCTTTTTACAATTATTTTGTTACTTTAATTAACGCTCGTATTTCTTTCCCATTCACTGTTCTTGCATATAGCCATGTTAAGCCCGTAGATCTCGCTGTTACTTTCCCGTTTTTATCTACTGTGGCTATTTTGGAATTCCCGGTTCTCCATGTAACTGCCTGATTCGCATTGGTTGGATTTACTGTCGCTTTAAACTTATAGGTCGTTCCGCGTCTCATAACTCGCTTGGCTGTATTTAGCTTCACGCTCTGAGGCTGCGGAATTACTTTTACTGTTGCCGTTACCTGCTTGCCGTTAATCGTTTTGGCAGTAATAACCGCTGTTCCTACACCTTTTGCTTTTACCAATCCGTTTTTATCTACGGTCGCCACCCTTGTATTGCTGCTTCGCCATGTTACCGCTTGATTCGCATTTGTCGGATTTACCGTTGCTTTAAACTTTGTTTGCTTGCCTAATGTAACTACCTTACTGCTGTAATTCAATTTTACACCGCTCGGTTGCGGTATAATCTTTACTAAAGCTTTTGCTTCTTTTCCGTTTGTTGTTTTTGCATAAAGCCATGTGAGTCCTTCAGATTTGCCGGTTACTTTGCCATTCTTATCAACAGTAGCAATTTTAGGATTTCCCGTTCTCCAAGTAACCTTTTGGCTTGCATTATTAGGAGTAGCTATAGCTCTGAACGTATAAGAAAAACCTTTACTGATTACCTTTTTACTATCCGTTATTTTAACAGCAATCGGTTTTGCGGCAACTCGAACCAAAACTTTTGCTTCTTGACCGTTATCGAGCTTAGCTCGTATAATCGTACCGCCGGCTTTTAACGCTTTTACATTACCGTTTTGATCAACGCTCGCAACAGACGGTGAAGATGATGTCCATGTTATATTACCGACATAGGAATGATAAGGATTTAGATTAACAGATAATTTATAAGTTTGTCCAATATCTAAATTAACTTCTGATACTGATGTCCCCATTGTAACAGATGTAGGTTCATTATCCATCAGATAAAAATATTTGCCTCTGGAGCGGATACATCCGGCCGAATTGCATGCATCAAAATATGCTATAAACCCACCGCGGTTAGGTAATTTCACCGTATAAGAGTTTTCATATATAATCTTTTCATACGCAATCGCATTGGCCCAATTATCCAATATTGTTACTTTGTAATAATCCGTATTATTAACTGCATACCAGTTAACCGTTACAATTTGATTGATCTGATCAAGCGTTACCCACGGCATTTCCCAAGTCACATTAGGATTTGGCGAAGGAGGGGTTGGGCTTGGTGTCGGTGTAGGATCTGGAACAGACGGTGGAGTAACAGGTAATTGAACAAACTTCACATATTTAGCTCCTGTTGTATACCTAATCGCATCGTTTACATATTGGGTGATCGATTTCGATGCAGTATAGTAATAATAATGATTAGGATCACCAAAATAAGTGCTGTTGGCTTCACTATACTCTAAGGAATTGCCATTCACACTCTCAATATAAGCGGTATGCAGTATAGTACCGTTTGCATTTACAATTAGTGCAATTGAAGCTGTGGTAGGATTACTGGAAACTGTCCCGGCATTTTGCCATTGCCCGATTAATCCGGGCAATCTGATTCCATGTAATTCTTTTACCCTTCCCCATACATACCATGTACATTGTCCTCTGTATCCGGCAGATAACGGATTTTCGCCATTATATGCGCCCGCACTCCAATTAGGATAGCTCGCTCCCTGCACCTCTGTCAGATTGAACGAACTAACTAAAGATAAAGTAAGTAAAAAGCATAACATCGTTTTGATAAGTTTTTTAACCATAGTCAATTCTCCTTTGTATTTAGGCTTTCATTGTTTGAACAAATAATCATTCCCTATGAAGTTATCATAGTAGTTCAAAATAAAATAATTTTTACTTTATTATCGGACATCCCTCGTTCCATATATTTATTATACAATACCATATCGACCTGCCCCTTAACTCCCCGTATGTCCCGATTTGCACAAAATATGTAATTTTTGGTAATTAGACTGCTCACATTCATGTCAAAAATCGACAGCAATTATGTTAAAATATACCGTGAGGAGAGAAAGTATGCAAAATATAATTATTTGTGAAGATATACCGGCACAAGCAAAGCACCTGCAGCAAGAGGTTGAGAAGCTAAATATACCGGAGCTTTCCTGCAAGGTTTATTCAAGCGCTGCAGAACTTTTAAAAGATTTGCCGGAAATGAATGCTTACAGTATTTTTTTATTAGATGTCATGATGCCTGATATCGACGGCATTTCGCTTGCTAAAATAATCAATGAAAGCCACCCGCATTCCTGTATCATTTACATCACTGCATATATTCATACTGTTACCGATGCACAGGATACGAAACATTGTTACTTTTTGTTAAAATCGGAGTTAGAAAAACGACTTCCGATTGCTGTGGAAAAAGCTATGAACCTTATTAAAGAAACCGCGAAAACGATTTTAGTAACACAAGGTTCTTCCAAGCTTGTAGTAAATACGGATGATATTTTATATTTAGAGCGAGTCAAGCGCTATACATATATTGTCACCAAGGACGAAAAACTTCGAGTCAAAGAAGACATCAAGGATCTAATGTCAGTACTTGGTCCCTACTTTCATCGCTGCCACAATAGCTTTGTTGTAAATTTCAGCAAAGTAACCGCAATCAATAAGCAAACTTTTTTCATTGACTCTTGGGCGATACCGATCTCAAGAAGCCATTCAAAAACAAGCGAAGCTGCTTTTCATGATTATATGATACATACAATTTAAAGGAGACAGAACATGAAAAAAGCAAATTGGTTATTATGCTTTTCCATATTACAAGCAATCACGATTATTACCCTGCTCAGCATTGTATTACTGGAAACCAAAGCCTATACAATACCCCTGCAGATCTTTGCAATTCTTATCTGTGTGATTTCCTACGGTGCTCTTTACATGGTCTATCGCACGATTATCCAAAGAGCCAAGCTGGAAGCTGACAATGATATTCTGACTAAACAGATTGCCTTACAAAAAGAACACTATATTGCATCACAGGAAAATGAAAAACAGTTGTTGGAAATCAAAAATGAACTGTTACAAAAAATGAATGTACAGCATCCCGAAGCTTTTCAAGATGAAGCAGCCACTAGAGCTTATATCAATGAGTTAATCGAAAAATCCGATCAAATTCAACAATTAGAATATTGTCAAAATAAGGTAATTGATGCTATTTTATACAACAAGTTTCTTATTGCCAAAGCAAACCGCATAAAGATTGAAAGCGAAGTCATATTGCCCGATGATCTGTCAATAGATCCCCTTGATTGTATGCGGCTGTTTACCAACCTTTTGGATAATGCGATTGAAGCTTGTGCTCCCGTAGCCGAAACAGAGCGATTTCTTACAATCAAATCGCGTATTAACAATCATACAATGATACTCCAAGTGACCAACAGTAAGTTGAAAGAGAATAAAATTAATCTTGAGCATCCGCTTTCTACGAAAAAGGATAAAGAAAATCACGGTTTGGGAATCAGTATTATTCAAGATGTCGTTAAACGAAATCGCGGTAATATCTCTGTAGACGATCAAGAAAATCAAGTAAGTGTGAATGTCACCTTACAAATATAGAAGGAGTGCTTATGAGAGTGATTACTACGATTTTTAATCAAGTTCTTGTTTCCGTTGTTTGGCTTGTCTTTACCCATTATTTTTTAACTCCGAAAGAAAATAATTGGAAAAGAGAAGTCAAATCTTATCCGATATGGATCATATGGATTTTTCTTACCGCAACTATTTTATGGTATCACACTGCCGTTAAAACCGTCCTTACACCGATCATTCTGACTCTGATTTTCAGCTATATCTATCAGTTTAATTTAAAACGCTTTGCATTAGCAATTCTGGCAATAGAAGCAGTCACGATGATCATTGAGGTAATTGCTTTGTTAATATTAACACTGTGTTTAAATGTACGACCCGAAAATATTTCTTATATCGATAATATCTTACTTCTGCCTTTTATTCTGTCCTTTAATATCGTTGCGTTTAACTTCATTCTAAAGAAATGCAATTCCATCGGACAGCTTCCTTCTTTTACACTCATCTTTTTTCTGTCACAAATTCCGATGACATTGATGGTAGAATTGACACTGCATCCTCATGATCGCGGATCTTTGGTCGTCCCCTGCCTGTTTATTGCCGTGTTAGGAATGTTTTTTCAAATGCTTATATGGCGTCAAAAGGATGAATACTTCAACATCAAAAAACAGAAGATGTTGAATCATCAGCTTTTGGATATTTATAATTTAGAACTTGATGCTTATTTGGAACAAAAAGATCAGCTGTTGATTCAAAGAAAGCTGCGTCATGATCTCTTAAATGAAATTCAAATCGTGAAATATATGGAACAAAACCATATGCATCCGCAGGAGCATTCGCTGTGAGAGCTATAACAACAATTTTGACGCAACTGCTGTGTATGGTAATCTGGTTCCGTTTCACGCATCAGTTTTTAACACCAAAAGAAAATAACCGGAAAAGAGAAGCTAAAGTTTATGTATTATGGATGATCTGGACTGTATTTACCGCAACAATCTTTTGGCATGATACAGAGTTCAAGGCTTTGATTACACCGTTTTTTTTGTATCTGTCTTTTTCCTATATTTATCAGCCCGACAGAAAACGCTTTATTATTACCATTATCTTAATCTTTCTCGTTATCTTGATTTCGGAAATCATCAGTATTCTGATTTTTATCACGGTATTTCACAGACAACTTGAAGCGATGAACTGGATGGATAATCTATTGCTTTTGCCGCTGATTTTGGCGATCAATTATTTTATTTTGCATGCTGTTCTTAAGCGCAAAAATCTAGTTTCCGACATACCGAATATCAGTTTGATATTTGTCTTTTTACAGATTCCGATTATGCTGATGATTGACTTATCCTATCAACAACATGCACCCGGATCGTTAAAAATTGCAGTATGGATTCTTGCTTTTTTCACACTCTTTTTTCAAATTTTTCTTTGGAAGAAGCGAGAAAATTATTATAATACAAGGAAGCAGGAACAACTTAATGTGCGGTTGAAGGCTTTTTATACACAGGAGATGAGTGCTTATATGAAGCAAAGGGATCAAGAACAGCTTCAGCGCAGACTCCGCCATGATTTATTGAATGAAATACAGGTTATTAAATATATGGAGAATACAGAAACAGACGATCCGAAAGGAGCGTAATTATGCGTATTTTAACAACAGTCATTAATCAAATGCTATGTAACATAATTTGGTTATATTTCACTCATCACTTTTTGATCAAGCGCGAAAATAATTTTAAGCGGGAAGCGGTCATTTTTATATTTTATATCCTATGGGCGCTTTTAACCGCCACTGTTTTATGGTATGATACGGAGCTTAAATCGCTTATCTCGCCAGTTTTTCTGTATTTATCGTTTGCTTATATTTATAAACATGATATGAAGCGATTTATCATCACACTTCTATACATATTTATCGGAATTTTCTTAAGTGAGATATTCGGTATTCTCTTATTCATCATGGTGTTTCAAAAGCCGCTGGAGGCTCTCGGGTGGCTTGAGAATCTAATTGTGATGCCTCCTGCCTTACTCTTTAATTTTTGGTTGGCAAACATCATTCTCAAGTCTAAGGGATTGATTACCGCTCTTCCCAATATCAGCCTATTATTTGTATTCTCTCAGGTTCCGATTATGTTGATGATTGACTTATCTTATCAGCAGCATTCTCCCGGTTCCTTGATTTTGCCTGCGTTCTTGCTTCTTTTATTTACTGCAATTTCACAGTTGTTTTTGTGGAAGAAAAAAGATTCTTATTTTAATGCCAAGAAAGAACAAATGATTCGCAAGCAGCTCCAAGCTGTCTATGAGCAGGAAATGGAAGCTTATTTCAAGCAACGAGATCAGTTACAAATACAGCGGAAATTAAGACATGATTTATTGAATGAGATTCAAGTTATCAGTTACATGGAACAACAGTGAAAATTGCATAAAATGGACATCTAAATTATTTTAGGATTTTCTATTTGTTAATTTCCATATAAATAAAGATGCAACTTTTGATCTTTCCGGTAATTCATTTCTAGAAGGATGAAAGGTCATAAAAGAGACTCTTATAACAAATATAATTCTCCTTTAATTTTGTTACATGTTGTTTAACAAAAAAAAGGTAGCGGATATTCGTTTCCTTACTAATCCTCTACCTTTTTGAAACCCTATAATAATTTATAGCGTTTTTGATGAAACACTACATTAATTTAGAATTTTTATTTCACTACTTTAATTAAACATTTGATTTCTTTTCCATTTATGGTTTTCGCATAAAGCCATGTTAATCCTTCTGATTTTGCAATTACTTTTCCGTTTTTATCCACAGTTGCGATTTTATTATTACCGATTCTCCAAGTTATTGCCTGATTAGCGTTGGAAGGATTTACAGTTGCTTTGAATGTATATGCAGTGCCTTTTTTCATAACCTTCTTAGTATTATTCAATTTCACACTTATCGGTTGAGGTATCACTTTAACAGTTGCTCTAATTTCCTTACCATTTATCGTCTTTGCATATATATATGCAGTACCTACAGCTTTTGCACTCACTTTACCATTCTTATCAACACTCGCTATTTTTGCATCGCTGCTTCGCCATGCCACTGCTTGATTAGCATTTGATGGATTTACAGTTGCTTTAAATTGTATTGTTTTTCCTAATGTGACTACCTTATTACTATAATTCAGTTTCACACTTATGGGTTTGGGTATAACCTTTACAGTAGCTTTTATTTCCTTACCATTGATTGTCTTTGCGTAAATATATGCTGTACCTACAGCTTTTGCGCTCACTTTACCATTCTTATCAACGCTTGCAACTTTTGTGTTACTGCTACGCCATGTTACTGTCGGATTTGCATTGGTTGGTTTAACAATCACCTTAAACTGGCCTGTATTGCCTAGGGTAATTACTTTATTGCTCACATTCAGTGTTACACCGGTAGGTTTGATATTTAAACCCTTTGCACAACTGTAATTACCGCTTTTTCCTACTACAGTAGTACCTTTTATTTTCTGAATCGGATAAACTCGATAATAGTTATAAACAGCATTTGATGCAGTTGTATCTACAAATTTACTAGTTGTAACTGTTGCTCGATATTCATATTTACCGTTTCCGATTCTCCTATAGACACGATAACCGTCTGCTTTATTAATATTGTTCCAATTCAGTGTAATTTTATTAACACCGCTTGCTTTGGCTTTTAAATTTTCTACATTGAGCGGTACGTATCTATTCGCAGAAAGCCAGCCTTGATTTGTTGCCAAGTGTTTCGGCATTTTACTTTTTAATTCTGTTTCTGTAATTAAATTACCGTTAAATCTTGTTCTATCGCTTTCTAAATTTTTAAGACCTCTTAAATCTGGCAATGATTTAAGATAATTATCGCTGGCTTTTAAATATTCCAATTGTGTCAGTGCTTTCACAACATCAATATTACTTACTTTATTGTCATCAAAGAATAAACCATGCAAGTTCTTTAAATTTTTTAATCCGGAAATGTCTCTAACATTATTATATGAAAAATCTAAAATACATAACTGTTTCATATTTTGTATAGGTGAAATGTCTTCTATCTCATTGCCATACATGGTTAAATTAATTATTTTTGTTAACTTATAAAGCGGAGAAATATCTTTAATATTATTATCACTTATATCAAGATCATTTATATAAATTAAATTTGTTAATGGTGAGATATTACTGATTTTATTGCTATATATACTCAACTTCGTCAAATATTTTAAATTCTTTAATGGCTCAATATTAGTAATTTGATTATTGTTTAAAACCAATTCTCGCAAATTTGACAAATAATCTATTCCTTTAATGTTCTTTATTTTATTACTTCCCGGCCAACTATGAAGTTTGTAAATTTCTTTTGCCTCTCCTTTTGTTAAAATACCATCACCGTTTTCATCACCGAATTCTAAAACCAATTCATATAATACGCGATCCGGAATACCTGTTGAATCGTTTTTTATTATATCATTATTTGTTACCTGCGCTTTAACAGCTGATATATTAATAATACCAAGTGCCAACAATAAGCACAAACATACTGTTTTCGCTTTTTTCATTCTCTTTCTCCTCGCTTATCTAGAAGCCAAAATCAAACACCGAGATTCGTACTTCAATTTCCATTCCGTTCACAGCTTCTCCGATAATATAAACCTGTCCCTCTGCCTTTGCCTTCACTTTTCCGTATTTATCCACCGTCGCAACATTAGGATCACTGCTGTACCACTTGATTGTTTGATCTGCATTGCTTGGTTTAAGCGAAACTGAAATCGTCTGCGTTTCTCCCGGTGTCATCCAAGGCGAATAGCTTAGACTATAACCGGTCGGTTCCGGAATTACTTTAATAACTGTTTTAGTTTCTTTCCCGTTAATCGCTTTCGCATAAATATAAGCAGTTCCCGGAGCATTAGCGACCACTCTGCCGTTCTTATTTACAGATGCAACTTTTGAATTACTGCTGCGCCATGTAACCGCCTGATTTGCATTGCTTGGATATACTGTCGCTTTTAATTGCGTTGCCTTACGCTCTGTTAATGTTTTACTGCTTATATTCAATTTTACGCCTGTTGGTTGCGGAATAACTTTTACCGTTGCTCTCGCTTCTTTTCCGTTGATGGTTTTGGCATAAACATAAACAGTTCCGGTAGTCTTTGCCGTAACCTTACCGGTCTTATCAACAGTAGCGATTCTTGAATTACTTGTTCGCCATGTTAGTGATCTGTTGGCATTACCGGGAAAAACATTCGCTTTGAACTGTGTACTCTTTCCGACGGTTACTATTTTCTGACTGTAATTAAGCTTAATACTTGTGGGTTTGGCAAGCACATGGATCTGTGCTTCACCCTGTACTCCGTCCGCAGTTTTTGCATATATCGTTATGATACCCGGGGCCTTCGCAGTTACTCTTCCGGATTGATCCACAGAGGCAATCTTTGAATTTTTACTGCGCCAGGTGATTGGTGCTTTCGCATTCACTATTGCGGCCTTTAACTGTGCTGAGTCTCCTATGGTAAGATCTTTCTTGTTCGGTGTGATTTTTACACTGGGTTTCGGCAAAACTTTAATTAAAGTTTGTGTTTTATAACCATTGCCTGCTTCTGCATATAACCACGCTGTTCCTTGTTGCTTCGCAGTGATTGTCCCTGTGCTGTTTACTGTAAATATTTTTGTATTACCGGAACGCCATTTAATATAATTCGTACCGGAACCGTTTGGATTATACGAAACATCAAATTTCAATTGGCTTCCTGCATTCACAACCGGACTGGAATAATTCAGCTTTATATTATTATCATTTTTTGTAAGATAAGGGATATGATATAAACTAAACGAATTATAATTATTATCTTTCCCTGCTAAGAATACAAATTCATTATTGTAATAAACAGGGGCTGCATTGCCTGAATAATAGATATTCGCATATTTTCTTTTTACCAAAACTTTCAAATTATCATCGACTAACATATATACAAGGGAATGCTTACCGTTTATTTCCTCATCATAGAACACCGCAAAACGATTATTTGACATTTTTACAACTCTCGGATCTCCGACCTTAATACCGGTTTTCGTCGGATGATATCCGGTAAGCCATTGAAACTTCACCGATGCGCCTGTTTTATTTGTCTTGATCGCATAAAGATTTTTCATAGAGTCTAAGTTGCCGTTGACTCCTTGTATCTTATAGTTATGAGGAACCGATTTACCAAACACAAAGCCGCCGTTACTGCCTAATTCAAATGCATTAACGGTTGTACCGGTTTTATTATCGCCTACCTCTCCGTTAATCAGAAACAAATCCTGTTTCGTCGTCGTTTGATTTGGAGTATTAAAATTTAAAAATGCTTCTGATACAACAGATCTCGGATATGCATCGCCATGATCAATAAAATAAAGATTGGTACCGTCTGTTTTTACAAATTGATTAAACGAATGACTGGTATACGGCTGCTTTAAATTTTTTATTTCTTTCATGGTAGCAGTATCAATATAGAAAGTAATATTGGATTCATGATTTTTCCCATCATCGGGATTTACAAACATCGAGCGGGATGTGTGTACAACTAAAATACCACGAATAATCGTCATGGAACTCTGACCGCAAGCAAGTGATTCTACAATTCCGGCAAGAGCGTTTGAAGCGTTACTTTTTATTTTAGCTTGTGCTTTAAAATTAAATTCAGAATCATATTTAGCAATAGAAATAACATCCTTGGTTCTGCTTTCAGAAGGATTATCTTCACCGGTCAGTAAATAATAATATCCGTCACTTCCCTGATGCACGGCACCGTATTTTCGCATTGGTAAACTAACCGTTTTTTTCTTAATAACAGTATAGCTGTTATTTAATGTATATACATCAAGTTTATTGGTATCTTCATTATAGGCCGTGATAAACAAATTTCCGTTTGACTTCTTAAAATAATTTAAGTACTGAGGACGAGACCAATTAAGTGGTGCATCATAAGGTGAATTATAAGTATATAATGCTTTTTTGATCCCGTTATTTGCACTTATATTTCCAAAATCTTTTATTGCACCAAATTCTGCTTTACTGACAGCCGCACTTGTTGTAACGGTGATTGTTTGTAAAAGCAGAATAGCACAAACTACTGTAGTTACAATTTTTCTAAGCCTTCTCATATTAATTGTCCTTCTTTCAATCTTTACTTTTAACTCTATTTCTCTACTTTAATTAAACACTTTATCTCTTTTCCGTTTAATGTTGTTGCATATAACCAAGTCAGCCCTTCTGATTTCGCTGTTACTTTACCGTTTTTATCTACTGTGGCAATACTTGGGGTTCCTGTTCTCCATGTCACCGCTTGATTCGCATTTGTAGGAGTTACTGTTGCTTTAAAAGTATAAGATGCCCCCTCTTTTAATGTTTTCTTATCAGCATCAAGTTTTACACCGGCTGGCTGCGGAATCACCTTAATTAAGGCTCTTGCTTCCTTACCGTCCGTTGTTTTCGCATACAGCCATGTTAAACCGACGGACTTCGCTGTCACTTTACCGTTTTTATCTACTGTTGCAATGCTTGGGGTTCCTGTTCTCCATGTCACCGCTTGATTTGCGCCGCTCGGATAAACAGTCGCTTTTATTTGTGAACTCATACCGACTGTAATAATTCTTTTATCGGTGTTTAATTTCACTGAAGTAGATTGTGGCACTACTTTTACCAGTGATTTTGTCTCTTGTCCATTGATGGTTTTGGCATAAACCCATGTCATACCTATGGATTTAGCCGTAATCTTGCCATTCTTATCAATCGTTGCGATTTTAGTATTTCCGGTTCTCCAAGTCACCGTTTGATTCGCAGTAGCCGGATATACATTGGCTTTTAATTGTGCTGTTTTGCCCACAGCTACTATTGTCTTATCACTGTTTATCTCTGCAAATGCCGGTGCCGGTATTACTTTTATCAGAGCTTTTGCCTCTTTGCCGTTTGCAGTTTTCGCATACAACCATGTTAAACCACAAGATTTCGCTGTAACTTTTCCGGTTTTATCAACAGTCGCTATGTTTGTATTGCCCGTACGCCATGTCACTGCCTGACTTGCATTAGCAGGATATACAGTTGCTTTTAATTGTGATGTTTTACCGTAAGTGATCACCCGCTTGTCCGTATTTAATTTCACACCGGTTGCCGGAATCCTTTCAACTTTTACGAGTGTCTTTGCACTGCCGTATTTGCTTTTTGCGGTTACATAAGTATTTCCGTATCCCAATGCGGTAACTTTACCGTTACTATCTACTCTCGCAATCTTACTGTTTCCGACTGAATACGTAATATTTGAGCTTGGTGTCGATACTGCATTCATATTGAATGTGCCGCCTAAGCTTAATGTTTTTGTGGATACACCGACTTTCATACCCTTTCTATCCAGTTTAAAATGATACGGAACCTTTTCCGATCCGTCTAAGAAAGTACCGTCTACTCTGATATAGTAAGTTCCCTTTGCTAAATGCACAGTATCTTGAATGTAGGACTCACTTGCATATGATGTTAAACCGCGAACAGAGAATTCGTTTTTATCTTCAATTCCTATATCCCAGCGAGAATAAGGATTCTTAAATGCTTTATGCCAAAATTCCAGTACATAATCCGCACTCGTACCGATATTAATCTTATAATAATCTTCATCACCGGAATCTAAAATCTTGCCGTAGTATTTGGTTCCTGTCTTGATCTGATCGGCTGCAGAAGCAGAATTATTAAACTCCGTTTCCCAAACTGATGTTTTTGTATAATTGACCTTTAGAGTATATGGAATATCACTCATCATATAAAAGGTGTTCACTTTGATAAAATAGTTGCCTTTAGGTAATCCGACATCACTTAGCTTAGTAGAATTTTGGATCATAGTAGAATCAAAAGAAGTTATTTCAACAGCATCTTCGGTTAATAAGTCAATGGTCCAGTGCTCTGCGCCTATTCCTGCCGCATGACCGAATTCAACATCAATTTTTCCGTCTTCCGGCAATGTGAAACGATAATAGTCTACGTCGTTATCCGACATCAGCTTCCCGTTGATCAAAGTATTCAAACTTAAATGATCCGCAACAGTCATATCGTCATTATATTCGCTTTCCCATGTATTTGTCTTTGTATAATTAACTGTTAATTGATATGGCTTACCATGTACAGATGAAGAATAAGATCTGATCTTGATATAGTAAGTTCCTTTCGGTAAACCGATATTTTTTAACGTCGTTTTCTTTTGACTTAATTTGGAATCAAAATAAGATAATGCCTGTCGATTACCGTTTAAAAGTTCGATATTCCAGCTATCAACGCTATTCTCTGCCGCATGCTCAAAAATCACATCAATTTTCCCGTTTTCGGTTAATGTAAAACGATAATAATCATTATCCTCATATGACATCAACTTACCATTGATCAAGGCATTCATCTTAAGCGTATCAGCTGTAGAAAAATCATCATTTGTTTCACTTTCCCATGCGCTTGATTTTGTATAAGATACTTTCAATGTATAAGACACTTTAGTAACACCGGAATTATAGGAAGAAATTTTAATATAATATTTTCCTTTCGGCAAACCGATATTCTTGTTCGACGTTACCTCTTGATTTAATTCTGCATCGAATGAACAAATACTGCCGCTTTCAGCATTTAAAAGCTCAACATTCCAATGTGCAGAATCATTTTGAATTTGGTGCATAAAATCAATATCTATTTTTCCGTTTTCCGGCAACGTAAAATAGTAATAATCTATATCACCGTAAGCACTGATCACTCCTTGAATACTTGTATTCAACGGAAGATAATCAGCACTGCTTACATCATTGTTGCTTTCAGACTCATAACGATCCGCAGCTGTAATCCTTGTCGGATACAGCATTGAACATACAATCGCTAAGCATAAACCCAGCATCACATTCACTTTTCTCATAACTTTCGTTCTCCTTTTCGCTGTTTTAAAAATCCCATTGATACTTTCTTGCTTGTCATACAAAACTTATTATTTCCTAATTCTATTTTACATGAATTGCCTTTGTTAAGCAACCTATTTGGTGAATATCCGACTTAACCCGATCCATTTATGTCATTTTATTCAAATAATAAAAGGTAGACGTTTACAGCAATAAACTCTACCTATTTAAAATTACTTTTTAATCACTTTCACCAAGGCTCTTACTTCAAGTCCGTTCACTGTTTTCGCATACAGCCATGTCAATCCTTCAGATAGTGCAGTCACCTTTCCGCTCTTATCTACTTTCGCTATTTTTGTGTTTCCGATTCGCCATGTCACTGCTTGATTCGCATTGGTCGGATTGACTGTCGCTTTAAATGTATATGTCGCTCCCTGTTTTATCTCTTGTTTTTCACTGTTCAATTTTACTGCCTTAGGTTGCGGGATTACCTTTACCGCTACCTTTATTTCTTTTCCGTTGACCGTCTGTGCATAGATTGTCGCATTCCCCACTGCTCTTGCACTCACCATTCCGTTTTGATCGATACTCGCTACTTTTGGATTGTCACTTCGCCATGTCACTGCCTGATTCGCTCCCGTTGGATTTACAGTAGCTTTAAACTGCGTTGTTTTACCTAATGTGACAACCTTACTGCTGTAATTAAGTTTCACATCCGTTGGCTGCGGTATCACCTTTACGACGGCTTTGACTTCTTTACCGTTAATCGCTTTCGCATAGATATATGCTGTACCTACTCTCTTTGCGGTTACTTTACCGGTTTGATCTACACTTGCAATATTTGAATTGCTGCTTCGCCATGTCACTGCTTGATTGGCATCTATCGGATTGACTGTCGCTTTAAACTGCGTTGCTTTCCCCAATGTGACAATCTTACTACTGTAATTCAATTTTACATCAATAGGTTGCGGTATCACCTTTATTAATGCTTTTGCTTCTTTTCCGTCTACTGTTTTTGCATACAGCCATGTCAATCCGACAGACTTTGCGGTTACTTTACCGGTTTGATCTACAGTTGCCGTTTGGGGATTACCTGTTCTCCATATCACCTTTTGGTTAGCTCCGTTTGGCAATACCGTTGCTTTTAATTGACTGACTTTACCAACTGTTATTATTCGCTTTTCAGCATTCAGCTTTATGCCTGATGTACCGACAACTATCCCCTTGGCATAAGCATAATTAGTACTTGTTCCTTTCGTCTCTTTTCCATCTTTGATTTTGTAAGGATAAACACGATAATAATTATTTTCAGTATTTGATGCCGTTCGATCATAATAAACAAATTTATCTTCCCCGTTTACCTTCTGTATTTCATTTTTACTTACACCTAAATATTGATAAGCACCGTTCACGCCGATCCTTCTGTACACTGAATATCCGTCGGCATCACTATGCTTTAAGTCCCAATACAGCATCGTTTCATTGGTTCCGGTTGGTATTGCTTTTAAATTATCACAAGAAGGCAGCATATACCGATTGGCAAGAATCCACTTTGTATCATTCGCTAAATGTGTCGGCATTTTATTCTTGAACTCCCGTTCAGTGATATAGTTACTGTGAAAGCTCTCAAAGTCAGGTTTAAAAACGGTATAATAACCATCCAGATTTACAAGTTTTGTTAAATCCGGCAGTTCTCTGATCTCATTATATTGCAGATATAAGGTGTGTAAATTGATTAAATTACTGAGCGCACTGATATCACTTATATGATTCGTGTTCAGATATAAAGCAGTTAGAGACTGTAACTCCTTTAAGCTGTCAATATTACTTATACTGTTATTATCCAGATTTATTATTTCCAATGCCGTACAATATCTTAATGCGCTAATATTATTAATTTTATTATAGCTGATATAAAGTTCATTCAAATTAATATTTTCTGCTAGAGGACTGATATCACTGATTTCATTATCTGATAAATCTAAAATTTCCAAATTTGACAGATTACTTAACACTGAAATATCTTTAATTTTATGATAGGACAATGACAGCCATTTTAAAGCGTCAAGCTGCTCAAGCGGATCGATACTTTGAACATGGGTAAGCGCCCAAGGATCATTGGATAAATCCAAATATTCTAATAAAGAGAGTTCTGCGAGTGATGATATATCGGTAACAGCATTAGATCCAAGATCTAAATCAGTCAACTTCGTTAAATTTTTCAGCGAAGCTATATCAGTAATGTGATTAGAAGCAAAATTAATATCTACTAAGTCAGTTAAATACTCCAGTGCAGAAAGATCTTTAATATTATTATGCTCAAAACGTAAATAATTCAATCTTGTTAAATTCGCAAGAGGACCGATATCTTCGATTTCATTCCAACCACTGTTAATAGTAGACAACTGATTCATTTCTGACAATGCGGTAATATCTTTTATTTTATTATTTTGAATCCACAATTGTTCTAAGTTCACAAGATTGCTTAAATCAGAAATATCAATAATTTGATTAGATCCAATATTTAAATAGGTCAAATCAGTCAAGTTTGCGATCGGTGAAACATCTTTGATTTGATTATGACTCAAGTTCAGACTTGTTAAATTTATCATATTGTTCAATACTGTTAAATCAGATATCTGACCGCCGCGAAGCGCTAATACACTCAAGTTTGTTAATAGGTCTAATCCGGTTAAATCGGCAACACCTGAAGATGCATATTCAGAACCTAATGTCGTAATATGCAGAGCTTCCTGTTTTGTTAAAATACCGTCATGATCGGCATCTCCTGCTTCTAACACCAATTTATATAACGCCGCATCTGGAATGCCGCTCGCATCATTCTTTATGACATCAACGCCGTCATTGTTTCCTTCTGCATTCACACATGTTATATTACATATTCCTATAATCATTACTAAGCACAAGCATAGCTTCCCAATCTTTTTCATCAGTTCCGTCTCCTTTTCAATGTACACCTTTTATAAGGTCATTTTACATTAATTATCAAGATAAAGCAACCTATGTGGAACAATAAGCATCAACAAAAAAAGGTAGATGTTTAAATTACAAAACCCTACCTATATAAATTACTTAACTACCTTTATTAGAACCCTAGTCTCTTTGCCGTTTATCGTTTTCGCATATAAATACGTGCTTCCTGTTGCCTTAGCTGTTACTCTGCCGTTTTTATCAACAGTTGCGATCTTGGTATTCCCGGTTCTCCATGTAACAGCCTGATTCGCTCCCGTCGGATTGACAGTTGCTTTAAATGTATATCTTGTTCCTTGCTTCATTGTTTTGCTTGTACAATTAATGCGAACACTTCTTGGCTGCGGTATTACTTTCACTAAAGATCTTGTTTCTTTTCCGTTAATTGCTTTTGCGTAAACCCAAGTCATTCCTACTGATTTCGCTGTTACTTTTCCGTTTCTATCTACTGTCGCTATCTTTGGATTTCCGATTCTCCATGTTACTTTTTGATTCGCATTCACAGGATAAACTTGTGCATTAAATCTAGTTGTTTTACCTACTGTAACAATCTTTTTATCATAATCTATAAAAGTAGCTCTCGGTTGCGGTATTACTTTCACCAAAGACCTTGTTTCTTTTCCATTGATTGTTTTTGCATAAAGCCATGTCAAACCTTCTGATTTTCCGGTAACAACTCCGTTTTTATCCACCGTAGCTATTTTAGAATTCCCCGTACGCCACGTCACTTTCTGATTCGCTGATTGCGGATATACATTAGCTTGAAATTTAGATCGGCTTCCGACACTTACAATTTTTTTACTGTAATTAAGTTTAACGCTGTTTGGTTTAGCAACTACTTTAACAAGCACTGACTTTGTTAAGCCGTTTTCTGTTCTCGCTGTAATATACGCAGAACCCGGTTTTACACCCTTTACGTTCCCGTTTTGGTCTACTTTAGCAATCGCAGAGGAAGAGGATGTCCATCTGATTCCGGTGGATGCATAACTCGGTGATAACTTATATTGAAGTTTGTATCCATATCCTTGAGTAATGGTTAAGCTTTGTCTGTTCAAACTGATTGAACTCGGTGCCGTACTTGCATCTACAAAATCAAAATACTGATATTGATTGTTAGTGTTCACATATTCCCATGTATATAAATTACCGTTGGTTGAAGCCCCGTCAAATACCGTCTTACCATCGTTTTTCGCAATAACATATCCGCCGTAGCTTGAAGAATATATATTAAATGAAGGATTCACTGCCTCAGATGACTTTTTTAATTCCACCAATGTTCCGTTACTGTTCGCATTATTTTTAATATCCATATATCTTGAGGGACTATAAGCACTTTGTATTTTATAAGAACCGTCACTTTGTCGAATCAGCTTAAACAGGAACCGTGTATCATTCTTATTATCTAAGGTTTTCATGGTTAACATGCCACGATAATCATCATAATAAATATACTTCCCCGCACCCCTGTTTTTTAATCTCACATATCTGCCTGTTCCTACATTAACTTTATTTCCGGTATAATAAATAGGGAAATAATTTGTAAACGTACCGCCGCTTGGATTCGCGGAATTCACTCGGAAATAAAACAATCCTTTATTGGGGATTTGATATGTATAGGTTAACTTATTAGATGCCGGTTTAAATAAATTACTTGATGAAAAGAGCTTAGTATTTTTTCGTGTATCATATACATGTACCCGATAGGCATCACTGTAAGGAGCATGATTCCAATTAATCGTTACCTTTCCTGTCGATTGATCGACTGTATAGGAAGGCACCGTCTTACTTAGATCCGGTTTAGGTGGCTTAGGTGTTGTTGTGTTTTTCAATCGAACAAAATATATATCAGTTCCGTTGGCATAATAAACAGCATTAATTTTGTATTGATTAATATCCATTTTAGCCGTGTAGTAGCCATAAATATTACCGGAATCAGTATTGTTTGCTTCACTATATTCAAGCATATTCCCTGATACATTCTCTATATAAGATACATGCACAATTTCACCTGTATATTTGTTATATATAACAGCAACCGATCCTGTAACAGGTGTATCTGCCACTTGCCCTTGATTCCGCCATTCATCATCCCAGTTGGATAATGTGATACCTAATACTTCCTTTACTCTCCCCCATACATACCATGTACACTGACCTTTCATAAAAGGATTACTGCCATTATAATAACTTGCACTCCAATTTGGATAGCTTGCAGCTTTTACTTCAGTTAATTGAAAAGGACTCATCATAGCCAAAGCTAGCCACAAACACATAAGTAAATTAACCAATTTTTTTATCATAGTTCTTCCTCCCTTTTAATTATAAATACTGACTATTCCTTTCTCCAATCTTTCAACTTTATCTACATTAATAGATTATTATTCTTTCAGGCGACCCCATCTCCTTTTAATTTTTCACGAAAAAACTGTCTTTAAACATGTACATTCAGGAAGATTGTAAAAATATTCCTTTTTGTATGTTTTATAAAACAAAACATACATTTTCAACCTCTACTATAATATCTATAAATGTACACTTTTTAAACCAATTATATATATTTATATATGAGATTCAATAACAATCTATCTCTTATAGATACATTTTACAACTTTTTCCGGTTATAATCAAGCATTTTTAATATCCTTATTTTATTTAAGTACAAACAAAAAAGGCAATAGAAATTCATCTACTACCTTATTGATAACTATTTAACAATTAATAAGCATTTAGTTTCTTTTCCGTTAATAGTTTTTGCATAAGCATAAGTACTTCCTTTTGCTTTAGCGATAATTTTACCGTTTTTATCAATGACAGCTACTTTAGGATTCCCTGTACGCCAGGTAACAGACTGATTTGCATTTACAGGATTTACCGTTGCTTTCAAGCTGATAGTGGTGCCTGCTTTCAACGTTAGCTTCTCTGAAGATAAAGTCACATGTTTAGGTTGTGGTATAACTTTCACCAAAGCTTTCTTTTCAATGCCGTTCGTCGTCTTTGCATACAACCATGTCATCCCCTCAGCTTTAGCGGTTACTTTACCGAATTTATCAACCGTCGCAATTTTTGAGTTTCCGGTTCTCCATGTAACAGACTGATTAGCTATTACAGGATATACAGAAGCCTTAAATTGTGTTGTCCTATCGACCGTAACTATTTTCTTATTGTAATTTAAGATAACATCGGTAGGCTTAGGAAGAACCTTTATAAAAGCCTTAGCCTGTAGTCCATTGACTGTTGTAGCATAAATCCATGTGGTACCTTGTTTGACTGCAGTTACCTTTCCATTTTGATCGATCCTTGCTACATTTGGATTATCAGAACGCCAGTATACTTGCGGAACTGCATCTGACGAATTCACAACCGCTTTAAACTGAACTGTTTTACCTGATGAAATAATCTTATCACTAAAATTTAAATTCACACTTTTCGGATCTTTCATAACTTTCACTAAAACTTTGATCCACTGTAGCAATTTCAGGATTTAAAGATTCCCGTTTGATATAATTATTCACTTCTTTTTTTGTTTCTTTATGTTTAAAAGATATTTTTTTCTTTGTACTCGGTTCCATAATTAATTCTTCAGGTCCCGTTAAATCGTTAATGTTGGAGTAGGTTGTAACAGTTCTGCCTAGTGTTCTGCCTAAATATTTTGCGGTAATAACCGATGAACCAATATCAAGTGCTTTTAGAGTCCCATCTGCCTGAACAGAAACAATTCCAGGTCTGCTGCTTGAATAGGCAATCTTCGAATCATCTAATAATAAGTTAAAACCACCGGATTTTTTGTTAGTATTTACTAAGTGAACCTCTTTTTCTTTCCCATATTCCAAATAAAAATTGGTGGGCAGTGTTTCTAACCTAAACAAGTCTGAATTTTCGTCATATGGATGAAGAATCATTGATTGCCATTCAATATCCACAAACTCATCACGCGATAATTTGCTTTTATACACCGTTTTATTCGCGGGTTCTTTTATCGGCTCTGCTTCTAACATGCTGAAAACTTGTACCCAATAATATGTTTCATTGTTTTTAAAACACCCGATTCCCACTGATTTCCAATCTTTTAACGTCATATTTTGATAGTGACCGGGTGAATTTTTCCAAGAGGTATAAGCCCCTCGGGCAGTTACCTGCCCATAGGTAATATTCTCGCCGCCCATTTTACTGTTAATGGTAAAACAACCGTCGCCGTTCGGACGCTCATGACTATAATTTATCGCTGTCTCAGCTGCTCTCTCCATTGCCGCAGCTAATAACTCCTCATCCATGGTAAGCTCATTGAGACCAAGTCTTCTGCGTTCTTCATTCACTAAATCTAAGACATCCTACGCTTTATCGTAATAGTTCTCTCCTGAATAATTCAATACGTGGTTCTGTTAATTGCTCTTGTCGGCACACATAACATAATCATCATGACAGCTAGTGTTATAATGCCGGAAAATAATTTTTTCATATAGCACCCCTCTTTAATATCGTAGCACTTTTATTTGGTTACTTTTATTAAACTTCTCGTTTCTATCCCATTCACTGTTTTTGCATAAAGCCACGTTAATCCTTCAGATTTTCCCGTAACTCTACCGTTTTTATCGACTGTCGCAATTTTTGAATTACCGATTCGCCATGTTACTGCCTGATTCGCATTAGTCGGATTTACAGTAGCTTTTAACGTACAAGATCTGCCAATTTTCAAAATCTGCTTTTCTGTATTAATTTTCACACTTTTCGGTTGAGGAATCACTTTGACCGTTGCTCTTATTTCTTTACCGTTAATCGTTTTAGCATATATATAAGCCGTTCCGACCGATTTCGCTGTAACAATGCCGTTTTTATCTACAGTCGCAACTTTCGTGTTGTGGCTTCTCCATGTCACTGCCTGATTCGCATTAGTCGGATTTACTGTTGCCTTAAATTGAGTGGTTTTTCCTTGAGTAACTATCTTACTGCTGTAATTTAATTTTACCCCTGTCGGCTGCGGAATCACTTTAACCGTTGCTCTTATTTCTTTACCGTTAATTGTTTTAGCATATATATAAGCCGTTCCGGCTGATTTTGCTGTAACCAATCCGTTCTTATCAACTGTCGCAATTCTTGTATTGCTGCTTCTCCACGTCACTGCCTGATTCGCATTAGTTGGATTTACTGTTGCTTTAAATTGCGTCGTTTTCCCCATTGTTACAATTTTACTGCTATAATTTAATTTTACACTTGTCGGCTGAGGGATTACTTTGATTGATGCTTTTACCTCAGACCCATCTGCTGCTCTTGCATACAGCCAAGTGCTTCCAACAGATTTACCGGTAACTTTCCCGTTTTGATCCACAACGGCAATATTCGGATTCCCTACACGCCAAGTAACATTCTGTTTAGGTGATACAGACAATACCGTAGACTTTCCGACTGTTACAATTCTACTGGTGGCACTCATTTTCATATCTGAAGAAACGGTAACTTTACAGCTCGCTCTATATTTATCATTTATTATAACAGTGATATACGCAATTCCGGGTTTTAATGCTTGAACTTTTAATCCGCCGTTTATTGACTCTATTTCTACCACTCCGGGCTGATTCATTGAAAGTTCCCAAAAGGTTTTTTTAACATCACTCGCATCAGCAGGTTGAATTATCACACGAAGCGTAGTCATGCCACCAGGCTTTAATGTTAATTCGCTCTTATCCAAAGAAACTCCTGTTACAGAAATCGGCTCAGGATATCTTGTATAGTAATAGTCAGCTTGTAATACTTCAGCTTTTGATATTACTCTGCCCCAGTGAACAGATGAATTATAATTTCCTTCTGCAATCACAATATGATCTGCGTTTTTCTCCAGAATAATAACACTATGCGAATCATTATTCATACGTAATATATCGCCCACTTTTAAAGCGCCATAATTGATTGTATCAAAACGATGAGCTGCTCGATCACCAAACGCCGCATCACTCAGCATGAACGCAAATGCTGCACAGCCATAGCCCTGTATCGGAGCGCCTTGCCATAAATGTCCGTTTGAATTAGTCCAACTGGTACCCTCGGGATACTGATTTTTCAAAGCTATCATTCTATCATATGCCTGTTTTTCCGTTGGTGCTGAAATCGTCTTAGATGATAACACTTCACTTTGATTCGCATTTACTTCTACACAAGGAATTACACTGTTTATCATAAAAGATAAAATCACTAGTATATAAAATATTTTTTTCATATCTTTCTTCTGCCTCCTGTTTCTATTTTACCGTACGATAATTAAACACTTTGTTTCTTTGTTATTCCAAGTCTTTGCATACAGCCACGTATTGCCTTTTCCGACTGCGGTGACATTACCGTATTTATCTACAGTTGCTATATTCGCATTATCAGTCCGCCATGTAACAGTTTGTGAAGATCTGATCGGATTAACTATGGCTTTAAATTGGTATTTCTCTGAAATAGCCATCACTCTGCTTATATGATTAATTGTTACTCCCGTTGCTGCCGGCAATACTTTAACCAATGCTTTCGCTTCTAAACCATTGCTTGTTTTAGCATATACATATGTACTGCCCTCTGCTTTTGCACTGACCTTACCATTTTGATCAACCGCTGCGATAGTGCTGTCACCGATTCGCCATGTAAGTGTATCGCCTGCCTCAGTCGGATTTGTTATCGCTTTGAACTGATACCAACTGCCTACTGATACCGGAATCTGCTTTGCATTTAAAGTAATTGATGTTGCAGGTACTGACACCTTTATCAAGCATTTTACTTCTTTATTATTCCATGTTTTTGCATAAACATATGTACTGCCTGTTCCTACTGCGGTTACATTTCCGTTTTTATCTACGGTTGCTACCTTGGAATTACCGGTTCGCCATGTAACACTTTGCGATGCTCCGCTTGGATTTACGGTTGCCTTAAGTTGATATTTATCATGTAATATCAATGACTTATCGGTACAATTCACCGTAACATTGGTCGCTGCCGGCAATACTTTAACCAATGCCTTCGCTTCTAAACCATTGCTTGTTTTGGCATATACATATGTACTGCCCTCTGCTTTTGCACTGACCTTACCATTTTGATCAACCGCTGCGATAGTGCTGTCACCGATTCGCCATGTAAGTGTATCGCCGGCTTCAGTCGGATTCGTTGTTGCTTTAAATTGATACCAACTGCCTACTGATACCGGAATCTGCTTTGCATTCAAGGTGATTGATGTTGCAGGTACCGATACCTTTATCAAGCATTTTGCTTCTTTATTATTCCATGTTTTTGCATAAACATATGTACTTCCTGTTCCTACTGCGGTTACATTTCCGTTTTTATCTACGGTTGCCACCTTAGTATCACCGGTTCGCCATGTTACGCTTTGCGATGCTCCGGTCGGATTTACGGTTGCCTTGAATTGATATTTATCATGTAATGTCAATGACTTATCGGTACAATTCAACGTAACTTTGGTCGCTGCCGGCAGTACTTTAACCAATGCCTTCGCTTCTAAACCGTTGCTTGTTTTAGCATATACATATGTATTGCCTTCTGCTTTCGCGCTGACTTTGCCGTTTTGATCAACCGTTGCGATACTGCTGTTGCCGATTCGCCATGTAAGTGTATCGCCGGCTTCAGTCGGATTCGTTGCTGCTTTAAATTTATACCAACTGCCTACTGATACCGGAATCTGCTTTGCATTCAAGGTGATTGATGTTGCCGGATTCGTTACTTTTATCAAACATTTAGCTTCTTTATTATTCCAAGTCTTTGCATATAAATAGGTACTGCCGATTCCGACTGCTTTCACATTCCCATATTTATCGACACTAGCGATCTTTTCATTGCCGACTCTCCATGTGACTGCCTGTGAAGCATTAGAAGGATTTACAGCCGCTTTAAATTTAAAAGAATCATTGATTTTTATTTCCTTACTACTGTAATTTATAGAAACAGAAGTAGCTGCAGGAATCACAGTTACCAATGCTTTTGCCTCAAAGCCGTTATTTGTTTTTGCATAAATCCACGTTTTACCGACAGCTTTGGCTGTCACTCTTCCTTTTTGGTCTACAAGCGCAATATCCGATCGACCGGATCTCCAGCTGATACTTGAACTCGCATTTGCCGGAGTCATCGTTGCTTTCAACTGATATACGCTGCCTACCGACATTGTCCGATCTTCATCAGATAACTCGATTCCTTTAGCGCTTGGTTTGATAAATTGATTACTGAAGCAGTTTAAATCTACACGCCCGCTGATACCGTTCACATATCCTCCGGAGCTATATTGCCATCCTTGTTCACCGCTGTAATAGGCATTCTTATAACCTAACGTATCTGTATAAGCCGCTATCCATGACACATGAGATAAAATCTCCGGATCATTCAATTTTGACTGCAAATAAGAACGATAGCTGTATACATGCACCTGCTTATATCCCAATTCACTCATTCTGTTTAAATATGTTTTAATTACCTTTTTATAACCGCTAACAGTTTCAGGCGGTTTTCTGGTTGCTCCCTCATAATACCAAGGACTGAAATTTTCAATATCATAATAAATCGGATAAGATAAATTTACATTGGCACGTGCAAGCATCTGTGCAGTTCCTGTTGCCTCTGCATATGCAAAATTCGCGTCATATGCATAACTGTATAAATAGATTCCATACGGAATTCCCAAACGATTACATTCAGAAACATTCCTTCTGAAATAATCATCTTCCTCTAAATAACCGTATCCGACTCGTATAATTGCACCGTCTACTCCGGCAGCCTTTACTTTATTCCAGTCGATAACACCGTTATGCTCAGACACATCAATAACGTATTTCGATCCGGAACCATACATTAATTTTCCTTCTGCATCATAAAATTTTTTTATTCCGTTTGTTTTTGTCCAATATGGTCCGCCGCTTCGTGAAGTTACTTGCTGTTCACTTCCCATAGCAACATCTTTCATACCTTGAATTTCTTCCTTACTGATCGGTACAAAATTTTCTTCCGTAATAATATCAGTATCAACCTCAGCTTCTTTTGCCCATATCTGCATATTCACCAACAATAATGAACAAATAACGCTTAAAGTTACGGCAATCCTTCTCTTTCGCATGCTTCCCTCTCCTCTTCTTTATGTTATTGTATAAATATCCTGAAACTTGTCAATGATATCTTCACTGTTTATATTAACAATAAGCATCGCATCTTTTATAGATATATTTTTTTCAAGTGCCGTTTTAACAATGACAGCTGCTTTATCATAACCAATTTCCGGTGTCAATGCGGTTAAAATACAATAAGAGTTTTCAATCAGTTCCTTGCATCTTTGTTTATTCGCTTTCACATTTTCTAATGCGTTTTTTCTTAAAGTGAAACACCCGTTTGAAAGAATTTCAATCGATTCATATAAATTATAACACAAAATAGGCTCAAATACATTTAATTCAAGCTGTCCCGACTCCGCAGCTTTGCAAACGGTATGATGATTTCCCATAACCTGGAAACACACCTGGTTCATAACCTCAGGTATCACCGGATTTACTTTCCCCGGCATAATAGAAGAACCGGGCTGCTTGGCAGGCAATATAATCTCATTTAAACCGGTTCTCGGTCCCGAAGCCATTAAACGCAGATCATTGCATATTTTGGAAAGATTAATTGCCAGCATATTTAAGGATGAACTGGCCCATACAAATGAATCTACATTTCTTGTTCCGTCAATTAAATCATCCATTCCTTTTAAATCAATTTTTGAAAAGTCTTTTAAATAAGATAAACAAATTTCTTTATAATTTTCGGGTGCATTTAATTCTGTACCGATTGCAGTAGCACCTATATTAATAAATTTCAACTTTTCAAAAGTAAATTTTATTCGATCTAAATCCCGCAGCAAAGAACCTGCGTATGCCTGAAACTCCTGTCCCATACGAATCGGAACTGCATCCTGTAAATGAGTCCTCCCCGGCTTCAATACATCGTCAAATTCTCTGCTTTTCTCCAAAAAAACTTCATGCAGAAGCAATAATTCCTGAATCAGCTCTTCTACTAAATAAAGGGCGGTAATTCTGCATACAGTCGGAAATATATCATTTGTAGACTGGCTTTTATTCACATCATCTAACGGATGAATATAATCATATGAACCCATTGGTTTACCTGCCAGCTGTGCTGCTCTGTTGGCAATCACCTCATTTGCATTCATATTAAATGATGTACCCGCACCGCCTTGAATAGGATCTGTTATAAACGCTTCATCCAGTAGGCCGCTGCTTACCTCATCACAAGCCTGCAGCATATAATTAAGCTTTTCTTTATCCAGCTTGCCGCATTCATAATTAGCCAAGATACAAGCTCTTTTCACTAAACCGATCACATGAATCATCTTTGGGTGGAACGTTTTCCCGGTAATTCTGAAATTATGATATGCACGTAATGTCTGACAGCCGTAATACGCATTCTTTGGTACATCGATAGAACCTAAAGAGTCTTTTTCTGAACGAAATTCCATTTATCACACCTCTAATCCTTATTTAGTTTGAATATATTTTAGAATAATATCAGCAATTCTTTCTTCATTGTTTTTTAAGAAAAAATGGTCACCTTCAAATTCATAAAAGTGCGTATCTTTTAAACTCATTTCTTTCCATTCAGAAATAAGCTGAAAAGGTATATCGTTTTTTGAATATAAAACTTTCAAATCAACATCCAATTTCTTTTTAGTTTTATCAAAATCATAAGACTCCAGCAATCGATAATCGTTGCGAATTTGCGGCAGAATTAAGGGCCAAAAGCGTTTGTCAGAGAAAACCTGTCGATTCATCGGGCTAAACTTTAACATCTGCTTCACCAAATCTTCATCAGATAAGTTCGACAGCGTTTCTTCTACACTTGATCTTGTAGGTGCATAATGTGCTGCCACAATCAGTAATTTAGGTTTTTTAATTAACATTTCATTTGCCAGTATTTCATACGCAACAAGACTTCCCATACTGTAACCGAAAATAATGATGTCATTACAAGAATCCAATCTTTGATTAATCTTGTCACTGATATCTTCAGTCATTTCATCAAATGAACTGTACGGCAATTCCTTTCTTCTTGAGCCTCTTGCGGTGTACTCAATCGCTGTACAATCTATTTGATCATGAAACTCCTTAATTAACGGTTCAAAGAAACCGGCATTACCCCCGGCATATGAAATACAAAACATTTGAATCATAGGTTACCCTCCCTGCACCTCAGAGTTATTATGCATTTTCTCTTTTCTGAACATCTTTCTGTACATATCAATGATCTTCTCTTTCAGCTTATTGACACCGGTCATGTTCATCATTAACACTATAATACAAAGCAAAAAGAAGAAAGTGATAATTGATATTTTTAACCCCAGCATGAATCCGGGTGTTTCATACTTTAACAAAATTTCATTAACGCCTGCTTCTGCCATAACAGCCATATACATGCCGTTAGCTTCCATGATATTTGTTTCCTTCCCGTTAATATATGCAGTCCAACCTTTTGAATAAGGAATGGATATTGTTACCAAGCGTTTTTTATCCGTCGAAATTTTTCCTTTTATACCGTTGTCAACCAACGATATATCAGTAACCGGTACGGCTTTTAACGCATCAATCTTTGCTTTGAACTTATCCATCGGCTGTACAATGACTTCAAGGTCATCAAAGGAATACACACCGGCACGACTGAACTTTATTTTAATATGATCGCTTTTTGTATTTCCTATGTTCAAAAGCAAGTCTCTTTTACCAAAATAATATTGATAATTATTATTTAATAAAGTCCCTGTATCATTCATAATACCAATTTTCGCCGTAATCGTTGAGGTAGTAACAGGAGACCAGTTTAAATAATTACTAATGAAATTTTTCAAAACATAACGCTTTCCGTGTATCTCTAAATCTTCCTTTATATTTCCTTTCGGATTAATTGCCTCAAAACCGGCATTACTGAATAACACATGAATTTCTCCATTTATTTTTTGTTCATTTGTTATTGTAATTTCTACAGCATCATCCTTCACAACAAAATAATCATCATATACTTCAAATACACTGCTGTCTGCATAATCAAGCCTCAATCTCCGCAGCACTTCATTTTTATCTAAAATAATTTTATGATCATATTGAACATCGGTTTTAGGATAATCGATATCTTCTTTCAAAACTGCTCCCTGCAACATCGCTTGTTCTTTTTCGTGTGCATCCATATTCTCATATTGCTCATAAGGAATATACGAAGAATAAGTATACATAAAAGGCAGTACATTTTCATTTTGATACAAATATTCCTTTTCACTTGAACCGTCAGAGAATTGTTTCATCTGAGAACCGATAAATTCATAACCATACGGAACACGACGCAGACTTGAATCTGTGACTGTCAAGTACTTTACACTTGCTAATGAATTCAGCGCAGCCCTTTGATCGAAATCAAGCATCAAAAACGGAACATTTTGCTGAGAATTTCCAAGTTGCAAAGAATAATTGGTTATATTTCCTTCTGTAAAGCTAAAATAGCTGGATATTGCATTCACGTTATTTCTTAAACCATAATTTTTTTGATCATATTTTTTACCGATCGGATAAAGGACGGAGTCTACTCTGTACAAGCTTTCATCTTTTACAAGCTGTAAAGCAGTCGTTGGATTATCTTTCGCCATATCCACAACTTTTCCGGTATCCGCGAATCTTGTGATATAACCGTTCTTCGGTGAAAATAAAGTATATGATTTTATCATCGTTTCTAAACATAGCAATGACAGTAAGATATAAATGATTTGCTTTTTCTCTTTAAAAAATCTGGCATAATTAATAAATAAAAACAATACGAAATAAACAAAGTATAAAATGACGCCGGGTTTCAAGTCAGATTTTGTTAAGAATGAAACCAGCAAATAGATACATAAGTATGCGGCAACGACCAGCGAGCTTACATTAAAAGCAAATTTTCGTTTTTCTAATGTTCTTGGCAGCATGATAACCACTATCATCGCAATCCAGAATGAATATACATAACACCAACGCAATGTTCTTCCCATAAATCCATTAAATACAAGAACCGCAAAAGGTACAAGAAAAACAACGGTGTACAACAAAAATTGACCCGCATAAATGCTCTTTTCCTTGAATTTTTCAACAAACATATAAACAATACAGAATACAGCTAAACCGGATATTGCAATAAAACCGTAAGAACCGAATTCTTCTATATTAATAAATCCTTTAATAAAATCAAAATAGTAGCTCAAATCCCAATGAAACCAGCTTAATCCGGTTACGGCACCCGTTCGGCTGCTGCCTAAAGATCGAATTAAAGCCGGAAGTAAACTGAAAGCACTTAATGCAACGCCGAATAAATACTGCCACAAAAAACAACAAACGATATTAAAAAAATCCTTCCAGGTCCGCTCTTGTTTATCTCTTGTTTCAAAATACTTAAACAATGCGTAAATCACTGCCGGAAGTGTAATCATATATAAGAAATAGATATAACTGATACAGCTTAAAAATACGATAAAGATAAAAAGATACGACCTTTTCTTTTCAAAGATCAGGTCAACACCGCGCAGCAAAAGCGGAAAATAAAACATCATCTCCAAAAAAAACGTATGACGCGGCGCTACATAAAGTGAATATCCGCAGAAAAGATAAGTCATACATCCGATTAAAATCGCATATTTATGTTTAGATTTTGTTGAAGCAAAGCAGATAAAGGATAATCCGCATAAATATAAACTGATAAATGTACGAAATAAAAAATAGAATTCGATTTGGGATTCATCAAAGAAAGCAAACAGCATATTAAAGAGACGAAAATTGATTATATTACCGATTACATCTTGACCGAAACCTGCTTTTAATGTCCAAAACGGTATATTTAAAACTTGATCTTGAAAGATGGATTCAAAGATTGTGCCAAGCCATTCTTTCATATATGTCAATGAAGAATAATGCTGAGAAATACCGTCAGGGATCCATAAAAATGATTTACCTTGAATAATAAACGGTGAAAAAATCAACAAGAAAAAGAAAATAAACAAAAGTGTATAAGAAAAGTAAATATTATCTTTCAGCGATAACAGTTGTTTCTTAATGTCTTCCCGGTTCATCTTTTTTGTCATAACATCAGTCCATTTTCACATATATATCTTGAGGATTTTTAAAAACCCCTCCTAAAGAGCCATAAAGATTCATTACAGCTGTATTCTTAGTTGAAATTCTGCCTTCAATACTTGCATATCCTTGTTCTGCATATATTTGACAAACATTTGCATACAAACTCAACGCGGCTCCCATCATACGGTATTTTTCATCAACCGCTACAAGATGGAAGAAGGGAACTGTTCCGTCTTTTATAAAAGTAACATTCGCAAAAGCAATAATCAAACCTTTGTATCGACAAACATAAGTTGCTTCTGCTTGATCCATATAATATTGAATCGTATTTTTATACAACAATTCACTTTCCGATGACGGCACACAAAATCTGGAATCATTGCTAAAACTGCGATAAGCAATTTCCAATAACTCTTGTTTGTCACTACTATGGAATTGCTCAGCCTTAAGTCTGATTTTTTTACTAAAATCATTTTGCCTATTCTTTAAAGGAACAGCAACGTCAAGCATCCTGTCATATAGATATAACTGCTTCTGCGCACATTCTTTAACTTGATCTAATCCATGATTTTCAAGGCATAGTCTAAGGTACTGTATATTATCAATTTCACAATTATCTAATGAGTCCGATTCTAAATTAGCTATTTTAATCAAATCATGTCCTCCAAATCTTTATAAAGTATTTTACCTGAATCATTCTTAGGGATCTGCTCGATCTCTTTCACTTCAAAAGCACTGATATTTAATTTCGTTTTTGCACTGATAAAATTTCTAATTTCACTCAGTTGTGCTTGATTCGGTTCTACAACAAAAATAGACATTTTATCATCACGTCCGGTACAAGCACACTCTTTTACGGCAAATTGACCTTTGATTATACGCTCTGCTTCATCAAGGTTGACGCGATTTCCGAATATTTTCAAAAACCTTTTTAATCTTCCGACAATATAATAATAACCGTCTATATCCCGTTTAGCAATATCTCCGGTATGCAAAATGCCTTTTCTTTCATCGCCTTTGATTAAATCATTACCGCATTCTGCATAACCAAGCGTTACGTTATCCCCTTGATAAACTAACTCTCCTGCAATTTCCGACTCATTGATTTCCTGATTATCTGTATCTAACAATTTAAAATTCCCACCGGGAATTGCTATTCCCATACTTCCGTATTTTTCAAGTGATTTATCAGCCGGTAAATAAGCCATTCTCGCTGTTGCCTCTGTCTGTCCGTACATTACAATAAATTTTTTATTGTGCTCTTTGGCATACTCTGCATATTTTTTATGTAATTCGGGCAATAATTTACCTCCTGCTTGCGTCATCATTCTTAATGACGGTAAATCCATTTGAAAAAAACGCAATCGATTTAGCATCTCATAAGTATAAGGTACTCCGCCGAATGATGTCGCTGAGTTTTCTTTGAAAAACTTCCAAAAGTCTTTATCCATCAATGTTTTATCTGTCAATAACACTGTTGCGCCTACATATAAATGTGAATTAATGATTGAAAGACCATAAGTATAATTCATCGGCAAAGTCGTAATCGGCAACTCGTCTTTGGTGATTTCCAGATAAGATACAATAGACTCTGTGTTAGAATGAATATTTTTATAACTCTGCCTTACTAACTTGGGACTGCCGGTACTTCCCGATGTAGTTAGCAATAACGCTAATTCATCGTTTAACGGATATGGCTTCAGGTTTGTTTTATATAAAGCGTAATCCTTTAATTCAAACACTTTTTCAAAGCCGGCTGTTTTATTTTCTGCTCGACAAGATGCCCAAATGTATTGAGGATGATAGATTTCGATTAAGGATTGAAACAATTCCTTGTCTATTTTTTCAGCCAACAATAAAGGTACAATTTCATTTAAATGAAAGCTTACATAACCGATTAATGATGCCACGGTATTACTGCATAGCTGAAAAACCAAACAACGCTTGCCGATAGAGCGGTTAAGCTGCGCTGCATATTGAAACAACTCATCATAAGTAAGTACATCTTGGTTGTCCTGAATAGCCGCAATTCTTGTACCGTAATTCTTAAATATTTTTTCCATACGGCCATCTCCTAAATACTGATATCGTATTTCTTCAAAATTGTTTTTCCGTTCTCATAAGAATTCAACTCCATAATATCTTCACTTTCCAAGTAAATATTAAAAGTTTCTTCCAACATAGCAATTAAATTCATATGTCCGATAGAATCCCATTCACTTACATTTTCACTCGTAAACTCCTCATTCAAGGCTTCTGCCTCAACCTGAAAGCACTCTGTAAATACTCCGTTATACATTTCTAAAGTTGTCATATTTTTTCCTCCTATATCGTAATATTTCTTTTAATTCTGGCAGGATTACCTGCTACAGTTAATTCATCCGCTACATCACTTACTACAGCAGAACCGGCTTCCACCACACATCGATCACCTATCGTGATTTGCTCTTTCAGTACAGCGTTCGCTTTTATATGAGAATTCGCTCCTATCTTACAACCGCCGGCAATTGTCACTTTTGTTTCAATTACACTGTGTTCTGTTACAACCACGTCATGAGAAACAGAAGCGTATTCCGCAATTAAGACATTAGCAGATAATACACTGTCCGGATAAACGATAACACCGTTACCGATAATACACCCCTCATTGATTACAGTACTTTTATCTATGTAGTTGTTTGGATGAATTAATGTCGCAAATTCCGCATGATTTTGTTTTTGTATTTCATATTCCGTTTGACGTACCTTAGGATCAAAAGCCGCAATTACAACCTTATTGTCACCGCTTTTAAAGTTATCGTAAGAAATCGATTCAGCAATCGCTAAGTTACTTTTATTGACAATCTCTATTTCGTTCCATTGTTTGATAGCTTCCGCAATCCGCTTAACAAACTGCCAAGAGTCATCTAAAGCAATAATACTAAGTTTCATAAATTCCTCCTAAAACACTTTATGTTCTTTGTTTTTAGACATTACCCGCCCGGGATTTCCCATGCACACACATTCTTCAGCTAAATCTTGATTAACAATTGTTCCCATAGCCGCAATTGCATAAGGGTAAATATGCACATGGGAAGCCACTGCTACATGCATACCGATAAACGCATGATGGTCCATATGAACCGCATCACCGATGGAAGCCTTAGCAGATACTTGCACACAATCACCGATCAAAACATGATTACCGATTGTCGCATAAGCCTGTACCCATGAGCCTTTACCAATCACTGTATGATCACCGATCACTGCCCCCATCTTAATTTGAGCTCCGGGTGCAATCTTAACATTTTTTCCGACAACAGCATCCGGATGAATGATACTACAGATGGTATATCCACATGCTGTAACCTTATCTATCAACTTTTCTTTCGTTGCCAATTCCCCCAATGCAATATGTATTTCTGCATCCTTGACAGAATAATTTTTTTGAAACTCTTCAAAGGGATAACAGGCATATTCCTTAAACATACCGCTTGGTTTAGTATCATCAATAAAAACTACTTCATTCCAGCGATGATCTTTCTTTTGAATGTCATTTACAATACAGTACGTTTCCTTACCTGCACCGCCGGTTCCGTAAATCGCCAATATCATGCCTTGTCCTCCTCAGTCTCATCAATCATATCATCGATAATATATCGAGGCATTTTTCTATCATTCTGCATCCATTTAAATTGATATAATCCCATTACAGACAATAGGACATTCACTGAACCGATACCTAACAATAACAAACTGATAACTATACAGAAATATGCATTATCTGTATTCTGTGTAAAACTGAATAAGCCGTATAGAAACATCACAAATGATATTATAAGACACAATATCGAAAAACGCAAAAAATAGCGAAACGGTTTATCGCTGTAAACAGCAAATATATTCAGTGCTTGATTCAATTTTTTTGTAAAACTCCACCCAGAAGAACCGATCTCACGTTTTTTTCTGACATATTCTATTTGTTTCGCCGATCCGCCAAGTTCTAATAATAATAGTTGCATCGAATTATTATGTGTGTCTGATATAATAAATTCTTTAGCGATTTTTTTATCAACCAAATAAAAATCAAAGCCTCCGATAGGATAATTTTTATTAATATTCTTATTAATAAACTTATGTAACAGATTAGAACAAAATGCACCGATTCCTTTTTCTGCTCTTCCTTTTCTTTTGGCTATCACAAACGGGTAACCTTGTTCCCAATAATTCAGCATTTCAGCAAAAAGTTCAAATGGATCCTGTAAATCTGCCGAAATGACACCAATGACATCTCCCTTGGCTATTTTCATTCCGCAATTCACAGCAGCACGCTGTCCGCTGTTCTTTAATAGATTCACAATCTTTATCTTCTTCGGATACATCGCTTGATATTCTTTCATGACATCATAAGATTTATCGGGCGATCCGTCACAAACAAGAATTACTTCTGCTTCGTAACCCAAAAACAACGACAGCCGATCCATAATATAAGGTATTGTGACCGGTAAATTTTTTTCATTTTTATAAACAGGTAAAATGATTGAAAACTTTTTCATGCAATCCTCTCCTTAAACTCGCAATAATCAATAATATCTGCAAATTCCAAACGCCTGCATTTTACATCAGGATCTTGATGGCATATCATCATCTCATAGTCATCCTGCAAATTCACTTCTGTTAGCGGATAACGATTTCCTTCATATACTGCCTCAAAGTGATGACCCCTAACCGTCACTTCAATATCTTTAACAGCTTCTGCCAACCGAATTCCCAAATACTTCACAAGAGCCTCTTTCCCACACCATATCTGATAAAAGTGTTTTAAATGATCTCCTGCATAGTTTTGCTCTGATGAACATAAACAGCGATTCATAACAGCAGAATTGATTTTTTTTTGATATTGGACATCAATTCCTATACATTGCTTTGAAATTCCTACCGCAACAATATCATGAGAGTGAGATACTGAACAATATTTTTCTATTCCTAAAAAATACGGCTTTCCGTTTTTAGTATAAACTATATCAGCAACAGTATTTCCGACCGAGCATAAATAGTAATTTAAAATGCCTTTTCCGATAACGGAAAGAAGATTCTTTGGTCTAAAGTGCATATTTTTCAAGCATGTCCCAATATCAATCCAATATATCATAACAATCCTCTCCCCTATCATACTTTAACACTTAATCCCTTTAATTTCAATCTTATTTTTAACGAAGCAATTACTACAAAAAAGCCGCTTAATATGATCATTAACAATAAGTATCCGTAAGCTGCTCCCATCATTTCATAATCGGCCACAAAAACCGGCGATAAGAAATATGCAAGAACAGCGACAAAACCATATCCGATAATTAATGTTCTTTGAATTCTCATAATCGTTATGACCGTCGTCAAAAAACCGGACAAGCCTAAGAATCCGCCGCCTACAAGCAAAACAATTAATTCTGCTTTGTAATCGGATAAGTCTGTATTATAAAGAATAGATAAAACAGGAACGCCTAATAAATACGCTCCGATAACACAAATTAGCGTTATACCCGCTATAACCAAAACTTGAAATGCTACTTTTTTTATAAATTCTTTATAACACTTATGACTCCAAAGCACTGACATTTGGGTAATAATCGGATTAAAAATAAAGTTGTTCAATAAACCGATTACAAATACAGGCATTGAGATAAAGCCGTAACAAGCCTGAAGTGTATCATTTAATTGTGCATCAATCGCATATTTCGGAGCATTACCGATATAAAAAGAAAGAAAAGCACTGATACATAAGGGAAAGCAAACTCTCAATAAGCATGATACATTTTGAAATCTCAGATTCCGTTCCTGCTTTTTGAATTTTGGATAAGTGAAGAACAAAAGCAGAACTAGACAGATTACAGTAAATACAGTGGATACAATTAATGCATTAAAAAGGTTCTTTAATAACAAAAGACTCACAGAAAACACGAATAATGTGAAGAAAATTCTCACCGTCATCACTTTGGAACCAACATCAAGTCGCCCTTCCTGCTGATACATTGCAATATAAACATCTTCAATAGCATCAATCATTTTGAACACACACATACACAATATAATTAATGATTTCTCTGTAGAATAATTGTTTTGATTGCCTGTAATCAAGATATATAATGCAGAAATCAGTATCATCGCAATACAACTTACAACTCTCGAAGCCTTATATTCTTTGAAGCTAAATTGATGCTTCACATCTGATACTTGATAATAGCGCATCCCGTATTTACCGATTGTTAAAAACAAATTTGCATTCGCATAAGCTATCGTAAAAATCCCGGCATCCGTTAATCCGAGTGTTCTTGTAAGTATCATCAACATAATTACGGACTGGAAAGCTGTCAGCATGCTTCCTAACATATTCCATAAATAGCTGTCTTTTTTTATATCTTTGCTTATCAGTAAGAATCGTTTCATATAACCACGCTTTCTACTTCGCTAAATATTGAAAGAACAAGTTTTTACTGCAATCCGTAGATTCATAATCATTCTGTAGGACCTTGTCAGTGCCTACCGATGCTGCATTTACACTTTCATTCATTACGTAACGTTCATGCGTTTTCGATATATTTCTCACAATTTCATTTAGCGGGGTAATTGCTCCCAAAAATACAACAACAAGAACTGTTATTGCATAATGTTTATTTCTAAAATCAATTTCATAAATTGATTGAACGAAATAAATAAATAATACAGTTAATGCCGGTATGCTGGCACGCATGCAAAAATTATCTCCGCCGTAAGCTTTAATCAAAGGACAAGCACACAACCATAAAACACAAATATAGAACAGTGGATTACTGCGTTGTGTGAAATAACAAACAGAAACAATCCCACCGATTTCCACCATGAGAAATACCAAGACCGTGAGCCATCCACCGTTTTGTAAAGGGAATAGTCCGATACCTCCGGCTCCCTCAGATGTTTTCATTAAGTACAAGAAGAATATGAAGCTTATAAGTATACTAAATAAGTTTACATAAGAAACCGTATCCTTTATCCAGCTTCTCCACCATTCGATGCCAAACTTCTTACTTTGATAATTTTTATTAAAACATTGATAAGCAATAATCGGTAACATCCCTATTAACGGCAATGTACAGCAAATCAATGCAGCACTTATAAATAATCCTATATTTTTATTTTGTTGATTCAGAAGTAATGCAATCACGATCAACCATGCCGGTATCGCTTGATTAAAAACCCAAAATAATTGCGTTGTATTTGAAGAAAACTGAAATAATGTCCACCACTCCAAATGCTGCGTTTGTGTAATCACAGAGAGATCTTCGCCTATAATATAATATCCGATAATATCCATTCCGCTAAAGAGAACAAAAAGTACTAACGGAAGAACTCTTATTTTTTTAAGCAAAATGCAAACGCCGTAATAGAATAAGGCAATACCGAACACCGCCCAAACTATTTGTGAGAGGAAGCCGGCTTTCAAGCCAAATCCTTTACCTATCAATGCACAAGGCAGCCAAAATCCGATGTAATAGGACATACCTCTTGTTTCCGTAACACCGTTTACATTTATTTGTTTCATAATAGGCCAATCTTCATTTACAAGCGTCTCAAACATTGCATTGCGCCATATATGATCTTCGGTTTGATATGCAAGTTTACCGATTCCGGAAATCAATACCCAGATCAATATGATAACCAATATAATAAACAGTTTTTTCTGATCACTGCGGGAAAGTAAAACAGATTCATTTTCATCCTTTACCGAGCTAACCTTATAAAGAATAAATAATAATGCAGCTACCAAAGGGATTGCATAAATTAATTTCATCCAGCCTAAAAGAAATATAAGAATAGGAATACTTATATAACAATATGTCAGATTAAAAAATATGCGCTTTGATAGGTTTAAGGTCATAAGACTTCCTCCGCAATTTCATTGTTACCTTGAAATCTCAGTCAAAATAATATCACAAATTCTGTTAACATCGGCAATTTCAAGATCAGAATAACAAGGCAATGTTAATACATTTTTAGAAATATAATCTGCGACCGGCAAATTAGCTGAATCACAAACATTCTCGCAGCATTCAAAATCACTCGTTAAAGGATAAAAATACTTTCTTGCATAAACATTATGCTTTGCTAAAACATCTGAGATATGATCACGGTTCATACCCAACACAGCAGAATCAAATACTACAGGAAAATAAGCATAATTATTTTTGACATCTTGTTGGATCGGACACAACCGTATTCCGTCAATATTTGAAAGACGTGAGCGGTAACATTCAATAACATTTTTTCGTTTTTCAATGTATTCCTCTATATGTCTAAGATTACACAAGCCCATAGCCGCATGTACCTCTGTCATCTTTGCATTAGTACCGATATAAGGTACTTCATCGCTATTACGCTTTTGACCGAATTGTTTAAGAGAATTTAATAGATCGACTAAATCATCACGATAGGTCAAGCATCCGCCTTCAACTGTATTAAATACCTTTGTCGCATGAAAGCTGAACATCGACATATCACCGAATCCGGCAACGCTTTGTCCCTTATAATCTTCATGGAAAGCATGAGCCGCATCATAGATTACTTTTAAGTTGTGCTTTTTTGCAATTCTGTCAATTTCTTCAACATCACAAATGTTTCCGTAAACATGTACCGGCAAAATTGCACACGTTTTTTCCGTAATCAATTCCTCGATCTTGCTCACATCAATCGTATAATCATTAGGATTTATATCACAAAAAACCGGTTTTAAACCTTGTCTTAAAATCGCTTGTGTCGTTGATGCAAAAGTAAAAGGAGTTGTTATTACTTCACCTTCCAAATTCAAAGCATCAAGGGCTGCTTCCAGTGCCAAATGGCCGTTCGCATACAAAGTAACATGCTCAACCTCCAAAAAATCCTCTAATTGCTTTTGCAATTTGACATGTTTCGGACCTGAGTGAGTTAACTGCTTTGTCTCCCATAGAGAGCTGATTTCTTCCATATATTCATCCAAAGGAGGCATAGAAGGACTTACAACAGGGATTACTTTACTATTTGTTTCTTTCATTATATCCACACCTTTCTTTATCCGTTATTACGCTTTTTACTCAAAAGATTAATTTTTCGCCAAGCTGCGTGCTTCATCTACCAGCTTTGCCTGCAATAAAATTTCTTCGTAAATCTGTTTTCGCGTCTGATCCTCATGAATCGCTTTTGCGAGCATTTGAATTGATTTTCTGAAATGAGAATCTTCATTTAACAATGTTTCACTCATTTCATTATTGTGCAGTACCTTGACAATCGGCTGCAGCTGATCCGGTGCCGTAAATATACGATCAGTCGATAATATTCCGGAAGAACCCCAAACTGACAGGCTGCATCGATATTCACAGTCCATTCCGTATTCACCGATGAATACCTCATTGCGATCATTTTTAAACATGTAACTGCCGTACATATCAACATCGAACTGTGAATAATCCTTCATCACACACGAAATCATTTGAACGGACGGCCCCAGCAGCTTCGTTGCCAGTTTGATCACATATCCGCCGGCATCGAGTAATGCGCCGCCGCCCAATGCTTTGTTATAGCGAAAATCATTTGCCTGACGCATCGGAAATCCGAATTGGGCGTGATAAGAATGAATGGTTCCGACCGCGCCGTTTTCCAGCTGCTCTTTAATTTGTGAAAGTTGGCTGTGATATTGGAACATATAATTCTCATGAAGTGCCAATCCCTTGCTCTGTGCTAAATCAACCAATTCTTTTGTATCTTCATAAGAAGTCGTTGACGGCTTCTCAACAAACACGTGCTTGCCGTTTTCCAGCGCAGCCTTTGCCCAACGCATGTGCAGTGCCGGCGGAAGCGGCAAATAGACAACATCAATCTCATCTGAACAAATCATATTCATATAGCCGTGAAAGATTTTTCCGCCGTATGTATCGACAAAGCTCTGTGCTTTTGCCTCTTCTTTTTTTATCACGCTGTCATCGACTTCTCCGTCCCATTCGCTTAGATCGGCAATCGCTACACCGGTATACACAAACGCTTCTTCCTGCTGCAGTGAGGGCAAGAATCGTCTGAATGCAATTTCAGACGGACATATAATACCAATTCTGATCTTTTCCATAATTTACGCCTCCAATAATGATAGCAAATTTCTTAACTGTATATTCAATACATTATTTACTTGTATCAATGTATTCAACGTCTTATAGTCTACCCAAAAACAACCGTTTTCTTCCTTCACCGCAAGCTCATTTTTATTTATTTCGATTATCACATTGCGGTTTTGTTCATGATAGAAACGGCCGCCTTCTTCTGACAATAAAACATCGTGGAGTACATGATCCTGCTGTTTCAGCTTTGTTAACAGCAGTGATGTGACTTCATCATGTTCTACATCCATCAAAGAAGGCTCAAGCTGAACACTAGGCCCCAATTCAACCAAGTCAAAACAGCCGATTTCTTTCTTCACTTTCACAAGGAACTTGCGAATTCCTTGATCAACGCAGGTGAATAACCCAAACAATGCAATTCCGGTCGCTTCAAACAACGGTTGAGTCCATTGCGTTACTTCTCTTCCTTCAATCATAATATCGCAAAATATCACTTTAAAATCATGTTCTCGACGGCATACAATTTCATTATTTACCTCATGCCAACTGCTCAACGCTGATAACGGTACGATCTCATCACTGACATCTTCAAACATCTTTATATTATTGATTGACTGAAAAATTCGCGGAATAATGGTTTGATCATTTGCTTTGAACACAGAACGAAACAGTGCTTTATCTTTTACCTGCTGTTCCATTTCCAAAAGCTCTTCTTCACTTAATTCATGGTTGTAATAAGGTATACATGACAAAACGGTTCGTGTATCCATATTAACAATATTATCCTTGCGCATTAAGCGCTTAATTTGTCCCAATGTCATCCATTTAAAGTTTTTTTCCAAAGGAACATCTTCATCTACCATCACAATAATATTGCGATTACGCTTTTTATAAAAGCGAGAAGATTGTTCTGATTGAATCTGATCTACAACGATTGTATGTTGATAAGCATTGATAAAATAATCTAAATATTTCGGTTTTTTACCGCCGTGCTTCTGTGTGAAATTGCTTTTTGTAGCTTGAATTGTCGGAGACAACTGAATTTGATTTAGATTGCCGGGTTCTATTTTTGCCTGCATTAAAAAATTCAGCACGCCGTCAATTTCTTTACAAAGAATCCCAAGATAGCCGATTTCATTTTGCAGAATCACCGGCTGTTCTGATAATATCTGATCCTTTCCTTTGCGCTGAATCCCTTTAATCACAAAAAAACTGCCATTCTTGTTTCTGATGCAGCCGTCAGCTTCATCATAATACCAAAAATCGCTTTGTTTCAGTGGGATTTTATGAATTTCTACATTTGTAGTTTCATTTAATTTTTGTATCCATTCATCGATTTCTGCATTTTCAGTTACATTTCCTTCTGTACAGATCCAAGAATGAAACAGCAGTTTTTTTAACATACTCATATGCTTATCCTCTTATCATTGACGCTTCATCATTGGCAAGACGCTGCAAATATTTTCCGTATTCTGTTTTCGCATTCTTTTCCGCAAGCTTTAACAGCTGCATACGGTTAATAAATCCGCGAACATAAGCAATTTCTTCAATACAGGAAATATACAGACCTTGACGCTTCTGAATATTAGCAACATATTCGCTGGCTTCAAGCAAAGCATCGTGATTTCCTGTATCCAGCCACGCAAAGCCGCGTCCTAAGATTTGAATACGCAGTCGCTTTTGGCGAAGATATTCATTATTGATGCTGGTAATTTCCAGTTCACCGCGTGCGGATGGTTTAATCTTTTTCGCGATTTCAATTACGTCATTGTCATAGAAATACAATCCGGGAACCGCAAAATTTGATTTTGGATGTTCCGGTTTTTCCTCTAATGTCAATACTTCATTTGTTTCATTATCAAAGGTAACCACACCGTATTCCGACGGATCTTTCACATGACAGCCGAAGATCGTAGCGCCGTCACTTTCCACTGCTTTTTTAAGTACTGCGGAAAAATTACGTCCGTTGAATAAGTTATCACCTAATACCAAAGCTACACGATCATCACCGATAAACTCTTCACCGATAATAAAAGCTTCCGCCAAACCTCGCGGCTGCTCCTGCACCTTGTATTGAATATTTAAGCCCAAGTCACTTCCGTCACCTAACAGATCCTGAAAAACCGGAAGATCTCTCGGTGTAGATATAATTAAAATATCACGAATATTCGCCAGCATCAGTGTTGATAACGGATAATAAATCATCGGTTTATCATACACCGGTAAAATCTGCTTAGAAACTGCTTGAGTAACCGGATATAAGCGAGTGCCCGATCCGCCTGCTAAAATAATCCCTTTCATCGTTTTACCGCCCTTCGTACATCAATTTATAATATTCTTGATATTTACCGCTTGTAATATGATCAATCCATTCCTGATGTTCACTGTACCATTTCAATGTTTTTTTGATACCGTCTTCAAACTTTGTTTCCGGATACCAGCCAAGTTCATCGGTAATCTTGGTCGGATCAATACCGTAACGGCGATCATGCCCCTTGCGATCCGTCACATAGGTAATCATATGCTCACCGACAGCCGAATCGATATGTTCCTTTACATATGCAATAATCGTCTTCACAATGAAAATGTTGGTTCTTTCATTATGACCGCCGATATTGTAAACTTCACCTAAGCGTCCTTTATTTATTACCGCATCGATTCCTTTGCAGTGATCTTCTACATACAGCCAATCACGCACATTCAAACCATCCCCGTATACCGGTGATTCTTTATGATGAACTGTATTATTGAAAATTAACGGTATCAATTTCTCAGGAAACTGATAAGGTCCGTAGTTATTGCTGCAGCGAGTGATATTTACCGGGAAACGATAAGTATCCGCAAATGCCTGCACAAATAAATCGGCGCTTGCTTTTGAGGCGCTGTAGGGACTGTGCGGACATAACGGAGTTGTTTCCGTAAAGTAGCCTTCTTCGCCTAATGAGCCGTACACCTCATCGGTAGATACTTGTAAAAACTTCACGCCATCTTTATATACATCGTCGCCTATTTGCCATGACGCTTTTGCGTGCTTTAATAAATTTACCGTTCCCTGTACATTGGTTTCCACAAAAATTTCAGGATTTAAAATACTGCGATCTACATGGCTTTCCGCCGCAAAATTGACTACATAATCAATTTCATATTGCTGAAACAGCTTCGCAATCGCTTGATCATCACAGATGTCAGCCTGAACAAATAGGTGTCTCGGATCATTTTCCAAGCCCTTTAAATTTTCTAAGTTTCCTGCATACGTCAGTTTATCCACATTGACTACTTGAATATCCTGATATTTTTTCAACAAATAATATACAAAGTTACTTCCAATAAATCCGGCTCCGCCGGTAACTAAATATGTTTTCATTTGCTTCCCTCTCTATCTTGGTTTGTAGGGTTTCTTGTTCGATCTACAGATAGATGCGCTTAACCAAAACAAACAGATTTTATTTTTAGCTTTCTCTGTTCACACATCTAACTTTGAACCCTTTTCATATAGTCCTTTGAAATCATACTTTATCAAAATATATGTTCTCATAAAACATTTCTGAAAATTCATAAGTATGTATTTCCTCTTTCTCATCTACCTATACATTATAATTTTACCCTATGATACCGTAAATTACAATGGTTAGATGGCTTTTTTGACCCGATTAACCATATTTTTGCTTAATTTAGGCATATCTCAATTAGTAGACTTTTATCATCAATGACAAAACAGGCAAAAGTGTATGTTATGATAAAATTTTTTATGAAAAACACCTAAATTTTGAATCATCTATAAAAGTCTACCATAAAAAACTATTTTGCTTTTTTCCGTACGGTTTTATTGAAAACATATCCTATCGGATACAGGCACATTATAGCATACAGCTTCTTTCAAACACAAAGAGACAACACAATAATTTTATAATTTTTCTTATTTTTCTTTCACATTGCTGCAAAATAAAAGCAATTATAATGCGATCTCTTCACATATCCCCCTTAATAAAGCCTTGCATTGCACACATAGATGTAATAGAATATTAATGTTGCGAATACTTTATATTATAAAGAAGAGAGGATATTGAATATGAAAAAATCATTAAAATTGATTTTAGCGTTATTTTTAATGCTGTCTGCTTGGTCTTTTCCGACATCTGTTCATGCAAATGAAGAAGACACGGCAATCGGAAGGGATGTTGATTACATTCTGCCTACCGGCGGATTGCAAACACCCCCGGAGCCAATCGTTGATGAACGAGAATTACCACAAAATTCGAATGGACGTGTATACAGCAGAACCGCTTCTTATACGGAAGCAGAGCTTTATCAAGAATTAGAGAATCGCGTAAAAGCAGCCTTGCTTGCAGGAAAAACATCCGTAGATATAGATGATTTACAAATTGATAGAAGTCTCTATAACATAAACAGCTTAATATATTATTCCCCTTATTTAAGTAACGGAATTGATATCGCATGCTATTACTCATTACCCGGCAATCAGTATACGATGATCAAGATTACTAATCCATTGACACTTGCACAAACAAAAGCGTATATTGCGTCTGTAGATGCAGAACTTAATGAGATTATATCACAGGTTAACAATTCGATGTCTGATGAACAAAAAGCGTTGGTTATCCATGATTACCTCGTTTATGAATATGAGTATGATTACGACAACTTAACTGCCGATACACTCCCTGCAGATTCTTATCGAAGCGGCGGTTTGATTATGAACAGAACCGGAGTATGTCAGGCATATGCATATGCATTTTATTACCTGATGAATAAATTCAATATTGAATGCTATGTCACAAGCAGTGATTCAATGAATCATGCATGGAATATCATTAAAATCCAAGACGCATATTATCACGTTGACTGTACCTTTGATGATCCTGTTCGTGATCGCTTAGGTCAAGTCGGACACAATTATTTCCTATGCAGTGACGCTGTGATTCAAGATGAAAATCATGAACATAATAATTGGAATTTAACCAATTTGAAATGTGACAGTGATAAATATGATAACGCATATTGGATCAACGTAAACAGTAAGATTTGCTTTGACGGTGAAACTGCTTATTATTTACGTAGCAATGCCGATAGTTACGGTGGCACTATTATTGCTCGTAACAAAAATAAAGAAACTTCATTGTCGGTTACTTTGGGGGAATGGCCGGTATTAAATCAACCGGGCTATTTCTATAACGGAGCTTTCAGCGGATTATATTTAAAGGACAAAGCGCTATATTACAATACAGCCACACAAATTCGTAAATATTCTTTAACAAACGGAACTGATGAACTTGTAGCAACGCCGAATACAAGTAACGGCAACATCTATGGCAGTCGTGTGCGTAAAAACGGTATTCAATATGTGATTAAGCAAACTCCGAATGAACAAGGAACAAAAAGCAGTACCGGCTCCTACGGGACTTATAAGCTTCAATATATCTTAAACGGCGGTAAAAACGCTGAACATAACCCTACAAACTATGCATCTGATCAAGCAACCATTATCCTGGGAAATCCGACTCGCAGCGGTTATATCTTTGCAGGATGGTACAGCGACAGCAGTTATAGCACAAAGGTAACACAAATTACAAAAGGAAGCAGCGGCAATAAAACGTTATATGCAAAATGGAATTCAACCACTTATAAAATCACTTACCAATTAAACGGCGGAACAAACAGCAGTGCAAATCCGCTCACATATACAAAATCTTCTCCTACAATAAGCTTGAAGAATCCAACTCGTACGGGATACACATTTGTCGGTTGGTACAGCGACAGCACTTACAAAACAAAGGTAACAAGTATCGTCCAAGGCAGCGCCGGTAATAAAACGCTTTATGCGAAATGGACGCCGACAACCTATAAGATCACTTATAATCTGAACGGCGGTAAAAACAACACAGGCAATCGCAGTTCCTTTACAACCACTACTGCAACCTTTGCTTTAAAAAATCCGACTCGCAGCGGTTATACGTTCAACGGATGGTATTCAGACAGCAAATATACAAAAAGAGTCACAAGCGTTGTAAAAGGAAGCACCGGTAATAAAACACTTTATGCGAAATGGACGCCAACAGCCTATAAGATCACTTATAATCTGAACGGCGGTAAAAACAGCACAGGCAATCGCACTTCCTATACAATCACTAGCGCGACCTTTACTTTAAAAAATCCGACACGCACAGGATATACATTTAAGGGTTGGTATTCAGACAGCAAATATACAAAAAGAGTTACAAGCATCGCGAAAGGAAATATCGGCAACAAAACGCTTTATGCGAAATGGACTGCCAATACCTACAAGATCCGCTATAATCAAAACGGAGCAACTTCAGGAAAGATGACAGATACAACTTGCAAATACGGATCAAACTGTACATTGCGTGCTAACACTTTCCAAAAGAAAGGATATTCTTTCTTAGGATGGAGTACCTCTAAAAGCGGAAATGTCATTTATAAGAATAAAGCAACAGTAAAAAATTTGGTAAGCAGCAGCAATGCTGTAAAAACCCTGTTCGCAAAGTGGAAGCTCAACACTTATAAGATCACCTATCAATTAAACGGCGGTATCCAAAATAAGAGTAATATTACTTCATATAAGGTAACAAGTGCAACATTTACTTTAAAGAATCCAACCAAAAAAGGATATTTGTTCAAAGGCTGGTATTCAGATAAAGCATTTAAAAACAGAGTAACAAAAATCACAAAAGGCAGTGTCGGTAATAAAACACTCTATGCTAAATGGACAAAGAAATAATAGACGCCTTTTAAATAAATATAAAGCTTTAATCAGCGGTTAAAATATTACGCAAACCTTCAATGCAGTATGATAAAACATATGAAATTGAAGGTTTTTTTAATGGAAAATGAATAGAGTAAATTATTATACAATCCATCTACCACCATTTATTTACCTTTATACATATTTTTATTTGCACAATATCAGAAACATGTTTTTCACTGTATAGATTAAAAAAATCGTAAAATTACATATTGTGAAAGTCTATGTGTTCTTTACGATTTTATAATAGCTTGATTTTCAACAGTCATTTGTTGAGCAAAATCCATTGTGCTGCATCTACACACAATATATACAGATTTATCGAACTTATAATTTAAAATGCATTATTTTTTTGTTACTACTGCCCCTGTTTTACTCCAAGAACTATAAAGTTTTATTGATTCACCTTTATACTTACTTGTCTTATAGGCTCTGATTCTGACATAATATTTTTTCCCGGGATCAAGATTTGTAATGGTTTTATTTATAGTTTGATTATTGCTGATCGTAATTGTTTTTGTAGTTGTACCGGAAAAATTACTGTTTGCAGAATACTGAAGCTGGTATCCGCTCGTTTCTACTGTACGCTTCCCCCAATAGACACGTATTCCCTTAGATATAGAACTTACTTTAGTAAATCCGGTTGCTTTTGGCAAAATATTTATAGTTTTCTGTATTGATCCGCTGTAGTTACCTTTAAAATTAACGGATACCGTATATCTGCCGACATTTTTACATCCTCCGGAATATGAAATTGTGTAATTAGCAGAGCTGATTGTTTTACCATTGCTTCCTATAACTTTAACAGTCGGTTTTTGTACTTTTCCGTTATATATGAAGTTTGTAGCAGAAAGCGATATGCTTTTCGGATAATAAACAGTTGTTGCCGGCTTAGTTGCGCCGCACGAGCACTTATACGTTATCTTCCCGTTTTTAGTTGTTGTAGCCTTTGTTACCGTACTTATATATTTATGAGGGCAGGTAACGGTAAGCTTGGCGGACGGACGAAAATATTGAAGCTTGGCCATAATATTGGCACTCCCCGGTGCAATCCCCTTTACGCTTCCGTTGGATGAAACAGTCGCGGCTTTTGTATTGCTGCTGCTCCAAGTAATATTTTTATCATTGTTCAATAAAGCCCGATGAGAAGTGAAACCCGGATTGGTTACATAAACCTTTGCCTTAATAGTAGAACCTTTTGTTATACTTGTTTTATCTAGTTGAGTATGAAATTTGAATGTATACTCCTTAGGTGACCAAATAATATCATTTCCTGTAGCGGCTTCTGTAAAAGTATCGTTTGCCAATGCAATCGTTTGAGTAACTGTTTTATTTGCAGGTCTATTACAATTTGATGTATTAGTGCCGCTTCCAAAACATTGAACCCAATAATAGACACCGTTATGTTTCACAACGCCAATACCAATTGTTTTTGCGTTTTTTGAAAGGATATTTTGTCTATGACCTGACGAGTTCATCCAAGAGTTCATAGCATTTTCTGCCGTCGTTTGTCCGGCAGCAACATTTTCAGCGATCATTTGATCGTTAAGATCAAAAGCACTTGAACTATCCGGACGCGTATGTGAGAACAAAAGTGCACTTTCCCCGGCTCGAATCATAGCTGAATTTAACAATGAGCTGTCCATAACTAATTCATTCAATCCCTTAGCCTTACGTTGCTTGTTCACCAGCTGCAAAACTTTAAAAGCATTATTATAGTCTTGCAACACATTGATACTTACATTTTGCAGGTAACGATACCCATTAACTCCATAGGCACGTACCTGAGGATTCATGCATGAGATTTTAGTTGTGCTTGGAAACGCAAAAGAATGAACATATTTGGTGCTTTTCGGCAATGTAACTGCTTCAATAGATTTACATCCATAAAAAGCACTTCGATAAATGTCAGTAACACCTTCATTCAAAAATACATTCTTCAGCTTAGTACACTTAAAAAATGCTTGATACGGAATAATTTTTAAACCTTTGGCCGTAAAATTAACCAAATTATTATCATCTCCGAAGCAACCATTGCCGATTGAAGTGATGTTCACCGGTAATATAATGTTTGTAAGAGAAGAACAATTAGCAAAAGTTTGCGCATCCAATGATTTAAGCGATCCAAAATCCACATTCGCTAACTCTGAACACCCTTTAAACATCTGGTAAGAGGTAGAAGTTAATCCTTTACCAAAGGATACCGATTCTAATCTCATACACTCATAGAATGTAAAATTACCTAAAGATGTTACGCTATCAGGTATCTTTACAGATTTGAGGTTATAGCACGCTTGAAAAGCAGAAGAACCGATACTCTTTACTGAAGAAGGAATTGTTATATCTATCAGATTTCTGTTAAAATTGAATGCAGAATCGGATATTTCTGTAACTGTCGAAGGTATTTTATAAGTTGTGTCTGTTTTACCGGCTGGATACATAAATAAAGTTTTTCCATTATCAGTGAATAAAACTCCGTCCTTTACAGTAAAAACAGTATTACCGCTTGCCACAGTAAAGGAAGACAGCGGACAATTGAAAAAAGCCAAAGGTGATATGTCAGTCAACAATTTTGATATTTGAAAAGAACTCAAGGCTGTATTTTGAAAAACATATTCCCCCAATTGTGTTATTCCATTTGCTGAAAAGTTTTCAAGATCATAACAATTCGCAAAAACTCCTGCTTCTACAACATTAACAGATGCCGGCAATGAAATTTCAGTAATTGAATAACACCCATAGAATGCGGCTTCATGAATTGTTTTCACTGTATTCGGTATAGACACAGAGGTAAGATTAGTGAGATTATAAAAAGCTTTTTCACCTATAGCGGTTATTCCGCTTTTCATAACAATCCTAGTAATGGATAATCGTTCAGAATACCATGGTGCTCCGCCTGTTTCATAATCGTTCATTTTACCTGAACCGGAAATAGTTAGTATTCCGTCTTTCAAAGACCATGTTAAACTATCACCGCAAGATTGTTGATCACTTACAGCTTTCAGTCTGCTTTGAACATATTGACGTGGTTTTGATAATTCATAACCGTTATTCAGTTTCTTATCATCGTCTTCAGCCAGCACTGCCTCTTCTTCCTCAAGCTTAACATAACCGGAATTATCAATTTTTGTTGATTCAACATTATCCGACGCAAAAGCATAAACTTGGACTCCCGATAACATAGAAACCGCCATTATAAAGCCTAATAGCAATAATTGGATTCTTTTCATAGTTTTCTCCTTCTCGTATTTTCTATCCTGTTACATTAGAATTATATTATTCAAAAGAAAATTTATCAAGATCTAAATAATAATTCATAAATACTTATAAACCAAAATAATATCAGTGAAGTTAGTTATAGCATCCCAAAAACAGCATAAAATAAATTACATAAAAGTAAGATTGTTATGAAAATGATAAATCTTACAGTGATTAACAATTAAATATTAATAAAACCTGTTTATACATAAAGTCCCTTCGCGTTTTTCGCAATAAAAAGCGAGTCGATACGGCGTTAAATAATCGGTAATTCGTTTACTCTTTAACCAATCCGCCATATCCACTCACTCCTTTTATACGACTATAAACTCTCTGTCAGCTTCAACGCCTTATCCACAATGGCATCCATATTATAATACTGATACTCCGCAAGTCTGCCGATAAAATACACATTCTGTTCCCGATCCATCAATTCCTTGTAAAGTGCAAACTTGTCCTTCCACTCCTTTGTCGGATACGGATAGTAAGGCTCCTTACCGAAACAAGGGAATTCCTTAACAATTGTCGTCTTATCATGCTTCTGCCAAGTCAGCTGCTTAAATTCCGTAATACGTGTATAATCATAATCATTCGGATAATTTACAACCGGTGCCTGTTGATACATCTCGGTATCATGCGTTTCAAACTTGAACTCCAAGCTGCGATACAATAATTCTCCGAATTTATAATCATAAAATTCATCAGCCGGTCCCGTATAAATCAGTTTATCATAAGTAATATCCTTTTGAATATCACGGAAATCACATTGTAACAGCACATGAATGTTCTTGTGTCGCAACATCGCTTCACACATCTTTGTATATCCGTGTTTCGGCATTCCCTGATAGCGATCCGCAAAATAGCGAGTATCACGATTAAAGCGGAACGGTATGCGACTGATCACGGAAGGATCTAATTCGGAAGGATCACATCCCCACTGCTTCATCGTATAATTCTTAAAGAATTTCTCATAAATATCACGCCCTGCCTTAGACAGTGCCACATCCTCACTTGTTTGAATGGAATCAATCTTTACACAGCGCTGTTCAATAAAATCTGCCATTTCCTCTACCGACAAATTCAAATGATACAGCTGATTCAATGTTTCTAACGAAATCGGCATCGGCAATAAATTGCCGTCCACATACGTCAACACACGGTGCTGGAAATCATTCCATTCCGTAAACTGTGAAAGATAATCATACACATGCTTATGATTCGTATGAAAAATATGCGGACCGTATTGATGGATCAAAATCCCCTCGTCATTATAACAATCATAAACATTGCCGCCGATATGATTTCTTTTCTCAACTAACAAAATCGGCTGATCATATTTTTGTGCAAGGCGTTCCGCAACGGTAATGCCCGCAATACCTGCACCGACGATCACATATGGATAATGCATATACTTCCTCCTCAGCCTTTCAGCTTTTTACTCTTTTGTTTTATTGTATCAATGATACCATAGATTAAGGAATCCTTCACTAAAATTAAACCGATAAAATAAAATGAAGCACCGATTCCCATCAATAACACCGTATATAACACAGAAGGCTTCAGCCAAATGCTCATCGGATATACAATCGCGAACATCGCCAAAGACATTAACAGATATTTACTGTTTTCTTTTATGATCGGTCTTAATCGTATTACATCATGCACACAATAAAATTGAAAGGCAGTTACCGACAGCTCGGCAATTACCGACGCAATCGTCGCCCCCAAGGATAAATAGCGCGGTATTAACACCAAATTTAACACAAGATTCACACCGGATCCCACCAATGTCGATACCGTATATGCTTTTTGGCGGCGTGTCGGCAATAAAAACTGAATACCGATGACATTGCTCATACCGATAAAGATCACAATCGGCGCAGTAATCATCACCAAAGGGATACTTGCCAAAAACTGATCCCCTAGAAACCACGGCACCAAATTATGAGCGATACCGATCAAACCGAACATAATCGGACATCCGATTAACATCACAAACTGCAGAGATTGATAAATATAACGCTTAATCGCTTCATTTTGTTCCCCGGCATATAAGCTGGAAATACGCGGCAACATCACCGTACCAAGTGAAGTCACGATCGTAAGTGCCAGCTTTACAATTTTCTGCGCCTGCTCATAATAACCGATTTCTCTTGTATTACCTGTTAAAAGCTCAATCATCGTTCGATCCAAGACCGTATACACCGAAACGGCAACCTGCGGAAAAAACAACACAAGCGTCGGGCGCAAATGCTTTTTGATCTCTAAGGAATACTGATCCAATCTGACAAGATATTTCGGCAGGGTAAGCCACATACTCATATTGCCGAATAAAATCGACAATGACTGAATCAATACATAAAGCGGCAGATCCTCGGGTGATTTTACCAATAAAAACACACACGCAATACTGATAAAGCGGACAATCACATTGCGCGTGATGATCTTAGAGAAATCCTCTAAACCTTGATAAAAATAATTAATATCAAAAATATTCGCAATTAAATCAATCATTTGAATATAAAATAATAATTGAAACTTTTCGACAGACTGAATTACAAAAAAATATAAAACAAAACTGACTGTTACGGAAATAAGCTTTAATAAAACAAGTTCATACAACAGCTTCGTACGCTTTTGAAAATCATTTTGACAATAAGCGATCTCTCTTTGTCCGTACAAGCCTAAGCCGATACAGCCAAGTAAAGTAAAATAAGTGACAACCGACTGTGTAAAGCTGTAGGAGCCGATCGCATAATCACCCAAGACTCTGGATATATAAGGCGTTGTAATCAGCGGAAGGGCAATCAACAGCAGCTGATAGCCTAAATTTAACAGATAGTTGATTTTAACACTTTTCCGCATAGCCTGCTCCTTTCTGTCTTGTAAAACTATGAAACCGTCAAAATAAAACTTTCAATGTTCTTGATCTTTTAACGCAATTGTTTAGAATCCTGTACATATTCAATCTGCGGGCGAAACTTCTTACGTTTTCTCATACTGCCGTATACTGTCTTCAGTTTCTTCCACTTACCGCCTTGTTTGCTTTTACAAATACGCATCATCTCTAATCCGGTACGATAATAAAACATGAACATGTTGAGTTTACCGCCCTCGAGTTTTTTCACATAATACATATTGCGATAAGAATACTGATAGCGGAATAAGCGATCCGGCGATTCATTCACAATATCCGTCGGCTGATTGTTTTTCATTTTATGAATGACACAGCTTTTCGCTGCCATATAACACGGATATTTTAGGCTGATTCGTTTCGTATATTCGGAATCATCGCCCCAAATAAAGAATTCCTTAATCGGTAAACCGACATCCTTTACCACGCTTGCCGGAACAAAGCATGAAACAAACGAACACTGCTTTACCTTTAATAATCCTTGCGTAATCTTCGTTGTATCTTCATACCATCGATCATCGATATTCGGAATGTTCATTGCACAGGGAGAACCGTCAATCCAGCGCACATCACTGCATAAAAAGCCAAAGTTTCCGTTTAACAATTCCTTTGCCTCTAACAATTCGGATAATGCATTCGGCTGAACCATGGTATCGTCATCCATCACCCATAAATAATCATAGCCTTTTTCTACACCGATCCGAATACCAGTCGAAAACCCGCCGGCTCCGCCGATATTACTTCCGGTATTTTCATAAATGATTTTATTATCATCAATGTATCCTTGAATATATTCCTTCGTACCGTCTGTACTGGCATTATCCACCACTAAAATATCAAGATTATCCGCTTGTTGTTTTAACAGATGTTCGATTGCCTCTTTCAACAGCTCCTTGCGGTTATAGCTGACAATTATTGCGAGTATACGATCCATAGACGTCTCCTTTATCTACCATATTATACCATTTTATTTTTTAACTTGTACAACAGATTTGCACTTCGATAGTGTCCTTTACCGACAAAACTGCAAATGAGTCGATAAAAACGGCTGCGTTTTTTTAAATAATTGTTATCTAAACAATGAGGAAACTGTTCATTCACAAACTGCACCAGCTTTGTTAATTCTTTTGTTCGATGATATTTTAATAAACGCTCACCGCTGTTATAAAACAAATTACATACGCATAAATATTCCAATTCCTCATAATATGCTTTACAATCCATCTGATGAAACAGATTTTGAATAGCCGGAAGCATATCCATCATTTTAGGATTATATGATTCCTGATTCATAATCGATTGACTGCGCTGACGATAATAGTATAAGCCGTCTTGTAAATAATACAATTTCCGCGCAAAATTCACATAAGCACCGGTTGTAGCCAAATCCTCATACCAAATCCCTTTCGGAAAGCTGATCTTCTGTTCTCGATACAGCTTTGTTTTCATCACCTTATTCCAAGCGGTCGGCGGACATAACAAATATTGTTGTTCACTCACAAAACTGCTTGTTCCTTCATATACATGATAGACTTCTTGATGTTCCTCATCAAAATTAATATAATCAAAAAATAACAGATCGGCATTTGTTTTTTCAAAGGTATCGATAATTGTTTTGCAGGCATGATCCGCTAAATAATCATCACCGTCCAAAAACATCAAATATTCACCTTTTGCATAAGGTACTCCGAAATTTCGTGCATCACTTAAACCGCCGTTCACTTTTCGATAATATTCAAAACGATTCGGATATCGATCGACATATTCCTGCGCAATCAAAGAAGATTGATCTTTACTGCCGTCATCGACAATAATTGCCTGAACACCAATTTTATGATCCTGTCTGACAATCGAATCCAAGCATTCCTTTAAATAGTCCTCAACCTGATATACAGGGATGATAATTGATATTTGCATAGCCGCCCTCATTTCTTTTCCACCGTTTCTTTCGCATAAGCCGCCAACACTGCCAAAGCGAAGATAATTGAAATAACAGGGGCAATGACCTCGCCTTTCATTTCAAAGATCAGAAACAGAATTATCGAAAGATAAACAAGCCAAGTCGGTGAAAATTGCCAATCCGCTTTTAATTGCCGCAGCGATATAGTTAATGTGGAATAACGAAGTGCCTGAAACAGTATTCCGCCGAACAGGATCGGTCTTAATAAGCCCACATCGGTTCCCATATAATATCGTCCTTTCGGCATCATATAGCGTGCATCACCGAACAGAAGCGTTCTCCATTCCGGTACAAAATACATTTTTTCCAAAGAGACGGAGGATGTTGTTTCCATACTGCCGGTCGTAAATAAATTGACGAAGCTTTGAAAAGCCCAATACAGCCAAGCGCGCGCAGCTTGCGAACAGATTGCCAATACGGCAATCACACACGCACCGCTGCCGATCATCACCAACAGGCGATATGCCAGCTTTCGCTCGTTTCGCCAAAAGCCTGTCAATAAAATCAGGAAAAAAATTCCGCTTACGATAATTCCGACACGTCCGTAAAATAAATTTCCAAGCATGCAGAAAAACAACAGCGCGCAGTTTTGCCAAAACTGATAAAACCGCTCTTCATACATAAAAAAGCACATCATCATAACCGCCAGTGAACATTTCAATGTATAAGTAAAACCGGAGAAGCCGCACCATCCGAAACGCGTCACATAAGTTGCTTTATGTGCCAGTCGGATAACATTCGCATCAGCCTTATTTAATGTCAATAACAGTTCTCGTAAAGACGGTATACAGATAATGATCATTGTTCCTAAAATATAAATACACGTAGAATAGACAAAATAGCGCATAAACAGCTTTATATCTCCCTGCGGAGATATATAACGAATAAAAAGCATAACCAAAAACAACAACTTAATACTTTCTTTGGCAATTTGTAAGATACGAATTGTAAAATAGCTGTAATCATTTGTTCCGCTCACAAACGGTAATATGATACTGAACAATGCCATAAGCAATACCGCTACGAGATAATATTTCAAACGATTACGGAAACAAAGCCGCAGTAATGAAAGTGCATCTTGATAATGAACAAGAATATAGACAAGCGGCGCTCCGTAAAAGCATATATAGCCGACAAGCTCAAGTCCATCATATACCGCACTGTAATAAAACAGTGTACTCAGCGCCAAATACCAACCTGAAACAGAAGATAACAGCGTAATTGATTTCAATTTCCCCATAGCTACCTCCCTTTTTGATTGATGCGGCAATAGAGATGATCATTCAGACAAAACAACAGAACTTTTAATCGATTGCGCATCGATTTTGCTTTTCCTTTTACAAAAGCTTTATTCCTGATCTCATCAAACTGCTTTTCATAAGCATTTGCTTTCGCATACAAATATAAATATTTCTCTAACAAACTTTCCCGTAAATAAGATCGCAGCGGTTCTGCTTCTTTTTGATACAATTCATCCAACTGTAAAAGAATTGTATACAGATCTTTAACTTTCGGATAATAATCGCTTTGATGCGTAATCGATGCATCATGAATCAAATATTGATAAAAGCACAAATCAGAAACGTACACTGCATCTGTAGACAATAAAGCTCGCGGTGTAAAGTCCTCATCCTCATAACGCATTCCGCTGAGCAGTCGTAACTGATTCTCATTTAAGAACGCTCGGCGATAAATCTGTAACACCATTGCCATATGTAAAGAGCGATGAGTTAATTCATGATATAAGTAGTCCCGTCCACTGACGATCGTATTGTTTAAGCCTTGATCATGACACAATTTTTCCTGATGTTCACCGTCAATCATGCATAAATTTGTCACGATGATATCGACATGATGTGCTTCAATGATTTCATGAAGCGATTGACATGCATACGACAAAATACGATCATCGGAATCCAAGAAGATAATATATTCCCCCGACGCATTTTGCAGGCCTAAATTCCTGGCAGCTGCCGTGCCTTGATTGTGCTGGTGAAATACTTTGATCGTCGGATATTGAGCAGCTAATTGATCGCATAAAGATCCGCTGTCATCGGTGGAACCGTCATCAATTAAAATGATTTCACAGCGTTCACGATCATACTCCTGATCCAATGCACTTTTTACACAATCTGCCAAATGGACAGATGTATTGTATACAGGAATGATAAAAGAAAATTCAATTAAAGGTAAATCTCCTGTTTTTTGCATCTTTGACACCTCGATTCATCGTATTCCACAAATAACTGAAGGGCTGACCGTACGTTTTGCGATGACGGTATGCATCCTGTAGAATTAACAGACGATACCAGCGCCGTGAAATTAAATAATATAATAACCCTTTATCTAAAAAATAAGCTTCTTTATATCCTTCAAACCAAGTGGATTCGCGTTCCTCACGCAGCTGTGCAATCATATACGGAATTGCGTAGATCTTCAATCCTGCCTTGAGACAGCTGCTTAAAAATAAAGTATCCTCACCGTTGGAATAATGAGCGCCGCCGCCGAAGCATGTGTTAAACAAAATTCCGTGCGTTTGAATACAGGCGCTGCGAACCGCAATACGTGCCGCACCGAAGCGCATATAGTTGAAAGTATTGACTTTGAAGGCATCTTTAATCAAATAGCGTGTCGGTGTTTGTTCAAGGAGATTAAAGATCAATACATCGGCATCGGGATACTGCTCAAAATACTGTATCACCGCTTGTTCATAACCGTCGGTATAAGTTAAATCATCATCACCGAATAAACAATAAGTCGAAGTTGTCCGCATTAATAAATTATTGCGGTTCAGCCCTACGCCCTTTTCGTGAAAGGAATACATCGGAACAGAGCGATCTTGATAAGTTGTGTTTGATACACAATCTCTCAATGCATAATCATTAGTTACCTGATTGCCGATCATCGCCGCTCCCTGAATATTCATCTGCCTTAACAGCTGAAACGGTTCCCGACAATTCATCGTTGTGATCAATACCTCAACTGTTGGTTTTGCTTGTGATTGTGCTGTTTTATTCATCTCGCTCATAAATATCCCTTGTATACACCTTATCAGCCACATCGGACAACACTTCATCCATGCGGTTTGTCACAATCACATCACTGTGTTCTTTAAACTGCGCCAGATCATGATAAACCTCAAGCTCCATAAAGGAATCTGCGGCAATTGTCGGCTCATAAATAATTACATCGGTTGATTGTTTGATATACGCAATCACATCTTGAATCGCTGATTTTCTGAAATTATCGGATCCCTTTTTCATCGTAAGCAGATAGATTCCTACCGTCTTTGGCTTTCGCGCCAATATCATATCGGCAATATGCTTTTTACGCGTATCATTCGCATCAACGATTGCGCTGATAATATCATTGGGAACACCGTCATAATTGGCTTTTAACTGCTTCGTATCTTTTGGCAGGCAATAACCGCCGTAGCCGAAGGAAGGATTGTTATAGTGATTGCCGATGCGCGGATCACAACCGATTCCGGTAATAATTTGTTTGGTATTCAACTGCTTGAGTTCACAATATGTATCAAGTTCATTGTAAAAAGCTACACGCATTGCCAAATAAGTATTCGCAAACAGCTTGATTGCTTCTGCCTCACTCGGCTGCGTCAAAATAACCGGCACCTCAATCAATGCACTTTCCTGTAACAGCTTCGCAAACTGCTTTGCCGCTGCTGTTTCATCCCCGACAACAATTCGTGACGGATATAAATTATCGTGCAGTGCCTTTCCCTCTCTTAAAAATTCCGGTGAAAAAAGAATACGGTCGGTTTCAAACAACATGCGAATTCGTTTCACATAACCTACCGGTATCGTTGATTTAATTACAATGAGCGCAGTGGGATTCATTTCCAAAGCTTCTTTTAAAACACTTTCTACGGCACTCGTATCAAAATGATTTTTCACATCATCATAGTTTGTCGGTGTTGCGACAATGATAAAATCGGCATCCTTATACGCTTCTTCAGCGCATGTCGTCGCCTTTAAATGAAGCTGCTTTTCTGCCAAAAAAGCAGATATTTCCGCATCCTTTATCGGTGAGATCTTCTGATTGATCTGTTCTACCTTTTTCGCATCAATATCATATGCCGTCACTTCATGTCGCTGTGCCAAAAGCACTGCCATAGACAGTCCTACATATCCTGTTCCCGCAATTCCTATTTTCATATCATCCCTGCCTTCCTCATAACATTCCTCTTGATTGTGTTTCCTATGGTTCATATCTGTTGTATCTTTATTTCTTATCAACAGTTTGTTTATCATTCAAATCGATTTCTCTGTTTCGTTTATTCATAAAATAAACGGCTATATTAGTTCCTGTATAAAATAAGCTTCTGAAAACATCAAACTCGGCAATATCTCGATACAAACGATAATGATATTTCAACAGCTTTACCTTAGAACCGGACGAAAGTGAAGAACTGCCGACACGATAATATGCCAAGTCTTCATCTAACAAGTATCCGAAGCGACAGCGCTTTAAGATCGTGATCCATAGCGCATCGTCATTTCGTTTATCAATTCGCTTTGTTTGTACCAAGCCGATATTTTTTACCGCATACATCACTGACAGACAGCCGATGGAACAGCCCAACAGGGTACGGCGATACGTAAGCTTTGCGGGAGCGATTCTTTGAATATGACACGGCTTTCCTGCTTCATCGATTAAGGAATAATTATGATAACAGAAATCAATATCGTGTTCCTTCATGTAGCGCAGCTGTTTTTCCAGCTTTTCGCTTTTCCATAAATCATCGGCATCCAAAAAAGCAATATAACTTCCTTTGGCTTCACTGATCGCCTTGTTTCGTGCCATCGACGCTCCGCCTTTTGAGGATAACACAAAAAAACGAATGCGTGAGTCTTGTTCAACATATTTTTGAATGATTTGGGCAGTATGGTCTGTAGAGAGATCATCCACAATTAACATTTCCCAATTCGTATAAGTTTGTGCCAATACACTTTGAATCGTTGCCTCGATATATGCTTCTCCGTTATATACAGGAGTTATGATTGAAATCAAATCGTTCATTCTATCACCCTTATTTATGTAAAACAGCAGCTATTGTTAAAAAACATAGCTTTAAATCCTGCCAAATACTGAATTGAATCAGATACTCTAAATTATATTTCATTTTTTCCGATAATACAATGTGGATATAGGCTTCATCCACATTTTGCGAATATTTCGCTAAGATCTCATCCTCATCTTTATAACGGATACTCGCCAAGGAAGTAATCCCCGCCGGTAATAATAAAGTCGCTTTCATCGCATCGCTGTAGGCTTTTACGTATTTTTCCACCTCAGGCCGTGTACCGACGAAGGTCATTTCACCTTTTAATACATTGATCAGCTGCGGTAATTCATCCAAGCGACATTTTCTGATGTGTTTTCCTGTTTTTGTGATACGATCATCGCCTTGTAATGTTACGAGTGTTCCGAGTTGATCGGCATTGACTACCATAGTGCGAAATTTATAAATGCGAAAGCTTTTGCCGTATTGGGTAATGCGCTTTTGTCGATAAAAAACCGGTCCTTCACTTTCCGCTTTAATCATTACGGCAATCACAAGAAATATCGGTGATAAAATAAGCAAAAGCAGCAGCGACATAAGAATATCGAAGCTGCGTTTGATCATAAGTGCGACGGTTCGTTTTGTCAATATGTCGTAATATTGCTTGACCTCTGCTGTTTGAAATTCCTTCGGAAGCTCGTCCCATTTCTTTATCAACATCTGCTTTCCTCCAAAACCGCAAGGAATTTCTCGATGATATACGTCTGCGCTTCATCGCTGAGCGTGCTGTAAAGCGGCAGCGTAATTTCGTTGTGATAGAAATCGTAAGCATTGGGATAGTCTTCAATCAAAAACCCCATATTGCGATAGGCACTTAACAGCGGCAGTGCTTTATAATGCACATTGCAGGCAATTCCGCGCTCTGCCATTTTGATGATAATTTCATTGCGTTTCGCTTCATCCGCTCCTCTTATGCGTGTGATATATAAGTGAGCGCTTGAGCGATGATGTTCATCACAGTGATTCAAATATTGAATATCGGCGGATTGAAATGCCTGATTGTAGCGATCGACAATTTCATGACGGCGTTTTAACATTCCGTCATAGCGTTTGATTTGCGCCAAGCCGAGTGCTGCCTGAAGATCGGTCATATTGCATTTATAGGCAGGTGATACAATATCGTATTCCCAGCTTCCCAACTGATTTTTACTGAGCGCATCTTTGGTTTGTCCGTGCAGTGACAATAATTGGTACTGCTTGTAGATCGCTTCATCACTGTAGCCGTTAATTGCTTTCCACGTGACTGCCCCACCTTCTGCGGTTGTCAGATTTTTCACCGCATGAAAGGAGAAGGTCGTAAAATCCGCAAACGCACCGGCTTTTTTATGATCTCGTAATGCGCCGAAACCATGTGCGCAATCTGAGATAATCACACATCTGCCGATGGCCTTTTGGATTTCGGTACGCGGATGAAACAGTGCTTTTTTTGCTTCCGCAAGCGCAAAAAGGCGATCATAATCACATAGGATCCCGGCTATATCAACCGGTATTATCGCCTTTGTTTTTTCGCTTATCGCCGCTTCTAACTGTTTATAGTCCATTTCCAATGAATCTTTCGCAAGATCCACCATTACAATCGTCGCCCCGACATGTGCGATCGGACTTGCGGTTGCCGTATATGTATAGGCAGGCACAATCACTTCATCGCCTGCTTGTATTCCCAATAAGCGCAGTGTCATCTCTAATGCCGCCGTCGCTGAATTTAAACAAACCGTGCGCTCAACTCCGCAATATGCGGACAATTCTTTTTCCAGCAGTTTCGTCTTCGGTCCGGTTGTGATCCAGCCGCTGCGAAGGGCATCCGTTACTTCCGCGATTTCTGCCTCGCTGATGTCAGGCGGTGAGAATGGAATCTTCATAGTTTTTTGTTCTTTCATCCGATTGCCCTCCTGTCATCTTTGATAATTTCCAGCATCGTTTCGCGATATGCTTCGGTATCTGCATCTTTTTTCAACAGGTCGCTTAATACGCGCAGTTTTTCTTCAACCTGTTCGATCGTAATACCCATGACGTTATTTTTATAAATCAAGTTATTCTTGGTTTTAGTTCTTGTTTCGCCGCTCAAATGCAGTTCCTCGAACATTTTTTCTCCCGGACGCAAACCGATTTCCACAATATCGATGTCTTCATAAGGTTTATAACCGGACAGTCGAATCATCTTTTCGGCTAAATCCATAATTTTTACCGGTTCGCCCATATCTAAAACGAATATTTCACCTTTATCCGCATAAAATCCTGCCTGTAACACAAGCTGTGCCGCTTCCGGAATTGTCATAAAGTAGCGAATAATATTTTTATCGGTAATCGTTACCGGACCGCCCTCGGCGATCTGTTGTTTAAAGATCGGTATAACAGAGCCGTTGGATCCAAGTACATTGCCGAAGCGAACCGCTGCCATTTTGGTTACGCCGTTATCACCGTTTGCCTGTAATAACATCTCGGTCATGCGCTTTGTCGCTCCCATGACATTGGTCGGATTTACCGCTTTGTCGGTACTGATCATAATAAATCGTGATACTTTGTTTTTAATACATGCCTGAATCACGTTGTTTGTTCCGAACACATTATTTTTGATCGCTTCCTGCGGTCTTGTCTCCATCAACGGCACATGCTTGTGCGCTGCCGCATGGAATACTACCTCAGGCTGATATTGCTTAAATACTTGGTTTACAGAGCTGTAATCGCGAATCGATACAATCAGTGAAACTACCTGAATGTCCTTATTCATCAGTCCGTGTACTTTATTGCGATTGAATTCCTGCTCTAACATATATAAAGAGTTTTCGTTTATATCAATCATCACAAGCTGTTTCGGTTTGAATTTCACAATCTGTCGGCACAGCTCAGAGCCGATCGATCCGCCCGCACCGGTAATCGCAATTACTTTATCGCCGATATAGGATCCGATTTCATTTTGTTGGAGCTTGATTTCTCCGCGTCCCAATAAGTCCTCAATGGAAATATCCGCAATCGGATATTTCGCAGCACTCTCATCTTCCAACAGACTGTCGGCTTCCTTCATGATTTTAGTTTTTAGTTTTAAGGATTGACATATATCGTTGATACGACGGATTTCCGCTTTGGTTGCGCTCGGTATCGCGATATAAGCAGTACTGATCTGATATTTGGTCACAAGCTCGGGTAAATCATAGGTACTTCCCAATACTCGCTGTCCGTTGATGACTTTATTGACACGCTGATCATCCGCAAAGCCTACAACATTCACATTCATTTTTTCGTTTTGGGAGATTTCCTTTGACAGAATATATCCGCCGTCTCCGGCCCCGACAATAATTACATTTTCTTTCGGTGTATCACGATCCGGTTTCACGGTATATTTTCTCAATAATCGATATGCCAAGCGCACATTGAACATTAACAGAATGGATAACAGTCCCGCCACAAATACCACGCTGATATAAAAGCTGTTCATTGATAAAAAGATAATGAAGAAGGTCAGCACGACACTCGCAACGAACACGGATAAGCCGATGCGGAATGCTTCCACTACACCGATATATTTCCATAAGCTTTGATGTATGCGAAACATCAAAAAGCTGATCGCATAGATAATCAAAACTACAATCAGCGCTATAATAATGTGCATTAAATCGATTGTCCAAAGCCTTTGCAGATTAAAATCCACTTTGGCCCAGTAAGCTAAAAAGAAAGATAATAAAACAATACATAAATCTATTGTACAAAGAATCGCTTCTCGACAATTCTTATAAATCGGATTAGCGAAAATGGCATTTAACATACGCTCACTCCCTTATGCTTTTCTTTTGTTCGGATTTTTGTTTTCTCACAGCCGCTTCACTTTATTTCATCTTGTACGCTGTGTTTGAAATCCTTGAAAGCTTTTCTATCTTATAAACTTCTTTTTCGAATTCTTCTTTGATTTTCATAGCTTTACAGCATATGCAAGCTATCTGCTATAACTATAATACTTTAGCCGCTAAATTGCAATAAAAATAAGCATGCAAATCCTGTAAATGCCTTTATTTATCGCATTTTTTAAAATTATCAAGCAAACTTTGTCATGAATTAAAAAATATTGTTTTCGGTGGTTATCTGCATTTTATCGTGAATCGGTTTCTTGTTTGAGCCGCATAAGCGCTTACCAAAGAAAAGCATCCTGTTTCCAAGATGCCTTTGCTTATTTACCCATTCCGTATTTCTTGTTAAACTTCTCAATTCTACCCTGAGCAGCTGCGAAACGCTGACGCCCGGTATAGAAAGGATGACAGTTTGAACAAGTATCAACTCGCAATTCAGTCGCTGTAGATCCTGTTTCAAATTCATTACCGCAGGATGTACATTTTACCATAATGCGATGGTATTCAGGATGAATGCCTTTTTTCATATTTTTCGTCTCCTTCCGCCTTAGATTTCATGTGAATCTAAAGTAAGTGCTTAAGTATTATAGCATATGTTTAGTATTTCGCAAAGGGAAATTTTATTTTTTTATTCACAATCGCAGTGATCGAAACGGTGCGTCTTTTCGTTGGTGTGCGGATACGGCCTCAGACTTTTGTTTTACCTTATTAACGGATCAGTTTTGCTTATGGTAGATCTTATCTTATTTTATGGTTCATTAGGGCAACCATTTTTATCAAGCGTCAATTTTCCACTCTACACTGTCTCCCTCATGAAGCTTGCCGCTTTCCATATCGTTCACGAGCGAATCTAAAAATTCGGTGTTGATGATACCGTCACTGATTGCTTTTATATCGGTTGTCATATTTATTTCGGATACCTGACCTTTCCCGTAATCAGTTTTTAAATGATTGTTTATTTTTATAAGGTTAAAATCGGAATCAATAACATACTCATCTTCAAAGAACGAATACTTCGCATCAGGGTTATCTTCAAATAAATTATAATGTTCACGCCGATATTTCGTATATCCTGGCAAATCCTTACAGTACATTGTCACAATCGTGTGATCACCGTCCTTTGTCATTTTAAAATCAAAATAGGCGGCATATTCCCCTTTCGGCATGAATCCGTTAAGATCGCGTCTGAGTACGTCGGCACAGTTTGATTCATTCGGAATATTTATATATGAAGATATTCTCATCTCCTTGTCAAACAAATCCACAAACATCGTTACGTCATTGGTTTTTGAAAATATATAAAGCGTGTTTCGCTGATCAGCGTCACAGTGCCACCATCGATATTCTTTTTCATTTTTGTGCGCAGCGCGAATAACATACTCTCCGATTTCTTCAGTCATTTCGGTTGATTCTGTTCCGCTTGGATCTTTAGGATAAACAGACTTTGAATGGATCTGCATCTCAAGACCGGATTGGGATTCATATTTATCTAAAGCTTTGTTTAAAATTGCGATTGCCTCTGTCGTGCCGCCACCCTGATTATCGCCTTGTTCTTCGGGAGACGCAGCTTGCTTACCACAGGCTCCCATAACAATCGCACAAATCAGCGCCAATGCGGATGATATTAATTTTCTCTTGTTCATAATTACAATTTCCTTTCTCGTTAAGTTTTGTGTTTATCTTTTATTAATCAAAGTTCAGGTCTATCACATCACCTTTTATAAATTTATTGTTTCCATCAACGCTGCTGGCTTTTAATTTTCCTGCTTCAAGATCATTAAAAACGGCGTCTATATTTTTGGTATTAACTGTTGTTTCATTGATATTTTTGAATGATTGTTCATATGATCTAAAATTTATCATACCATCACCATGATTCCATTTTTCATTATGCTTTATCTCTATCAAGTTATATTCGTTATCCATAGTAAACGTGTAATCCCACTCGATAAGCTCATATTTCGACCGTTTAATACCTGTGCCGCCAATTAGGTATCATTGGATCATAATTCGGATTTCTTTCTTTAATGTTTTGTATGTCATATTCCAACATCCCTTTTAAATCATTACAGGTTACTTTAACTACAATTTTATCATCAACAACATCTTTATTATAATCAAAAAATTGTTCATATCGATACAAAATCTGTTCGTCCAAGAACAAAATATGATCAAATCCCTTATACTTATCATCGCCGTATTCTTCATATTTTCCGTGACTATAACCACTTAAATAAGCTTGCTTATCATTCTCTTTTCTTAAGTAGGTACAACTAACTTCATCATCTGTCCGTTTTAATACCTCATAATCCATAGCGACAGTATACATATCGTCCCTATTATTTTGATCATGTGTACTAGCGATTGAGTGATAAAAAATACCGTCTTTAAATTTCAGTTTAATTTGTTGCTCACCTGTGAAAGCAGGTGTAACAAACAGTTTTTCATCTTTAATATCTAAGTGATTATTTTTATTAACAGTATCAACTTGGTAACTTTGATACCCTTTTAAATTCTTATATGCTTGTTCCACAATTTCCTTCGCACTTGTTTCCTTATTATCACCTGATTGACTGCTTCCGCTTTTTTCGCCGCATCCTGTCATCAACATTCCTACTGCCAAAATCGATAACATCATTTTTAATTTTTTGTTTTCATGATTTCTCTCCTTTTCTTGTTTAAAGTATCATACATCATGTTTAAGAGAAACAGCACAGTCCCAAATATCACATTTTATGTAACTTTTAGTTTTACTACGATCATGTTTCGATGCATCTCTTTCTGTTTCATTTCTTATTGTACACATTAGTAAACTCAGGCATAAAACAAAAAAACGTATGCTTTTTTATGCAAAACATACATTTTATTTATTATTCAATATGTCTACAAACGTGTACATTTATAGACAAATGCCCGATACTTTATACTTATTTATTTTCAACCAAATTATATCAAACATATCTTCATTTGTCTATCCGTCTTTTGATTGGGAAATGCCTCGATAACATCCTGTCGAAACGATCATTTAATATTTCCTATGGTAATTTTGTGCTGGCTGATAAAATAATTTTAAAAATTTTTCATAAATTTTTGTGAATCTCATTTTTAACGTGTATATAAAAGATAGAGGCTTTTAAAGCTGAATTATAGACAGGCAAAAGGAGATGACAAAGTCTATGAATAAAGTAAATGAATTAAATGAAATGA
>CANOSP010000011.1 GCA_947569705.1 uncultured Erysipelotrichaceae bacterium
GAACTGCCTTGTTTATCGGTTTAAACAAAACAGTTCGAGATTCTGATATATGGTGCGGATGACAGGAATCGAACCTGCACGCCGAAGGCGCTAGATCCTAAGTCTAGTGCGTCTGCCAGTTCCGCCACATCCGCAAGTGCTATACTATTATAGCACATATTAATAATAATGCAATCTTTTTAGAATATCTTTCGTCTGTTTCAGCAGAATGCAGAACCATCGCATCGTAAAGATTTAATACGAAGCATATTTTCACATTCCTTTTGTTTAATTCTTATCTAAAGCTTTGACTTTTCGATAAACTAACGCTAAAACGCATAAAGAGACCAAGCTAAATATGATATATTGATATACATTCGTATCATCACCGGTGATTGCACCACCGATACTGGTTCCCGGATAATATACACCTTTTACATCTGTATCATTTCCATCTTGAGTAGGATTGTTCGGTTTATCCGGTGTTGTTGGTTCTTCCGGATCTTCCGGTTCATCTCCTTCATCAAATACCATTGTATCATATTGGAAATCTCCATCCACATTTTTATCAGGCTTCCATTCAGTGATTTCTTTAATGTTTTCATCTGCTTTTCCGTCTCCATCGGTATCCACATTGACATCCGGTTTACCGTCACCGTCACTGTCGATGCTTATATCAGGAATACCATCACCATTACTGTCAATATTGATGTCCGGCACATTATCACCGTCTAAATCTATATTGATATCCGGTCTGCCGTCTTCATCTGAATCAATGTTAATAGATGGTTTTATTTCTTTTCCGACCGAATCATAAGTGAAATTAATTTGTTTATAATCCTTGATCGGTTTCCATGAATGCATTATAGCGATATTCGTCATTGGTTTTTGAGCATCTTTAGAAATATTGATATGAGGTTTAAAATCACCTTGATTATCAATATTGATATTCGGAATTCCATCATCGTCAGTATCCACATTAATCACTGCTTTTACACTTGTGCCTGTGCAGTATTCCTCAGGGAATCCGTTATCAATATCTTGTTTCACACACTTGGTTGGTTTCCAATCCGTTTTCTTTAGAATCACTAAGTTAAGATCAGGTTTACCATCATGATCGGTGTCGATGTTCAACTCAGGCTTCCCATCCCCGTTACTATCAATATTTAAGTCGGGGATACCATCACCGTCACGATCTCCGTTAATCACAATCCATTTACTTTCATCGTTTGTATCTTTCCACTTAATGTTTAAATCAGGACAACCGTCACCATCAGGATCATTGAAATCAGGTTTGCCGTCACCATCCACATCGACATCAATTTTCTTCAGTTCTAGTTCATGACAGCTTTCGGTATTTGTATTACCTGCATTGTCCGTGGCAATAACACAAACTTTATATTTGCCTGTTGTTTCACTGATGGTAATGCTTGCCTTTTCTTTAGTGACACTTAATTTGCCCTCTTTCATCAGTTCTTCACCTGAGCGAGCAACGGTATCCAGCTTATATACCTTATAGCTGATTTCCTTTGTGCCGCTGACTTTTAGATTATCTTTCGCATCACTTGTGGTAATCTCAAATGCCGTTCCCGGTTTAAAGAAGATGCCGCCGCTGATTTTATTAATAATATCCTGTAACTTATTATTCGTATCCTTTGCCTTAATACCTTTTACTTTTGGCGCAGTTTTATCGATCTTGACGAGTTCTTCTTTTTCCTTAGTGATCGCTCCGCTTTCCTTCTTCATCCAAAAGCTTTGATTTGTTTCGCCTTCTTTGGATACTGTGACTTCATTCGGTTTCCATGTGCTTTGATCCAGTGACAAGTTGATATATTCGATATGATCGCTGATGATATTTACATCTTGATTCGTCCACTTGCCTGCATAGGCTGTATTGTTTCCGTCATTGATTTCTAAATGATACCAATCATCTTCAATCACATCTTCATTCACTATCAATGTTCCGTCTTTATATTTAAAAGTGTAATTCGGATAAGCTCTGTTTAAGGCGGTTGCGTCTCCCTTGATCGCATATCCCCCTGCTTCACTGCTTGCTTTTGCGGTAGTGCTTAGCTTTATATCATTCTCTTGAATAATATCCTGCGTTCCGTTCCATGAGACTAATTTAGATCTAAAATCTTGATAGGTCAGAACAGGATTTGCTTCACCTTTTAATCTGTCCTTATTATCAACGATAATTTCAATACTTTTCGGCAGCACTTGTACACTGACGAGTTTACTCAATGGTTTCTCTGAATCGGCAGTTCGCGTTACTTTGATGTTGATGCTGACATTGCCGCTTGCCTTTAATGCATCAAACTCCGCACTGTTTCCGTTAATCGTTGGGTTCGAAATATATGTGGTATTATCTACTTCAAACTGATACTGCACATTCGTACTGCTTGAATCATCCTGAAGACTGCTGATAGTGAAGTGATCTCCGTAGATAATTCTTCCCATATTCGTTACCGCCAGTTCACTTTCTTTTGAACCCAGTATGTGTAAAGTTCCGTCTGCCTCTGCTTTCTCATAATTGCGGTTTCCTTGTTTTAATACATGAAGCTGTATATCCTTGCCTTCTTCTTCCGAATAGCTGTAATGGATTGTTTTTCCGTCATTCGTATATGCGATATTATTATCAACACTTGTATCAACAGAGATATAATACTTCATATCCGGAACACTTGCTCCGCCCTCATTGCTTGAAATATCCTGTTCTAAAATAATCGGATCTACGGAACCGTCACCATTTGCCACATAGGTGACTTCTTTGAAGGAGATCGTTTGTTGTGCCTTTGTAATATTGATCGGCAATTCAATTATTTTATCACTGAAATTGCCGCTTGGATCATGACTTACCGCTTCGACAATCACTCTGCCGATTTGACTCGGAGTCAGTGTCGCGTTCAGTACAGTCACCGATCCATTCGCATCGACTGCTATTACATCGGTAGGACTTCCCGCTTTTAAACGATACGTTACACTGCTTCCGGTCGGATTTCCTGCCGTATATAATTGAAAACTCTTGCCTTTCGCATATACTTCACTGTATGCCGCATAAGCATCACCCGTTTTAGTTAATTCATTTCCTGCTTCATCCGTATAGATGAAATTTTGCGCTCCGGCTGTAACTGTGAATTCCAGTTCTGCGATCGCATTTGCTTGTCCGCTGATTCCTTGCTTTTCGGCAACGATGATTGTTGTTCCTACTGAATGAATCGTTACTGCGCCGGTACTTTCATTTACTTCTATGATTCCGGTTGAACCACCCTTAATGCGGTACTTCACCGGGTTCGGATTGGTGCTTCCCTTTACCGTCGCATATACCTTTACGCCTGTATCGGTTAAAGACACACTCTTTTTCGTAATCATATTCACTGCCGCACTTGTTTCATAGAAATACAGCGGTTCCGCATCAGCTTCCTCTACCTTTACCGTTACCTCTAAATCCTTAGAACTCCAATGATCAGATACAGTTACTGTAAAATGATATTCCCCTACCGATAACTTGCCTTTGGTGGTTATATCACCCGTACTTGCATTCACCGCAAAGAAATTGGCATTTCCTCCGGGTTTCAATCCATAAGTATACTCATAATTACTGCCGCCGATTGTCGTAGGAGTACCGGGCATACCGGTGATTTTAGCAACCTTACCGTTCATTTGAACATTTGCCTGATTAGCGGTAAAGGTCGGAATCGTATTATCCTTAGAACCACTCGCCGGATTTACGACACCGTTTACCTCTTTATAAATAATAATTTCTTTCTTTGTCGTTGCCGGGAGATAGTTATCATTACCGCTGCTCGGATCATCAGCAGCTGTCGCGCTGATTTCTACCTTACCGAAGTCGCCGTTTCCCTTGTAAGTAATTCTGCCCGTATCAGCATCTATATCAATTAAGCCAAAATCACCGCCGGTCACCTCATAAGTTATTTTAGGACCCTTTGGATTTGCCGTCGCTGTTTCGCTCCACGCTGTTCCTGCTTCAGCGATTGATTTTGTCGTTTGTGCTTGATCATCAAAACTTACCGTCAAGTTTGTTTTCGCTACAACAAGTGTAGTGCATACCTTAGAATCAGATGTTTCCGGAACAGGATCTCCGTACATATCCACCGCAGACACACAAAACTTATGATTTCCTGCTTTTAAGCTGCCGTTGACAACATCAGGTCCGTTACTTTTGATTTTAACATTCAATGATGTACCGGTAGAAGCACCGCTGCTGTTTAAACCGTCAATTTCAAAGTTTTGATAAGTATTATCACCGTTTGATTCTACTGTATAAGTAAGCGGCATTAAGCCTTGTCGATTCACGATAATGGTACCTATTGTCTGCCCTGCATTAACATTCTTGCTGAACTCATATTCCTTTCCGCTGCTCGCACCACTTTGCGGCTGCTTGGTATAAGTCAATTTATGAGATTCTATAATCTCTAACGGCATAATGTTAGAAATCGCAGAGCTTTCCACAGGCAGTTGTGAAGAAGCTTCATATTCTTCATTGATAACAGCTAATTGATACTTTCCGACAGCCACTCCTGTGAGATCTAACGAATATTCATTCAATCCGCTTTTCGTCAAATCACCTAACTTATAATACTTTATCTCTGTGGCAGCTTCATTGTATAAAAGAATGGATAATCTTGTATTAGTTCCTGTATTTGCATCAACCGATAAAGTAATTGTACTGTCTTTCACTACCTTTTGTGTTGTCTGTGCTTTATATTTGATATTATTCAAACTTGCCGTTAAATTAGAAACAATTCTTAATTTATTAGGATTCAGTTCATTTTTTAAATTCAAATTCACCGTATCAACTTCATAGCTATGCCAATTACCGTCTGTATAAGAAGTGTTAGCCGCAAAATTAATTTTAGTACGATCGATTGTTGCGAAAGGTCTCAGACCTAATGTATTAATAGTAGCCTGATTTTGCGGCCAACGCTTTGCCGCAATACTGTCTATCATATTTGTAACAGAATTTAAAACCTCACCGGTATCTAACACGGTCATGTTCCCTCTGTCAGCATTGCCGACAGAATTTCCGATATTCACTTGTCGTATATTGAAATAACCATTTTTCGTAGAGTCATCAGCGGAATTTGGAAATCTTCCCGCACCGTCCAGCCAATAGCCAAAATCATTTTGATTCGTATCTTTATAGGCACGATCATTGGTAGTTAAGCCGAGTGTACCGCCGTTCATGACAGCACCGACGGTCGGTAAAAACGGAGCTAAATTCAAAATAGGAGTTTCTTTTGAAGTAAGTTGAATTTTAGCAACTTCTTCCTTAAGCGGTGTAACAGGACAATAAGGGATATAATAAATATTTTTATTAAAATACTTCAAGCAATATTTTTCACGCATTGCCGGATCTGTTTGAATGGTCGTTGATATTTTATTAGGGTTATTACTTTCGTCATCCTCTTTTGATAAAATCGCCATATTAGTAATCGGCTTACTGCTCATAATCACATAATCATCTGTGTCTTTACCAATATCCCATATGATTTCATTACCGTTATATTCACCCAGGACTATTTTTTGCCCGCTTTGAAGATTAAAGGACGGTGCAGACTGTGCATGTAAAGTAGCCACCACTCCGATATTATTTACATACATATATGTTATCAATACAGTGCCTAATAAGAACAAAGAGGTCGCTAATATCTTTTTCCACATATCACTCATATCCTTTCTATCAAATATTTATATAAATAAAGTTAAAGTATAAGCAGCTTCCCATTTGCTGCTTTACAATTTCTGTATATACAAAACATAAAACCCATAAAATCATAAACAAAAAAAGCGGTGTTATACGGTTATAACATATACTCTTCCACCCAAACGACGATATCAAATTCAAAAAGGATTAAAAATATACAAAAAAAATATCAATTTTTTAGAACATCAAAATCAACCCAAATAAAACTGTTTTTCGGCCGCATCAAAGCTGATTGAAACTGTTCTCTACAAGCTCTTTAAAAGGCATATTCCAATAATAAGTATAAAGCAGTTCATAATACGTTCCACCGTATTGCTTTAAGGAATCATGAACCGCAAAAAGTTGGTTCAGCTGTTCTTGACTCAGCTTTTTAATGTCATCTTCACAATGCGCATAATTTAATAAAATTTCATAAGCTTCTCTCGGAGTATGAATCGGTATATTCTCAAAATATAAATCTGAAAATAATGCTTTACCGTCAATACGTTCTTGATCAGAACGATAATTCTCAGTTAATTGATAACCTCCGTACAAAGTACCTCCGCACATTAATACAATCATTGCGATTTTCACATAGGGCAGTGCATAAGAAAACATATGCAATGGATAAGAAAACCACGTTTGATAAGAAACCGGCGCCAGTGAGGCACATGCCGTTACTAACAGTGCTTCTATAGAAGATGCTCTGAAAGACAGTTTAATATCATTTTCCTTTTCGTATTGCTCAATCGCTTCTTTGAGATATTTTTTGCCGTAAAGCAATCGACTTTTCACTGTTCCCAAAGGGCAATGAAGCAATTCGGAAATTTCTTTATTATTTAACTGAACAAAGAAATATAAAATCAGCACTTCTCGATACTGCGGTTTTAACTCTAACAAGCATCTTTGAAGAATCTGCATATCCGTAGAATAATGATTCATATATTCAGGACAATATTCCATTCGATCTTCTGTTTCATTGCTTAATATTTCAAGCTGAGAATCACTCATTTGCTGATCTCTTTTTCTTCTTAGCATTGTTATGGTTTTAGAATGTGCAATTTTTCCGATCCAAGCTTTAAACTGCGTCGGATCTTTTAACGCTGATATTGATCGCTGTACCTGTACAAAAGTTTCCTGTACTATTTCTTCCGCATCCGCATGATTTTTTGTCAGTTGAAAAGCAATATAATAAACCAGACGACGATAACGGTTGTATAGTTCATTAAAAGCTGTTTCATCATTTTCCTGTAAACGAAGGACCAGTTGCGTCAGTGTTGATTTTTTCATACAAATTCCTTTCATAACAATTTACTTTATTTTAAAATAACATTTTTATCATTTTTTGTAAATATGTAAATTCTGTAAGAATAATAGAAATCCTCTGAAAAACTGTAAAACAAATAAAAAAATTTGCTTTTTACAAAACAACATGTGATTTTAAATTTAAAAAAAACAGAGATAGTTCCCTGTTAAAATGTAAAATTAATCCGCGATATTTTTTATTTTTGTATCATGACGAAGACTCGTCATCATATGAGTAATACCGATATATGCCGTTGCGTCGATTATGATTGCTTTTTTACTTGCTTTGGGATGGATTTTCCACAGTGCGACAACCTTACGATTTCCTTCCTTAAAAAGAAAGTGTTTCTTAACCTCTACGATCGCATTAATATCATCATAAGCAAGCCGTTTTTTACGCATATTTAAGAATGTGTAATCGATTAAACCGTATTCGTAAAATTCAATTTTGTCAAGCAAAGTAGATAATTGAAATAAAGCAAGAAACGCAAAAACAAGAAGCAGTATAACTGCAATCACATCCTCTGATACTTCAATTGATAAAAAGATGGCAACGATAAAGATTATCATAACAATTGTAAAAATTATCGGCATCATTTTTTTACTTTCCCCAACCATCTTTAAGGAACCGAAATCTTGATCTGTTCCGCTGATTCCATCTTGTTGAGTAGACAGTTTTCTTTTATATTCCATAAGTTAAACCTCATTTCTCTAATAGTTTATCATTTTTCAGCGTAAGTATCAATGATGAGACTGAATGATGTTAAAACATTTACAAACAAGCGAAAAAGAGCGGAGCTTAATCCGCCCTGTTATTCAGATAAATGACTTGTTTTTCTTTTGTATAACAGATAGAAAGTGATTCCAAACGAGAATAAACACAGACCGCTGTACATCATTAAATTAGTTGCGTCACCTGTATTTGCTCCGCCCATGCTTGTAACGGGATTATACATGCCTTTTACGGATGTATCGAGTTTATCCGCTTGAGGTTCATCGTTCTTAGGCACAGTAGGATCATTTGGTTCTTCCGGTTCTTCAGGGTTTTCAGGATCTTCCGGTTCATTAGGTTCACTGAAATCCATAATATCATACGGATAATCTCCTTGAATGGTTTTGTTTGGTTTCCACTCTGTTATTTCTTGGATATTATCTTCCGGGACACCGTCACCGTCCTTGTCAATATTAATATCCGCAACGCCGTCTCCGTCACTATCGATATTAGTGTTAGGAATTCCGTCGTCATCCGTATCAATATTAAGATCAGGGATACCATCTCCGTCTATATCTACATTCACATCAGGAAAGCCGTTGCCGTCAGTGTCAATATTCCAAACCGGCTTGATTTTTTCCGTATCGTAGAGGAATTTATTTGATGTATAATCCTGATTTGGTTTCCATGTATCATGTTCCGCTACATTTAACATAAAGCCGACTTTTTGGATATTAATATCCGGCTTCATATCGCCGTCGGTATCGATATCAATATCAGGAATTCTATCCCCATCGGTGTCAATGTTGATTAATGGTTTTACACTTGTACCGGTACAGTATTCTTCTAAGATTCCGTTATCAACATCTTGTTTCACACACTTGGTCGGTTTCCAATCTGATTTTTTAAGAATCACTAAATTAAGATCAGGTTTGCCGTCATTGTCTGTATCAATATTCAAGTCAGGTTTCCCATCCCCGTCACTGTCAATATTCAAGTCAGGGATACCATCATAATCTCTGTCACCGTTAATCACAGTCCATTTCTTTGTATCATTTGGATCTTTCCACTTGATATTTAGATCAGGACATCCATCACCATCCGGATCATTGAAATCAGGCTTACCGTCACCGTCCACATCGACATCGATCTTTTTGATGTTTAGGTCTGAGCACTTTTCTTCGGATTCATTCGTCGCATTGTCTATCGTTGTTGCACACACTCGATAGTTTCCGATATTGTTAATCTTGAAGCTCAGTATCTTATTCGTTCCCGGTTTTGCACTCTTTTCTTCTATCGGTGTTGTGCTTGTCATCATGCCTTGCGCATCTAATTCATAGACCTGATAGCTGACTTCCTTGACTTCACTCACCTTTACCGTTGCTCTTGTGTTTGGCTGAGGATCTTCTGTTTTGATCTCTACCTGCACTCCCGGTTTAAAGTAATGTCCTAAGGTGATTTCATTTAAGATATTGGATACTCCGTCTTGATTTACAGGATAGCCTGTGATACTTACAATCTTCGGTTTCATCATATCTATCTTTACATGATCTTGAAGCTTTTCACTGATCGCTCCTTTATGCAAACTTGTACCGCTCGGATCGATTCTGAAGTAGATGTCTGTTTCATTGTCATCTTCTTTGTTTATTGTAAAGCGCTGCTTGTTCGCATTCGTAAATGTCACTGTATCTGATATTTGGTCATACACTCCTGCACTTGCCGTGGTGTTCGCTGTATCAATCACTACATCGACTAGATAGTTATGCCACTTATCTGATGTTACTGTATTTCCGTCCGGATCCTCTAAATGATACCAACTGTCACTTGGTTCATCTTGTTTGATTGTCAAGCTTCCTGATTCAAGCTTGATTTCATAATGCTTCGTATTTCCGTTCAATTCATTTGTGCCATAGCTTCCGCTGATGTCATACTTTCCTGTTGTTTTTGTATCTTTAATTGCTTTGCCGTTTTGTTTTGCACTTGTATTCTTAGGAATCGGAAAATCATTCATACTGTCAGTAAATGCAAATGCATTCGTACTAGGCTGTTTGAATTTGTATGTCGGGAAGGCTTCTCCCACATAGATTTCTTCATCCTCATAGGTTAAGGTGATTGGTTTCTTTTTTACAATGATAATCTGTTCTCCATAGTCTCCGCCGATCGCATTACAATCATCCACTGCCGGATCAAATGCATCCTTTGTCTGACATACCTTTATGATTACCTGTCCGCTTCCGATTGCCGTTATCGGCTGACTTGTTTTCGTATTCACCGCTGCCGTATTAACATCAAGTATACTTGTATCATCGACATAGAAATACACAGGTACTCCATTCTTATAGCCACTTGTTATTTTTGCCTCTATGTTTGTATCTCCATAGGTCATGCCGGGGGCATACAGATTTAAACTTGTCGGCGGTCGATCTGTTGTTTCCAATATCGTTGTGGCTTGTTTACTGTTATAGTTTCGATCCTCAGGGGATGTGGCTGTTAAGGTTGCGGTACCTGCTTTCCCTAAGGTTTTGAAGCTTTGATCTTGTCCGCTGATCGGTGGTTGTGCTTCGGCAATCGTATTATCACTGCTTGATAACAATACATCTCCCTGACTCAGCTTGCCGTTATAGGTTGGCTGGATCGTTGCCGGTGTTTTCCCAATCGTCCATTTCGGTGTATTCACAAAGGCAAAGTCCTTTTGTTCTGCTTTTTCAATGACGATCTTCGCATAGATGCATTGTGCCGCATAACCGTCATGTGCATTCATACATGCTTTTACATATGCATCGCCGCCGTTTCCGTAATCTCCGTCCGGATCACTGGCATTGATGATATTGAAATGATTCAAGTTATTATGATCAATCACATCTTCATCTACACTGATTCCTGTTGATTCAGCGATCGTTACTTCGCTGTATGTGGAATCAATATTCGTCTTTACATCGATTGTTCCGTTTTGTTCATACGTCTTTTTATACACCGGTACATTCTTTGTTCCATACGTATCGCTGAGTGCCAACTTCGTTCCTGCGATAGGATCAATAAAGTAGAAATCTGCCTGTGCATCCACTATCACAATAATCACATCAACTGTTCTTGTGTTTTTATTATTATCAGTCACATCAACTTGAATATAATACTTATTCCCTGTACCGTGATTGCTTAAATCATTTGCGGTAATGTCCTGATTCAGTGTGATATATCCGGTTGAGGTTACGGTAAAGAGGCTTGCGTCAGCATTTTGATTCCCGTTGTTCGTACTTTTCTTATAAGTGCTTCCCGAAACACTGACTTGTGCCATTGCGGTTCCTTGTTTTGCCGTTCCGCCGTTTGGATCGGCACTTGTATTCAGTGCTTTCTTTAAAGTCGCATCAGGTGTATAAGTGACTCCTGTGGTACCGCCGTTTTCAATACTTCCTGTCACCTCAATATTGCCCGGCACATACACTTGAATCACTCTGCCTGTTTGCGTTGTGGCTGTTTCATAGTTATCATCACCGTTTAAGGTTCCGGTTAATGTCGCACTTCCCGCATCACTCGCGTTGCTTGTCGGACATACCTGCCCTTGTGCGTTGATTGTAAAAGGTGCATTCAAACTCGTATTGCTTGAAGTATATTGAATCGTTTCGCCGCTTTTTGAATACGTTGAAGTAACACTTGCCGGTACACTCACACAGGCACCGCCCACCGCTAGCTTTAACATACTTGTATCAGGAAATGCGATTGTCTGCGGATATTTATTAACATTTACAATCAAATCAGTATCTACTCCTGTTGTACCGTAAATACCACCGGTAATATGTGCTTTGATTTTCACATTGTTTAAAGTATTGGAATCACTTGCCTTCTTCACTGTCGCCTGGACAGTACTTGAACCGGAAATACTGATTACATCATTGGGATCCGGATTCAATGAATAGGTAATCACGGTATTCGTTAATGCCCCGTTCGTTGTTTCGATCAGCTTAGTATTAAAGGTACCGCCGTTGTTTGGCTCTCCGCTTGGATCATACGTTATCGTATACGTATTGCCCGGGATAATACTTCCTGATTTTTGCGGTTCTTCCCAACCGACTCCTGATAGAGATGCCGCTTGAATCGTAATCGTTTTCGTAGCTGTTGTTGTTTGTTTGTTCGGTGAAGTACTATCCTTTACTTCAACCACAATCGTATAGCTACCCGGTGTTAAACCGTTCGCACCGACACTTGTATTAACATACACATTGCCGTTAGAATCAACGTGGAAGGACCCATTATTACCCTGACCGCTCGGAAGCGTATAGGTAAACGGTGCCGTACCGCCGCTCACATCAATATGAGCGATCTTATTTGCGGAAGTATAACTTGTCGGTGGCTTAGCCGCACTGCTTCCCGCAGTAATATTAGTTTTATCCTCCACATAGTTCGCTGTAATACCTAATTGGAATGTGATTGTTTTAGTTGTAGTAGCTGCTTCATAATTATCTGTCGCATCAACCTTTGCCTGAATCACAACACTTCCCGTCGCATTCGCCGCAAATACAATATCGGCATTATCACCTGCATTTGATGAAGTAAACGGCAAACCGCTTGATATGATGTTTCCGTTTCCTGACACAAAGGAATATTCAATCTTAACATCATTATTAGCTAAATCATTATTTGTATGAGTCGCATGTTCACTGTGGGTTGTTGTACCGGTGGTGCTGCCTGAAACATAAGTCGTTCCTTTATCATCTTGATCAAAAATAATTGTCGGTTGCGTCTTGGCAACATCAAATGTGGTACAAACCCTTGAGTTACTCGTTGCAGGATCCGGGTCTTTGTACGCATCCTTTGCGGCAATACAAAATTTATAAGTCCCTGCTTTTAACCCGCCGTTCACTAAATCAGGCGCATTGCTTTTTATTTTTATATCCAGTGACGTACTGCCTGATGAATCATTTGCATCCAAACCGTCAATCTCAAAATTTTGATGCGTATTGTCACCGTTCGACTCTATTGTATAAGTAAGAGGCATAACACCTTTCGGACTTACATCGATCATCCCGACTTTTTGTCCTGCATTCACATTCTTACTGAATTCATAATCCCCTGCCGTCGCTCCGCTTTGCGGATCCTTCGTATAAGCTAATTTATGCGGCTCTACAATCTCGATTCCCATCATTTGCGAAATCGGTGAGGACTTTGCGGCTCTGCCGGTAGATGCATCAAAATGCTCATTTGCGACAGCTATTTTATATTTCCCTACCGGTATTCCCGTTAAATCAAACTCTTTGGTATTTAAGGCTTTATAATAAAGCAGCTGATTTCCCGCATCGTTAAACACAAAAACGGATAATGTATCATTGGCAGTTGCATCTAATTGAATTTTGGCATTTTTAACTACTTGTTTATCTGCAATAGAATTCCCTTTATATTGCATATCACTAAAAGTAACTTGATAGCTTGGATCCGCATATCTGATTTTCAGTACTCCGCTTCGCGGATTACTTTTTAATACATTTTTTCCGATCGTATGATCCAATGCATAAAGTATATTAGGACTTTTTAAATGCGAAAAAACCGAAAGTTCAAGATTTTGCCACTCTTTCCCTATATACGCCCATTCATAAGAAATATACGCCGGATAAGCTGTCGCATTGGTTGACGAAGACGAATACGCTTGCACAACCGAACTGTCCCTTCTGAAATATGCACTTTGCCATGCTTTGTTATGCTTAATATATGCCTTCTCCGATATAATACATACCTCAGGCAAATCATCCAATCCAAGACTTCCCGAAGTAAAATCATCGATTCCGGGAACATAACCATGTTGTAAATTACCCACTTTACCTGAAACTGCCAATACTTCCGTACTCTCAAATTCATTACCCGATAAACTAGCTGTATAAGCGTCATCATAGGATTTCGCCGTAAGGTATCCTTGCGAATGTGATTTTCCTGCCACATCGGTATAAAAATCACACATATCTATTTCGCCGCCTTTTCTCGGTACCGTATTATTCGTATTACTGTTACAGTTTTGTACTGTTCCTATATAATGATGCATAGCATAATACCCGGTATTGTTTTTACTAACGGTCCAAACCGATTCTTCACCGCTCTCATTTGTTCCGACAATCACTTGTTCGCCCGGCTCTAAAACCTCTAAATTTCCGGCAGCAGACAGATTATTGTTATATTGAAGCACTGTAAAAGATGCGGAGAAAATTCCGATAGTCAGAAACAATAATAAGATCATTTTATTTCGCATATACATCTTCCTTCCTCAAGTATGAAAAATCGGACTTTAGATACAGAAGCCCATATCAAAGAATCATAATCTATGGCTATTAACAGAAACATATATTTTAATATTTATAAGAAAAACAATGATATTAAAATATACCGCTAATACATATGAATGCCTTGGTATTTCCAAACCAACCAATTCGTACAAAGAAATCATTTCGATAAATAACCTCTTTTTGGGCGTATATGATTGAACATGTATATGAAAAAACTGTTTTATTTACACATGATCCTTCAAATTTTCTCATTGTACAATACACGCAGGCTACACACTAGACACACAAGGATCCGAAAACGTGCGCTAAATATTAAAATATTTTCATTTATCAGTAAAAAACAAATGCGATGATATAAACTTTTATCAATATAAAATATGCAACAGAAAAGCTTCAGCGCTTTGCTTCCTCATAAGCCTGAATCCATCCGTCTTTATTTAACAGGTCGTAAAAGGGAGAATTATTTTGTCTCAGTTGTTTTACATACGGCAAAAGTTCATCTAACGCTGCTTGATTCAACGCATTCAGTTCCTCAGAACAATGTGCCTTTTTTCTGATGATAAAATATGCATCTTGATCGGTGATCTCATGTCTGTATTCCTCATCTAAGACAACACCCTGATTCCATTGATAAAAAGAATATGTACTGACACCGAGAACTGCCGCAAAGCATAACGCCGCAATGCCGGATAACTGAATAGACGCACTGCGCTTAAAAAACGACAGTTTGCCTAAATTCCATTCGCAAGGCTTGGGGGCTTTACAATGAAAAGCATATAAAAGCAATAGTCCTGTAGGAAAACAGTAAAAAGATAGTTTTTCATGATGTTGAGATTCATATAAATGAATTTGCTTGCGCAATAACTGCTTACCGGTACGCAGTCTGCTCTTTACCGTTCCTTCCGGTATATCTAAAACTTTCGCAATCTCACTCATTTTAGCGTCATCATAATACTTTAAAATCAAGGTTTCGCGATAAATATACGGTATATTATCCAACAGCTTTAATACAATATCCGCATTACTTTGCTTACGCACGATCACAGAAGGCAGTGAATCTTCACGATCATCGGCGATATCCAATGCCGCCAATGCATGTTCTTCCATATAAATTTCACGATTCTTACGAAACATATTCTTACAGCGATTGATTAAAATCTGCTTCATCCATACAATCACTACATCCGGATTCTTAAGATGAATAATATTTTGTTTGATATTAATAAAAGTATCCTGAACAACATCTTGTGCATCTGCTTCATTTTTTGTGAGCTTTAAAGCCATATAATAAAAGGCAGTATAAAAATCATGATATAATTTCGCAAATGCTTCCTCATTACCGGTTTGAATTTCTCTGATAAGCTGCGGTAAATCTTCACGCTTCATGATTATTACTCCTTTATCTTTCATATATATTAAATTATTACATAAACAAACATTTTTATCAATAAATTATCATAATATTTTTTAATTTGCATTTTCTTAAAATGATAAAAAGTGATCATTAAATAGACACATAAAGAATAGAAAACGTGCGCTGATTTGTAAACAAAATAATGCAAAATTTTGCGAAATAAGCTTTGTTTAGATTGATTAAATTGTCGTTCATTTCAGAAAAAAACACTTCATAAAAATAACAACAGTAAGATTCTCAGACTATCGTTTTTGTTAAAAACATGTTATACTAACATACAGGAAAAGGAAGATGTATATGGAAAAAAACTGGATTAATGAAGCAATATTTTATCATATTTATCCGCTGGGATTTTGCGGGGCTCCTAAATATGCGCATGAACAAACAACATGCCAAAATCGCATAAAAAAACTCATTGATTGGATTCCTCATCTGCAGGAAATGAAAATCAATGCCTTATATTTAGGGCCGATATTCGCCTCTTATGAGCATGGATACGATACAAGTGATTATCGCTTAATCGATCCGCGTTTAGGCAGTAATGAGGACTTCATGGCTGTATGCGATGCACTTCATGAAGCAGGCATCAAGATTATTTTAGACGGTGTATTCAATCATGTCGGAAGAACCTTTTGGGCATTTCAGGATGTACAGGAAAAAAGAGAAGGATCACAATATCGTGATTGGTTTCATAATATAAATTTCAATAACCGCTCCCCTTATGATGATCCGTTTTCCTATGAGGCATGGGAAGGACACTACAACTTAGTGAAATTAAATCTGCGCAATGAGGCAACTGTTCAATATTTATTAGACAGCGTCGGTATGTGGATGGAGGCTTTTCATATTGACGGTTTGCGCTTGGATGCGGCTGACTGTATCGATAAACAATTCTTTCAGCGTTTAAAAGCTTATACAAAAGAGCGCAATGCTGATTTTTGGCTGATGGGCGAAATTATTCACGGAGACTATTCATTATGGGCTAATCCGGAATTGTTAGATTCGGTCACAAACTATGAATGCTACAAAGGATTATATTCTGCGCATAATACAAAAAATTATTTTGAGATTGCATATTCCTTAAATCGTCAATTCGGTAACGGCGGCATCTATAAGAATTTGAACCTCTATAACTTCGTGGATAATCATGATGTAAATCGTCTTGCCTCTACGCTTCAAAACAGCGCAGATCTTAAAAATGTTTATACGCTATTATACACGATGCCGGGTGTTGCCAGTATTTACTACGGCAGTGAATTCGCTATTGAAGGTAAAAAACAAAACGGCAGTGATGATATGCTGAGGCCGGAATTGTCACTTACCCAATTTTCAAAGGATCATCCGCTGTATCTCCACCTTTGTAAACTCGGTGAAATCCGCACTGCTTACAAGCCGCTGCAATACGGTAATTATGAGCAGGTAACAGTACGCAATGAACAATTTATCTTCAAGCGCACTTTGAATGAAGAGACGCTGTTTATCGCGCTCAATGTGGCAGATCAAGCAATTACGCTTCCGTTTGCGAAAGGAGAACAGGCTTATGATCTGTTCAAAGACAAGATGCTGCAGGCAGAGAACGGTGAACTGAGCATTACCTTGAATCCTCATGAAGCGACAATCTTGTATATAGGAACGAATTACCCTACGGTGAAAAACGCAACAAAGAAAAAAACAGTTAAAGCAAAAGCTGATACATTCTCTGTCAAAAATAAAGAACAAAAACCAAAAGCTGAAAAACAGGACATGAAACCTACCGATGTCAATCATACCGCAAAAGAAATCTCAAAGCAGATACAACCCGGGGTATATCGTCACTTTAAAGGTAATCAATATGCAGTATTATATATCGCAAAGAACAGTGAAACATCAGAAGCGATGGTCGTCTATCGCCAGTTATACGGAGATAGTGAGGTTTGGGTACGCCCGTTGTCAATGTTCACGGAAACAGTGCAGTTTAACGGCGAAGCAATTCCGCGATTCACTTATCTTCATAAATAAAAAAGCACACACGTGCTTTTTTTATGCTTACTTTTCACTTTATCAAATCATATAGTTTTTATCAGTATGACAAAAACAAATATTAAAGAGTCTTAATGAAAAAAGGACTATAATTTTAATTGGTATATCGCTCGATGCAGGGTAATAAATTCTTCACACAGGATTTTAAAGGTCTCTGCGCTCATTAATTGATCTTCTGCGTGTGCCAATAACAATGTCATCGGCATATCAATTCCCGATGCTTCTTCCTGAAGCAGTTTGGTATGAGACTCTTGTCCCTGCTGGAATATTTCATCTCCCTTTTTGATAAACTCATTTGCTTTAATAAACTCACCCTTTGAGGCTAATTGGATCGCTTCCACATACATAGAACGAGCGGCTCCTACTGATGAAATAATTCTCATGCTGATTAATTCGATATGTTTCATGTTATTTTCCTCGCATTCGTATCAGTACATTTTCTAATACTTTTTTCCCATCCAAATTACCGTAACTGTTTAAATCCATTACCATAACCGGCTTCCCTTCTGCCATTCCGTCAATTTTCTGAAACAGATAGCGCACTTGCGGTCCTAACAGGATAATATCAGCCTTGGGTATATGATCCTTAGCCAATCCTTCTCCTACTGCCCATATTGTCGCATTTATATGCTTAGATGCGGCAGCTTCCTTCATCCGTTTCATCATCATGCTCGTAGACATACCCGCTGAGCATATCAACAAAATATTCACGTTTTCTACCTCTTATCTTTCCTCTTTCCTTTATTATATAACAGATTCTCGTTAAAGTATATTGAATAATGAATTTATCTGTTTATTTTTTTATAAATTGACAGCGTTTACTCTCTTTAAATGATAAATCACGGTTAAAATTCAGTTTTAATGACACCGAAATTCATGATCTTGTATGCGAAAGTGAAAGTTCGATATTTCATGATGATTTTAAATCGTTTAATTCAGCTTTATTTTTCAAAATAATGATAAGAAACATTGAACTTATCCTAGCTTTAAGGTATGATATACATACGAAAAAAAGATAAATTCGTGATTGGAAAGGAATTGAGAAAATGAAAAAAATCAGAACAAGATTTGCGCCGAGTCCTACAGGCTATATGCATATCGGCAATCTTCGTACCGCACTGTTTGAATACTTGATTGCGAAGCATGAAAACGGTGATTTCTTATTAAGAATCGAGGATACCGATCAAGAGCGAAAAGTAGAAGGCGCAGTAGATATTATTTATGAGACAATGCGTGAAGTAGGACTTCATCATGATGAAGGACCGGATATCGGCGGTGACTTCGGTCCGTATGTTCAATCAGAGCGTTTACCGATGTATAAAGAATACGCCGATCGTTTGGTTGAATTAGGCGGTGCTCATTATTGTTTCTGTTCAGAGGAAGCAGTAGAAAAGCAGCGTAAAGAATGTGAGCTTATCAATAAGGCATTCAAATACGATGATCCTTGTAAACACATTTCTTTGGAAGAAGCCAGAAAACGTATTGAAAGCGGAGAACCCTATGTCGTAAGGCAAACGATTCGCCATGACGGCGCCACTTATTTCGATGATGAAGTTTACGGCAGAATCGAAGTAGACAATGATATTTTAGATGAATCGGTTCTGTTAAAGAGTGATGGATATCCGACGTATAATTTCGCTAATATTATTGATGATCATACTATGGGTATTACTCATGTTGTAAGAGGAAACGAATACTTAAGCAGTACTCCGAAGTATAATTTGGTTTATCAAGCATATGGTTGGGATATTCCTACTTATGTTCATGTTCCGCCGGTGATGAAGGATGATCATCAAAAGCTCAGCAAACGCAACGGAGATGCCTCATTTCAAGATTTGGTCAAAAAAGGTTATTTGCCGCAGGCAATCCTAAATTACATCGCACTGCTCGGATGGGCGCCGGAAAGCGAACAGGAGATCTATACCTTACAGGAACTGATTGAGATATTTGACATTAAGCGAATTTCTAAGTCTCCGGCAATCTTTGACATCAATAAACTTACATGGATGAACGGCATGTATTTGCGTGCCATGAGTTTAGATGAATTTCATGAGTTGGCACTGCCTTATTATGACGGAGTCATTCAAAGCGATGTTGATTTAAAGGCTGTTTCTAAAATATTGCAACAGCGCGTTGAAGTTTTGACACAGATACCGGAAATGATAGATTTCATTGATGCTCTGCCGGAATATGATATTGAGATGTATATTCATAAAAAAATGAAGACGACTTATGAAATCGCCTTAAAGGCATTACAGGCAAGTGAAAAAGCTTTAGCTGATCTAAATGATTGGAGCAGTGAAGAAAGCGTACATGAAGTGCTGTTGGCACTGCCTGCACAGCTGGAAATGAAAAACGGGCAAGTATTATGGCCGGTCCGCACAGCACTCAGCGGTAAACAGTTTACACCGGGCGGTGCGATTGAAATCGCTCATATCTTGGGAAAAGATGAAGCGTTGCGACGTATTGCCGTCGGTATTCAAAAACTCGAAGCTGCTGTTCATGAATCTTAAGCAATTCAATCTTTGCTTAAAAATGCTTTAACAAAGAAAGGTTGTTAAGGCTTGTTAAAAAACGCATAAAAGACGATGATATAAAACAAATCATCGCCTTTTTTATTTTTTGTGAATGAATATTCATTCAATTAAGCATGATTATTGTGCATGCTTTAAGAATGCTTTATATGCATTGGTAGCTTCATAAATATCTGCCTTTGAGGCAATTTCCCACGGAGCGTGCATATTATGAAGCGCAATTCCGCTGTCAATAACATCCATATCGTATTGCGCCAAAATATATGCGATTGTGCCGCCGCCGCCTTGATCTACCTTACCAAGCTCTGCGGTTTGGAAATGTACATTTTCTTTCTCCATAATCGCACGCAGCTGTCCCACATATTCCGCACTTGCATCATTGGATCCTGCTTTACCGCGTGATCCGGTATATTTATTAAAGACAATTCCTTTTCCGAAGTAAGCTGAATTATTCTTTTCCATAACACCGGCATAATTAGGATCATAAGCAGCGGATACATCACTTGATAACATTTTACTGTTTTTCAATGCACGACGTACTTTCAACTCACTGTAATCACCGATACGATCCATAATTTCCGCTACGGTATTCTCAAAGAATTTTGACTGCATTCCGGTTGCCCCGATGCTTCCGACTTCCTCTTTATCCACAAGTAAGCAAACCGCAGTGCGCTTAATATCGTTTTCTTCCAAAATAGCACGTAGTGAGGTATAAGCACAAATACGATCATCATGACCATATCCCATAACCATACTGGAATCCAGCCCGTAATCTCTTGCTTTTCCTGCCGGTACAACCTCTAACTCTGCCGATAAGAAGTCATCTTCTTCCATCTCATAACGCTCTTTTAAAAGCTTTAGAATATTCGCTTTTACAGCATCTTTTTCAGTGTCAGCCAACGGAATCGATCCTACCGTAAGATTAAGATCTTCACCTTCAATTACATGTGCAGCGGTTTTGCTCATTTGATCCTTTGCCAAATGGATTAACAGATCGCTGATTCCGACAACCGGATCATTTTCATCTTCACCGATACATACATTAATTACACTTCCGTCTTTCTTCGCTACAACACCATGAATTGCCAACGGAATTGTGACCCATTGATAATTCTTAATACCACCGTAATAGTGTGTATCTAATAAAGCAATTTCATTATCCTCATATAAAGGCACTTGTTTAATATCCAAGCGCGGAGAATCCACATGAGCCCCGAGTATATTCATACCGTTTTCCATCGGTTCTTCACCGATATGAAACAGAGCCAATGTTTTTCCCATATTATTCGCAAAAACCTTATCATGTGCCTTAAGCTGTTTTCCTTCCTTGATAATAACCTCAAGATCAACGTATCCGCATTGTTTTGCCAAACGAATCGCTTCACTCACACACTCTCTTTCTGTTTTACAATCAGAGATATATTTCTTATAATCATCAGCCAGCGCAAAGACTTCTTTTTTCTTTGCGTCATCATAGCTATTCCATGCATTTTTACGCATTTCGCCACATCCTTTCTGCGTCATTAATTATATGCCATATACAGTAAAAATACAAGGCAGAAGCCGTGAATCCATGAAATACATCGCTCTTATAAAGAAAGAAAAAAACACCCTGTCAGTCAATGTTAGACAACAGAGTGTTAATTTTCTGAAAATCTTATGCTAATTCAGAGAAGTATTTAATTGTACGAACCATCTGGCTTGTATAAGAGTTTTCGTTATCATACCAAGATACAACCTGTACCTGAGTATTTCCGTCTTCCATTTCGATTGCCATTGTCTGAGTCGCATCGAATAAAGAACCGTAACGCATACCGATAATATCGCTTGATACGATTTCATCAGTGTTGTAACCGAATGATTCGGTAGCTGCTGCTTTCATAGCTGCATTTACATCATCAACGCTTACTTTACCCTTTACTACAGCTACTAAAATTGTAGTTGATCCTGTAGGAGTAGGCACACGCTGTGCAGAACCGATTAATTTACCGTTCAATTCAGGAATAACCAAACCGATTGCTTTGGCAGCACCTGTAGAGTTAGGAACGATATTTACTGCAGCTGCACGAGAACGACGTAAGTCACCTTTACGCTGAGGTCCGTCTAATGTCATCTGATCACCTGTATAAGCATGGACAGTTGTCATGATACCGCTCTGGATCGGTGCTAAATCATTTAATGCTTTAGCCATCGGAGCCAAGCAGTTTGTTGTACAAGAAGCCGCAGAAATCACTGTATCTTCAGGTTTCAATGTTTCATGGTTTACATTATAAACAACTGTCGGTAAATCTTTTCCTGCCGGTGCAGAAATAACAACTTTACGAGCACCTGCTTCAATATGTGCAGAAGCTTTTTCTTTAGATGTATAGAAACCTGTACATTCTAATACAACATCTACGCCTAATTTTCCCCATGGAAGATTTTTAGCATCTGCTTCAGCGTAGATGGTAATTTCCTTACCATCAACCGTAATTGAATTTTCACCTGCTACAACTGAATCTGCTTTTTCGTATCTTCCCTGAGAAGAATCGTATTTTAATAAGTGTGCAAGCATTTTAGGACTTGTTAAGTCATTGATCGCAACAACCTCATATCCCTCTGCACCAAACATCTGTCTGAACGCTAAACGTCCGATGCGTCCAAAACCATTAATCGCAACTTTTACTGTCATCTTCAAAGTCCTCCTTTTTTCATCTTATATTATAAAGTTTTCCCATAAAAAAGTCAATTATGAGAGATTCACTTTGCATATTTTTTCCATAAGCAGTCTTACTATGAAACAATAAGATAAAACTTCATTGATGCAGTTGAAAATTCTTTTTACTGTCACTTGCTTAACGGCTGATTATTTTGCATAAAACAGCGATAAATGACGAACGATTCGCTTATAAAATAAAGTTTTAGGGTTTCCTATCACATATTCTGCACATTGGTTATGAAATCAGGTATTCGGAGCATAATCATATTGTGAAAAAGGAGTGATACCTATGGTGATAGTCCCAACTATTATTGAACGTAATGCCAGTGTTGAAAGAGTTTATGATTTATATTCCTGCTTGTTAAAAGAGCGTATTATTATTTTAACCGGAGAAATTGATGACACGATGTCCTCAAGTATTTGTGCACAATTGTTATACTTAGCCTCTACAAGCTCAGATCCGATATTAATGTATATCAATTCTCCCGGCGGCAGTGTCAGTGCCGGTTTAGCAATTTTAGATACGATGAATTATGTACAATGTGAAGTATCTACAATTTGTATGGGAATGTGTGCCAGTATGGCAGCTGTACTGTTAAGCGCCGGTGCGAAAGGAAAACGCTGCTCTCTTTCCAATGCCGAAGTGATGATCCATCAGCCGCTGGGCGGTATGCAGGGACAGGCAAAGGATATGGAAATTGCCGCTAACCATATAATTAAAATGAAAGATCGCCTGAATCATATTTTGGCAGAGAACTGTGGAAAATCAGCTTCGGAAATTGCCGACGCATGTGATCGTGATAATTATATGAATGCCGAAGAAGCCGTGTCTTTCGGTATCATTGATAAAATTATATAATCTCTTAAGGTCTCTTTGACCTTATATACATAGCTTGGACACATTTATTAATATCTTGAGAACTAATGTTTATAGATTTGCTTATAATCAGTTAGTGGTTAAACAAAAAAAACGATTAATAACATGATACATTATCAATCGCTTCCGTATTTTAAATCATCCGTTTATCTTTTTCTTCGCGGCCTTTCCGGCATCTGATAACCCATTTCTTTTAATGCGTCCAGTTCCTTTAGAACTTCAATACGATAAATATCACGCTTTTGCAATATATCTTTTGCCGCATCAAACCACTGTAATGCTTCTTCATATGCTTCCAAACGCTTTTTTTGAACAGCTACCAAGTAAGCACAAGTGCCTAAAGGAAAACCATAGTAATCCTTATTATCCATTGCCGCAATGATTTCATCACAAAGATCATTCTGATCATTTAATAATACATCACGGGTCCAGTCGCAATAGCGAATCAACTTCGCATTTTCGCATTGATGAATGCGATTCAGAATTTCAAGCGCCATATCGTTGTTGCCCTGATGAATAAAAGTATGATAATACAACGCTAAATATTGTTCATCGTTTGCTTTTTCATATCTTTTCTTCATCATTTCCCGTAAATGCGCAGTCAATGCGGCTTCATCTTTCGCTAAATAATATACACGAGCTTGGTATAAATCTCGTAAATATTCATTAAGTAATCGCATTGCCTGCGGCTTGTTCAACAGCATCTGAACCTTTTCAAAATCAGCTTGCTTTAATGCTTTATTTAACTTATTTAAATAACTGCTTCGAAGTAACAAAAATAACACTCCGCATAGGAATAAGGCAACGATGATGATAATCGTTATTTGGTTCACAAGCATTCCACCTATCTATTCATAGCTTATATTAAGGAAAAGCGCTGCTGCTTCCACAACAACGCTTTATTATTCAGAAAGATGATAGAGAGAAAATCATCTATTGTCCGTGTATCTTATTTAATGACATTCCAAGGTACCGGTACAAGCGGAGTATATTCGCCTGCCCAAATACCGAAGATTGCACCTACAATACCGATAACCAAGAATAAGCCGATCAGCTTAACAGGAGTGAATCCTTTTTTCTTGATTAAGAAGTAGCACATTAATGTGAACAGTAACGGAATTAAGCAAGGAACGATTTTATCCAAGTATTCCTGGATGTTGATGAATACATCAACCATAGTTCCGTCTTCTGCGGCAGTCTGTCCGTTAGGGATAGAGATACCGAGTTTTGTACCGCCACCGTAGTTAGCGATCAATGCACCAATGATGAATACACCTAATACAGATGCTGCATGAGTAAATTCTTTAGCGTAAGAAGTCATCATTCCTACAGCCTTAGTACCCATGTTGTAAGACCAGTACATCAAACCGTAACGAAGTGCCATTTCAGCACCGAATGCGATAATGAAGTAAAGAATCGGTCCTAAGATGCTGCCGTCGATTGCCATGTTAGCTGTCATACCGGCAGTGATTGGAATTAATGTCATCCAGAATAATGCATCACCGATACCACCCAACGGAGCGGCAGTGGAGATACGTACGGAACGAATTGTCGGGATATCCAACTTCTGCTGTTCCATAGATAAGATCATACCCATAACGAATGTTACGGCGAATGGGTGAGTGTTTAAGAAGTCCATGTTATGAGTCATGGATGCTGCTAAGTCTTCTTTGTTTGTATGAATTTTCTGAAGACCAGGCAAGATTGACCATAACCAACCTGCAGCCTGCATACGCTCATAGTTGAACGCTGCCTGTAACTGGCAAGAACGCCAAACCATTTTATTTAAGGTTTTATTGTCAAGTCTAGCGGCAGGCGTAGTATCTTTATAGTTTAACAATTCATTAGATGCCATCGCTCATACCTCCGTTTCCTGCATTTTTAGTCAATGAGCTTGTCTTGAAGTCCATCAATGCTAACATAATACCGATAAATGCAACCAAGATCAATGCTGCAGATGCAGTTGCAGCGATGTTACCGAATACTAATGCAAGTGCAAAACCTGCAAGCAGGTAGCCCCACATATCGTTTGCGAACATAATTTTCAATAAGATACCGAAACCTACGAAACGCATCATAGCACCGGCAGCGGATAAACCACCCATCAACCAGCTTGCATTATCGCTCAAGCTCTGCAGTGTTTCAGACATAGCTGTACCACCTACATAAGCAAGAACAGTGATAACTGCAAATAAAGAACCTAAGATTAACATAGAAATGTTCAATACATTAGTAATTCCTTTAGGGTTAGCTTCCTCAGCTGCTTTATCAGCCTTAGCCATTAAACCTGACATGATTGTAAATGTCAAAGTAACTACATACTGACCGAAAGTAGCGAAGATCATACAAGCACCAAGTGCAGCGTTTGTATCCATGTTTGCTTTAACAGCGAAGATCATGGCAACGATACCACCAAGCACGGCGTTAGGTGGCTGAGCACCACCGACAGGCATGTTACCGATCATCATCAGCTCATAAGTACCACCAACAACTAAGCCGGTTTCCATATCGCCTAATACCAAACCGATAATAGGACAAGCAATGATAGGACGGTAAACAATTTCTGTTAATGAGAACTGGTCAATCGCGAAGAAGAATGTAAGGATTGCCAGTAACACACATTCAACAATATTGAAATCCATAAATTTGTTTCTCCTTTCCTAAGAATAAATTTTGATATTACTTAAACAATTTGTCTACAGGTTCTGCTGCAATATCCGGAACACGTCTGATTTCCAGCTCTACACCGAGATCCTGCAATTTTTTGAAACATGCGACATCGTCGTCATTTACCGCAACACTTGTTGCAACCTGACGTTTTCCCTCTGCCATATGCATATTTCCGATATTGACTTTTTTAATTGGTACTCCGCCTTCAACAAGACGCAATACATCTTGCGGGCAGTCGCAAATAATTGCAATGTGCTGCTGTGGGGAAGCCTTGCTGATAATTGCACAAGTTTTCTCAATTGAGAAAAAACGTGTTTGTGCATAAGCAGGTGCTGCCATGTTCATCAAACCTTGGCGCATTTCATTCACCGCAACATCGTCATTAGCTACTAATAATAAATTAGCACCAACAGAACCGCACCACTGCGTTGCTACCTGACCGTGAATCAGACGAGCATCAATTCTTGTTAAAACAATATCTGGCATTTCTCTCTCTCCTTTCTGCCGTAAATGAACTTAGATTGTGAGTCGCCCCATACGTAACCCCTTTCAGTTCATTGCTATTCTATGACAAAATTTTCTGATTTTCTTTGCACTTTTTACGATTTCATTTGCACTTTTTAGTATATTCGCCTATTTTTATTTTGCAAAATTTGTACTAAATCAATTATATACCAATAATAGCAAAAATTATACATGAAGAAAATTAATAAGCTGAAATGTGATAAACAACGCTGTTTTTGAATGAATTTTCCGCATGATTTCACATTATAAATTAAGAAATAAACTGCCATTCTATCTTACCCGTTCTGATTATAAGAAAGACTACAATTCATTATAATAAAACATTTGCATTTTCTTTGTACTTTGCATATAATAAAGCTAACATTGTTAAGACAGAAATGAACAATTCAAAAAACTAAAATCATAAGTTTCTTAATCTATAACTATTAAAAAGAGGTGAAAGTATGTTCAATAAAACAACAAGCTACATATTCTCTCGTTATGGTGAAATTATCAGTGATCTTACAAAGAAGCAGTCATCAAAACTAAGCAATACCACCTTTAGAATCAAAGACAAAAGTATTGACAGCTTCCTTATATATAATCAAGATGCATATGTAAAGGTATCCTCCGGAATCGTCATGCTTGTTGTATCCGTCGACGAAGACGGTAAAGAATATGAGAAATTCGTAATTCATCGTGTCATAAAAATAAAGGCAGGTGTTAAGTTCAACTTTATCGCTATTTCGTCCAACGCCAGAATTGAATTATCGTGTGATAGCAAGACTAAAAAAGTTACTGTTCCGCTGAAGCAAAAGCATCCTATTGAATATGAACCACTGATTCAAGCCTTTCAAATAAAAGAAATATATGCTTACTATTATCAAGTGCGCAATACAAATTACACATTTCCGGGCGAAAAACACAACTATTGGGAATTGACTTTTATCGATAACGGTGCCTTGCAAACAACAGTTGATGATGAAGAATATCAACTGAATGAGATGGATCTGATTCTCTATGCCCCTGATCAATATCATACACAAAGTAATCATGCCGATCAATCATGTTCTTATTTAACGATTTTATTCGATATGGATCTTAAAGATGAGTTTCTGATAACAAATCGCGTTTATCATGCACATCGAGAAATTCATCGCGCATTGAATGACTTTATCAAGGTTTCCAATAACGGAATGCTGTATGATAATGAATTAATGCTGTGTTACTTAAAAGAATTAATTATCAGAGTTCTGCAATACGACTTCTTAGATTCCTCACCGGTAGCTTCCAGTCCGATGCAGCAGAAGTTTGAAAATGAATTGCTGAATGAAATCATCATTTTTATAAATGATAAAATTTATGAATCAATCACGATTGAAGACATTTGTGTAAAATTCTCGATTTCACGCTCCAGTCTGCAAACATTGTTTAAAAATAACCTTAATATAGCACCAAAACAGTATATCAGCAATTTAAAGCTGGCAAAAAGCAAGCTGCTGATTAAAGAAAGCATCTATACAATCAGTGAAATTTCTTCCATGCTCGGTTTTACAAGTATTCACTATTTCTCACGTAAATTCAAGCAGGTATTCGGCATTACTCCGAGTGATTATGCCAAAACTATTTATAACTAGGCGAAAGACAAGCTCTGTATAACAAAGCTTGTCTTTTTTCATCACTGCTTGCTTTGACAAATTTTATGAAGAAGATACTGTTTAAATAACAATGTTTTACTAAAAGTATACTGACTAGATATGAAAACAGTGTGAATCACATATAATAATTAAAAAAGACAGATTCTGACATCATATACATGACGCTTCTTCTGTCTTTATTTACATTTAGTCAACTAAAGCTGAAACCGCAAAACGGTTCACTTCCATAACTACACCTTTGGCAACTTCAACTTTCAGAAATTCACCGTCGATGCTTACAATTTTTCCTACAATGCCTGCAAACATTACCTTTTTACCGACTTTAATGCCTTCGGTCAGCGTTATGATTTCTTGACGTTTTCTTTTCATCATTCGTGCTGACATAAAATAGTAGATCAATGCAAATATTACAATTAATGTAGTAATCGTAATACAGCACCATAGGATTACATTCCAATCAATAGTCATTAGTGGTTACCTTTCTAAATGCCGTCTTCGCTTGTTTCTTGAACAACCGGTTTAAATTCATAACGCAGAATTTGATCTTTACCTGTGTTTACGGCAGCTTCAGCCAAATCCTTCGCTGTCGCATCCGTCATGAATTTACGTGTCATGGAAATTTCCACAAGCATCGGCAAGTTGCTGCCGCCGACAACCTCAACATTACCTCTCGGGAAGCCGACTTCAACTGCTGTCTTAAACGGAGATCCGCCGACCAAATCAGATAATACCAAGATACCTTCGCAGTCTTTTAAAGCATCCATTGCTTTATTCAAATCATCACGAAGCTCATCTACTTCTTTTGTAAAATCTACATACTGATAATTTTCCTGTTCTCCTGCAATTAAATTCAAAGAACTGGTTAATCCGGAACCAAAGTTTCCGTGTCCTGTAACGATTAATCCGATCATCTTCTTTTTCTCCTTTTCAAATATATATTGTAATTGTTAATTAATAAGAATTATGCTTCTTTCTTATAAGGATATAAGATAACGCCTTTTACAACGCGGTTTACCTCACCTGTAGGGCATGGATTATCCGGTGTAATGTCATAAGACAATGATTTAAACAACGCTAAAGTTTGAGCAAACAGAATGTATTCAAATGCCAAATACATATTGTCATGATCTTCCTTATTATCAAATACAAATAAGTAATCAGCCAAACCTTCCAATTCAGGATATGCATGTGCGGCAATAATCGCAATTTTATTTCCTTTACGCTGTCCGCTCATTTCTTTCAATAAATCCACTTCATACTGGCGAGAATAAGCATTGTCAGAAATATAAACAACAGTCAATGTATTATCATCAATAATAGATTTAGGTCCGTGACGGAAACCTAACGGTGTATCATACATTGTACAAACTTTACCGGCAGTCAACTCTAACATTTTCAATGCTGATTCCTGAGCCATACCTTTCAATGCATTTGCACCTAAATAAACGATACGGTTGAAATTATATTCATCGGCAATTTTCTTGCAGAAATCCCAGCTGTCAGCCAAAAATGCTTCCGAACGCTCAATAATATCGCCCAATTCAGCTGCTGCTTCATCAATACGATCCAATGAGAAGCAAAGCAATGTTGCTAACATCATATTAGAATATGAAGAAGTCATTGCGAAGCTTTGATCATGCGTTTCATCAGTTAGATTGATCGCATAAGCGTTGCTTCTTGTTTCCGCTGCTTTTGATAAAGCACCGTTTTTGTTGCATGTAACAAACAAATGATACAGGTTATCGCCGCATACCTCATCAGCTACATCTACCGCACCTACGGATTCCGGAGAATTTCCGCTGCGTCCAAAAGAGATCAACAAGGTTGGCTTTGTTTGAGATAAATAGTTTTCCGGAGTTGCCACCAAATCAGTAGTTCCGTAAGATTTTGCCTTAAAGTTTGTTACCTTATTTAAATAGGAGAACAAAGCATTTCCGACAAATTCACTTGTTCCGGCACCGGTTAAGATGATGTCATAATCATCATTATCAACCACATTCGCAATAAAAGCCTTTAAATCATTCTTTTGCTCTTTGATCTGCGCAATGGTCTTTTTCCATGTTGCAGGCTGCTGGTTAATTTCCGTAGCGGTAAATACGCCCTTAAGATTTTCCCATTCTGCTTTTTCTTTTCCAAAAATCATGTTCCTTATCTCCTTTTCTATGGACTTCATATCCATTTTTTTACACGTTCATAATATCATAAGTTGCTAAAAAAAACAATGTCACAAAGCAATCTTGTTAATTAGTGCAAATATTTTAGTAATAAATCTACTTATTTTCCTAGACGGATAGCACAAATCCATATATAATTAAGGACAGAGGTGAAAACAATGGCAAATAAAAGCTATCAGTACAATACAGACAGTGTGTCGGGCATCCATATTTATGAGGATGAAAAGGGCAGAAAAATTTATTACCAGCCCCGTAAAATGAGAGGGTATGTCATCCAGGATGAGAATGTGAAGTCCTATCAAATTTATGCAAATCGCTTTATGATTCCGGTCTTAGCAGGATTAATTGCTTATATCGCATTGGGGGACAGCGGTCTTCCGATTTATGTATGCGTACTTTTAGGAATCTTTGTGTTTGTGATTCTGCAATATCGTTTCCATAAAGTATTTTTGCCGGCACTCATTCAGCTGCAGCGATATATTCCGAGCAGTAAGCCGAGCATGACCGCGTCAATGGCAGAACAGGAAGGCTGGCGCTTATTAAGCAAGGCTGTTTTATATCCGGTGTTTGGTGCTTTAGTTATCGTTTTGTTTTATCAGCGTATGGGTGAGGCAGTGACAATGGATGCGAAAACGATCCTGCTGTTAAGCTTCGGCGGATTGATTTTGATTTTGAGCATTATCTACGGAATCTTTAATCTCAGAGCATTTCTGTATCGCCGCTCTCACAGCGCTCAATTAACGAAAACCAAATAGCGAAAAGATTGACCTTAGAAATTAAAATCAGTTATACTAAAACACTGTGCCGCAAAAGACACAGTGTTTTCATTTCTCAATAACATTCATTTAGGAAAATCGGCTTTTTCAATTGCGCAAATGCTTCTTTCGGTGTACGCACCTTGCAGTTATACAGCTTATTGAATAAATCATAATTATTAATGCGTGCCATTGTGGTCGCACTTTTTTTAGGAATCGTCAACGGAAATAACCGCTCCAGTTTTTCCGATTGTGATACTGTTACCGTAATGTCCGGATAACCGTCGGATATAAATCGCAACAGCTTCATTAAAGCAACCGAATCTAAGTAAACAATCTCACTCACCTTAACCTCAACACTGTTTTCACGATATACCGCATAACCGCAAACCTCATGATCTTTATTACGATATACACAAATATTGCCGTGATCCAACACAGAGCGTTTCAGAAATAAATCATAATAGTGAACATCACGCACATAGCTGCAGTCAAAATGACGGCTGTATTTCCGAAATACTTCCTCTAACTCTCTTGCGGTAATATGATGAGAAACACCGCTTGTCGATACTTTATCAAAGTAATGAGTATTGATCGTATATGTTTTAGATTCATAAACGGTTTCAAAACCAAACGGCTCATAAAGCTTAGGATTGAACGCTTCGATAAATGTAAGCAGATGATTATGACTGATTTCATCTAAAGCACTGTTCATTAAATAATGCATATGCCCTCTTCTGCGGTAATCAGGCAATGTCGCAACGCCGAGAATATAGGTACTTTTCAATTTTCTACCGTTAAAACAGGCGATATGTTCATTCATCTGCAGTGATGCAATAATTCGCTCATCCTGAGGCAGATAAAGGCATTTCCCTTCATCGAAGACATGCTTAAAATAGTAGCTCAAATATGCTTTGCTCTTGGTCGGATATGCACTTTTCCATAATTCATATATTTCAGGTTTATTCGGTTTACCGGCTTCCTTAATCACATTATCATCCTATCTATCTTCATCTATTTCGGTTTCTGTGTACTCCACATCGATAATATCGCAATCCTGTTTACGATTTCTGTTATCATAATAAGTAGTTTCTGAATAATAATAACCGTTATTTTTTCTTTTGCGATATGCTAAGAAATTCATCACTCCTACTACGATCACCAACACTACGATGGCAGGCCATAAAAAAGAAAATAAAAGACCGATAAGATTAATGATAATCACAAAAATGATAAAAGCGAATATAAATTCCATAAGATAACCTCATTTCTCTATTTATTATAATATAAAAACTGATACTTTGAAATATTAAGTTGAAAAAAACAGTCGCAATCTTTGACAAAACAGTTTCAAACAGAAAGTAAACACGAAACTGATGATGTGATATATTCTGTAGTTTTACAAAAGATGCAGGAAAAGACTGTCGCACTCATCTATTTGATGTTTATTGCGGCAGTCTTTAAGAACAGTCAGATATAAAGATATACTCAAACAACAAGTAAGCATCTTGAATTGCTGCTTGAGCAAAATTTCATTCAGCTTCTTATCTGCTAAATACTGAATTTGAATTGGGAAGCAAGCAGCTAAAGCATGAAAAGGCGATTATTTTTCGTCACAGCAGTCATCATCATGATCATGATGACGTTTGCAGCGGCGATTTCTGCCGTAACCGTAATCATCATAATCAAAATCAAAGTCATAAATCGGTCCGTACAATGAATCAAAATCATCGCAGCACTCGTGATTCATATTGCGGCATTCACAACGATCCGGACGTTCACCACGGCAGTTCTTTAAACAGCTGCGATACTGTTCTACACAGCGATCCTCACAATCGGGACGAGGACATGGTTTCGGTGGACGCGGTTTGGGCGGGCATGGTCTGGGCGGACAGGTCGGCGGAGTACAAGGTCTCGGGCAACGACTTTCCTGACAACGATAATGATTTTTTTCACAACCGCAGGAACTTGCAGAATTAACACGAATTCTTTCCCCTGCCATACATGAATTAGATTGAGAGAAAGAACAGCCGCATGGTTTCGCATTACGCATAAGATAATTCCTCCTTTATGAGATATTTGTTATCTCAATGTATCGTATGCGTTTGCACAATATCCCTTATAGGCTAATCCATCGCTATAAAAGTTTTTCTTTATTTTCCTAATCACTCTCAAGCATTGCCTTCATCGTATCCATTGTCGTATAGGCATTCACAGAAAAACGCGGAAGCGCAAAAGCGTGGTCCGTCTTTGATGCTTTTCGATTTTCATGATAACCAAATGCCAATTTCACACTGTTTTCTTCCAAAACAGATATTATCTCATCATTATAATGTCCGAACGGATATGCAACAAATGAACAGTCTGTAATTGTTAATTGTTGTTCATAATCCTTTTGCAGCTGTTGTTTGGAAGCGCGATCAACCGCATATTCGTGATTATCATGATCATGCAGCTGATAAGTGTGGGAATAATATTCCACCGTTTCCTGATCCTTTAAATCTTCCTTACTCAAATAGGTTGACGCTTCATCTGCCTGTTTCACCAAAGATCCTACTACAAATGTAGTTCCTCGATAGCCGTATTCCTTCAATATCGGTGCTATGATTTCTTTCGATGAACGATAACCGTCATCAAATGTTAAAACTACAACTTTTTCAGGCTTTTCCCTTTTTCCGCATTTCCATTCATATAATTCCTGCATCGTCCATGTCGTATATCCTTGTTCATATAAATATGCAATTCTCTCGCGAAACATACTTTCGCTTTCGACCCACATATTATAAGGATACTCCTGTTGCTTCACTTCATCACGAACAACATTGTGAAATCCGAGAATCGCAATCTTGTCATTGTTTCGTGTAAAGCAGATATGAAATAAGGTCGCGATCAAATAAACCGAAATAATAATCGGCAGGATTACTCGCTTATTCCTGTATCGGTCTAATATATTTTTTCGTGCTGGGATTGTTTTCATAAAATAATGGTATCATATTTTTGAAAATCTAAAAAGACAAATAAAGATAAAATGCTTCTTTCCTATGTTATAATAACAGTAGATGTTCTATGAAAAGGAGAAGTCCGATGAAAAAAAAGTCCTATATTTGCCCGAAATGCGGAAATGATCAATATGAAATGATTCAAGCTGATATAACCAGCGGAAAATTGGCTTATTTCTTCAGTATTGCAAACAAAAAATTCAACGCTGTCAGTTGTACGAAATGCGGATATACAGAATTTTATCGTTATGATGCAAAAATTCCGTTTGATCAAATAAATTGCGCTGATGATGAGAATGCTTAAGCTGTTTCAAAGCAAGAGAAAACAGATGCCGCACCGATGACATCTGTTTTGTTTTTATATAATCTCTGTGAAATTATAGTGTTTACAATAATTTTTAGTTATATTTTATTGATTGACAATTTCTAAAATATTCGGATAATACGTATAACGATCATCTACATACTGGAAAGAGCTGTACGCAATGGATTTTGCTTTATTATAGTCAATATCTTTATAAACAGAAGCATAACGATAATAGATATAATCTTTGATCTGATTATCACGTAAAATATATCCGTATAATTCATCACCCAACTGATAATCACCGTGCTTAATATATAAGTCGGCAACATCAATCTGGATACGCTGTTGCTCACTTTGATAAAGATCAGCGAATTGTGACAATACCGCATAAGCAAAGTTCTCATAATATTTCACATCATCGTACTGCCAGCTTGGCAACAATGCATAAGCAAAAGTGAAGAAATGTTTGAAATAAGCATTTACATCAGCACCGATCAATTCACTTAAGGCTTCAGCTTCCGTGATTTCCTTACGCTGTCCGACCATCAATAGCTTTTCCGCAAGCTTAAACTCATCTAAGTATTCACCGGCATTCGCTTCGGCATCTTCACCCATTGTAAAATTCAATGCTTTCGTGATGGATTTTTTATATTCTTTGAAATCCGCTGCCTTGATATCCATAGTTTCTGCTACTTTATCCAAAGTCACCGCCACTAAATCAATATCATAACCCAATTCTTTATAGTCATAATTACCGTCTTTAATATTATTGCCTTCAATGATATTTTTAGCCAATTTCTTTAAATCAGCTTCATCTAACAACAAACGATAATAATCTTCATATTCATATTGTACCTGCATCTTTTGCATATCTTGGATACAATCTGCCAAAGAACGTACTGCATATTGATCTAATTTTTCTTGATCAACCTTTTTAACGGTTTTCTTAGCTGCCTTTTTTGCCGGTGCTTTTTCCGCCTTTTTCGGTTCTGCTTGTACAGTCGCTTTAGATTCTTTTACCTTTTTCGCTGCTTGTTTTTCAGTTGCTTTACCACTCTTGGCACTTGCTTTATCGTCAGCTTTCACTTCTGCCTTCACAGCCTTTGCTTCCTTTGATTTCACTGCGGCACTTTTCACCGTTTTTTCTGTTTTTACGGTTTTGTCCGCTTTCATTTCAGCCGTTTTTTCAACGACTGCCGCGGCTGCTTTTTTCACCGGTTCGCTCTTGACCGGTTTCGCTACTTTTTCTGTCGCTTTTTTCACATCCGCAGCTTTCACTGCCTTTGTGCTTTCCTTTACAGCCGGTTTTGCTTCCTCGGTTTTCGCTTTTTTGTTTTCAGCCTTTACAGCCGGCTTTTCTGCCTTAGTATTTTTCACTTCATTTTTCACTGCAGCTTTTGCATCAATTTTTGCTTCAACCGGTTTTATTGCTTTTTCGGCAACAGCGGTTTTAACTGCTTTTGCTTCTACAGCTTTTTCTGCTTTTTTCACTGTATCATGATTGGTTTTTACTTTCTTAACAGATACTGTTTTCGTACTCTTTTTACTCATCTTGTTCTCCTTTTCATCTATAGAAAAATTCGATAGCCGCTTCCGTGTAACAGGAATCGCTTGACGTATTATTGCATTCAAACACATGAACATCTTTATTATAGCATATTTTCGCAAGATAGGAAACTTTCCGGTTCACCTCACCTATTACATCTTTTTATAAAACAATGATCTTTGAATCATTGCCATAATAATTAAAGGCAAACTTTGCCATAATAAAATTGTTTTTTTATCAATTTAATGTATAATATTAAACAGTAGAAAGGGTTGATATGCCGTGAATCGAAAATGTATGCTGATTTATAATCCTCATGCCGGTAAAGGCAAGGTGAAAAATGCCCTTCATACTATTATCGAAGGCTTTTTTCAGGAAGGCGATCTTGTGACGTGCTTTCCTACCGCTCATAAAGATCATGCTACAGAATTGATTCAAACCTACGGCAAAGATTTTGAATTATTAATCTGTTGCGGCGGAGACGGTACCTTGAATGAAGTAATCAATGGTTTGCTGTCGCTGAAACAGCCGTTGCCGTTGGCATATATCCCCAGCGGAACCGTCAATGATTTTGCGAACACATTAAAACTATCTGCGAATGCGCAAAAAGCTGTGACTGCTTTTAAAGAAGGAAATACATTCGCATGTGATATTTGTTCCTTCAACGATCGTTTCTTTACTTATGTGGCTGCTTTCGGTGCTTTTACCGAGGTATCCTATCGAACTCCGCAGGCAACCAAAAACCTATTGGGACGAGCCGCTTATTTCTTAGAAGGATTAAAACAATTCCCTAATATTACGACCTACCATATGCGAATAACAGCATCCGATCGCATCATCGATGATGATTTCGTATTCGGTGCTGTCACCAATGCTCGCTCAATCGCCGGCTTTCAATCGATCAATACAAAATATGCACAACTGGATGACGGTGAATTTGAAGTTTTACTGATTCGTATGCCGCAAAATCCGCTTGATTTACAAGTTATTATCACTGCGCTTCTGAAACAGGAAATCAATGAGAAATTCATGGAATTCTTTACTGCGCAGTCAATATTGATCGAGAGCGATACGAAGGCAAACTGGACCTTAGACGGAGAAGAAGGCGGTAATCCGGAGTTAATCGAAATCACAATCAAAAACAAGGCTGTTACCTTTCTTTTATAGCCTTGTTTTTTTATCCGTTAAAATTCACTTTATCAAAAGCTGTTTTCTTTTGTTTCTTTTTCGTTGCTTTTTGAAAACCATTCTCTTGTTTCTGTAGTTGCTGCTTTTTTACTTGTGCCAAAAGTGCCGCACCTTTTCCTTGCTTCATACTCTCACATCCTCACCATTGCTTTTATATAACTTAAGATCATTTTTAGATTGATATAATCGTACCATAATTAAACGTAAAAATACAGACTTCATACAAAAATTATTTCCGGGGTAATAATTTATCATTTAATATTTTAAATTGATCATTAGCTTAAGGCAGCACGGCATAGAGATCTTTACTGATAATATCGGAAAGCGGAATTGTCCCGACATTTCGTGAATCATAGGAATGCTCACGATTATCTCCCATTACGAATACCTCATCCGCGCCGATCTGAATTTCATCGTAATCATTCGTTTTAACAGTATTACTTAAAAATCGCTGCGGACATGGCTTCTGATTGATATACAGGACATTGTCCTTAATTGAAAGTGTCTCATTCGGTAATCCGATGACTCGTTTTACCCATACTTCCCCATTTTCTCTTTGGATTAAAACAATATCAAAGCGTGTTAATCCAAATACATGTCGAAATGCAATATTGGATAGTCCGATAGTACCGTCTTTTACGGTCGGATTCATGCTTTGCCCTTCTACATAGACCGGCATCAGACACAGGTGTGATAATATGTAAGAAAAGATAAGAGCCTTAAAGATGATGGCTGTATAAGGGATTATATGAATTATTACAAAAGATTGTTTTATTTTTTTCATTGTGATCACCGTAGTAAGTATAGTAAATTTCAGGTGCATACACTGTCCTTTTTTGTCTTTTGATATTGTTATTTTTATTCTGCTTTTTGTTGTGCTATAATACATACAAAGGAGTTTGAGTATGAATTCAGAGGAAAGAAAAGTATTTTTTGATGATGAAAAACGACATCTGTTGATATTTATAAAGTGGTTGATCATTGCCGTTTGCTGCGGATTATTAATCGGCGGAGTCGGTACAGCGTTCTCTTATTGTTTAAGCTATGTGACACAAAATCGGCTTCAATATCCAAAGCTGGTTCTGTTTCTGCCGTTCGGTGGTCTGTTAATTGTATGGCTGTATCGTATGAGCGGTGTAAGACAAAGCAAAGGCACAAATATGGTTATCAGTTCGGTACGCTCAACCGAAAAGGTGCCGATGAAAATGGCTCCGCTGATCTTTATTTCAACTGCTCTGACTCATTTGTTCGGCGGTTCTGCCGGTCGAGAGGGCGCGGCTTTACAGTTAGGCGGAAGCATAGCGGCACAAATCGGCAGATTCATAAAGCTTGATGAAAAGGATATGCATATCATTACCATGTGCGGAATGTCGGCAGCGTTTTCTGCCTTATTCGGCACCTCGATCACAGCGGCAATTTTTCCGTTAGAGGTTATCAGTGTCGGAATTATGTATTATGCCGCCTTGGTTCCCTGTGCGATTGCTTCCCTGATTGCATCGGCGCTGGCTGCTTCCTTAGGAGTGAAAGGTGAGCATTTTCTAATTGCGCAAATACCGAATTTAGATTTAGGTTTAATATGCAAGGTCGCGTTATTGGCGATTTTGTGTGCTTGTACAGCGCGTTTGTTATGTCATATTCTGCATTTCACCAATGAATTATTTCGCATGTATTTCCGTAATCAGTATGTACGTATCTTTTGCGGCGGCTGTATGATAATCGTGCTTTCCGTATTCTGCGGAAGTGAATATTTGGGTGCCGGTATGAATATCATTGAAAAAAGTATCGAAGGAGAAGTCATATGGCAAGCGGCTTTATTAAAAATTGTCTTTACTTCCGTCACCTTGGGATGCGGCTTTAAAGGCGGAGAAATTGTCCCCAGTTTCTTTATCGGTGCGACTCTCGGTGCCTGCCTAGGCGCATTGTTAAATATTCCGATCGGCTTTGCGGCGGCTATCGGTTTGATGAGCGTTTTCTGCGGAGTTACGAATTGCCCGATCACTTCTCTGTTTTTAAGCTTTGAACTTTTTGGTTTTGTCGGCACTGCTTATTTCTTATTGGCAGACACAATAGCCTATATGTTAAGCGGCTATGAAAGCTTATATCATGAACAAAAGATCATGTATTCTAAATTTTCACCACGCTTTATTGATAAGAAATAAAGGGCATAGAAAAAGGAGCACATTATGAAAATACAAACTTGTGTAATTCACGATATTGATTTTAAACCTTGTTCTTACAGCGATGCTTTACATGAAAGCCTGTTGCGTATGGGACAAGGGTTTCCGATCCATGTAAAGCTGACAGACGGTGTGTATCGTTGTATTGACGGACATAAGCGCCTGAGCGCCATCAAAGACATACTGAAAAAAGCGCCTGATCACGCTTTAAAAAACATAAAAATCATAGTTATAAATAACGCTCGCACTCCAAGCGGTACAGCGAAAAACCATCATTAAGTTGACTTGTTTCACTCGCCTATGCTTATGTTACTATATGTTATTCACCGTTTATTATTCATCATGGCTTTTCCCCTTTCCTGTCATTCAATCTCTTTCAGCATTTGTGTGTATAACAATACATCGCAGTATATTACTTCTTATAAGCACATAAAAACGCAGTTTGGTTTCTGCGCTTTTTTATATGAGATTTATTCTTTATTTAAATCTGAGTTTCGTCTGTTCTTAAAGTATATCTGAAAGATTAATTAAAAAAGTTATAAAGACCTAGAACAAAAACGATGAATACGATGACAGGCAAAACATAGGTCATATAAGATCGCATATAGTTTTTGATTTTTAAGCCTTTGCCTGTATTTGCCTCATCTACAAACTTATTCCAGCCCCAGCCGTTTTTACGGACACAAAAAAGTACAAAGATCAATGAGCCGATTGGCAGAATTATATTACTTACCAAAAAGTCCTCAAGATCCATAATAGTTGAACCGTCACCGAACGGTTGAATACCGTTTAACATGTTAAATTCTAATGCACACGGCAGTGAAAGCACAAACATCATAATGCCGTTTACCATGCAAGTTTTTCTTCTGCTCCATCCGGTAATATCCATCGTCGAGGCAATGATTCCCTCGAATACAGCAAAAATTGTTGAAAGCAACGCGAACGATATAAAGATAAAAAACAGACTGCCCCATAAACATATTGTTAAATATATTCGGCAATGTAATAAAAATCAGGCTAGGTCCGCTGTCAGGCTGAACACCGTTTGCGAAGCAAGCAGGAAAAATAATCAATCCCGAAACGATTGCGACAAATGTATCAAGAAATGCGACATTAACTGCCTCTCCCATAAGGGCTCTTTTTTTGCCGATATAACTTCCGAATATAGCCATTGCGCCGATACCTAAGCTAAGGGTAAAAAACGCTTGATTCATTGCCGCAACGATTACATTGACAATACCGGCATCTAGCATTTTTTGAAAATCAGGTACAAGATAGAACGCTAAACCTTCTTCTCCCCCGCTCATAAATATGCTGTTTACGGCAAGCACAAGCATAATGATAAGTAATGCAATCATCATAAATTTTGTGATTCGTTCTAACCCGTCTTTTAAACCGAACGAACAAACGAGAAAACCGATAATGACGACGATTAACATAAATAATACCATCGAGTTACCGTCACCCAACATATTATTAAAGTAATTGCCGACTTCGGTAACCTCAAGACCTTCAAAGCTGCCGTTTGCCATTGCCAGAAAATACCTTAACATCCAGCCTGTTACGGTTGTATAAAACATCATCAAAAGATATAGCCCGATAACCGATAAATACCCGTGTAAGTGCCACTTTGATCCTTTCGGTTCCAGTTGCTGATAAAGCCTTGCAGGGCTCTTTTGACTTGCACGTCCCAGTGAAAACTCCATTGTCATTACCGGTATTCCTAAAATAAGCAGATAAAACAAATGAATCAGTACAAATATTCCGCCGCCGTATTGACCGGCAATATACGGAAACTTCCATACATTTCCGATTCCTATGGCACATCCTGCACTTAATAAAATAAAACCCAATCTACTTCCGAGTTTCTCTCTTTCCATAATTTTCATTACCTTTTTAATTATAACATAGACAGCCTTTTACTTCATATGTAGAACGTGTTAATATCAGCTTTTCTACTCTGAAACATCGATATTAAATTCTATTTGTCGGATTAAATCTCCGCAGTACTGATAATTTGATACTAGACATTTCTTTCCGCTTGGTTTTTGCAATCTCTGATGATCATATTTATCCGGCATTTCCAATGCACTAATATATTGATCTATCACTTTTAAAACAGCTTCAATTCCTGAAATACCTGCGATAATCTGTGATTGTACCTGCACTGTTTTTTGCAATGTGCGCATACGCTTTTCATTCACTATATATCCTTTTATCATGTATTCTTTCAATATTACATTTGCCCATTTTCTAAATATCGTTGCTCTTTTTGATTTAATACGATAACCTACAGATAAAATCATATCTAAATTATAATGCTTTAAAGTTCTTTTTACTGTTCTATCCCTTTCTTTTTGAACAACCGAGAAATCCTCGGTAGTTGATTGTTTATCTAATTCTTTTTCCTTGTAAATATTTTTTATATGTAATCCAATATCAAACAGCACACTCATTTGCTTCTGCGTTAGCCAAACTGTATCATTATCTGCACATATAGAAACATCTAACTGCAATTCCCCAGCTTTAAAAATAACAATTTCATTCATTTTTTATCAACCCCTTCTTTATTTTAAGTTGTCTCTTATGATTAAGATTATAGCGTAAAAATAGTAAGAAAGCTTCTTATAAAAGTTAAATCATCAGTTCTTGTTAACTTGAAGTTATTATTCTTAAAAATATATATTATAATTTTTATGAATTTAAATCCTTAAATAATTTAATCCTTTCAATCTAAGTTATCAACTCTTTTATCTTCTCGCTAGCATTACGACACTTTCAATATGTATCGAATGTTTGTAATTGTAAAGAATGCTTCAAATCCTTGTTGAATTATCCTATAAAAATATCAGCTTCCAATGCAGGATATAGACAATACATGTATGTTATTGTTTAAAGCATAGTTTTCTTTCGTATTACATAACAGGCAAGAAAAGCCAATCGAATACCTTGATTTTTCTAACTGTTTAAAAGCCTTTACACTATCTAAATGAAAACTAACAAATCTATATACCTCGGCAGATTTTCCGATTTGTATTTAATGCTTCTTTAATTTTAGTATTTATTGTTCTTTCAATCACTTTTATCACCTGCTTCTACTATACCATGATTTTATGCGATTTAAAGTACAAACTTAAATTCGCATAAAAAAATGCAAGTCATATTTGTAACCTACATCTCTATTCACTGATTTGATTTTTTAACTTTTTTGCAACAGTACAATGGATTCCACATGGCTTGTTACTTTTAAATGAAGCAATTACAAGTATAGTTAAAACAAATGCGCTCATCAATTTTTTTATTAGAAATTCAGTTACCACTTTTCCATTAAATTAAATAACGCAACATTTTTATATATAACTTCTTTACCCACTTTCTCGCTAATAACAAAACCTTGCTCCTCTAAAAGTTTTAAATATTTATTAGCCGTAGATCGTGATATATTAAATTCATTTCTTAAAAATTCATTTTTGGTATAAAACTCATAATACAAATATTCAACGAGTTCTTTTGAATAGATTTTAGGTAATCGCTCTCTCATTAACATTGTTGTTTGCTCCATACTATGAATGATTTCATCTATAAAGCGAATGGTAAAATCTGATGTTGCCGCAATACCTTTTAACATATAGCGAACAAATATACGAATATTTTCTTCATTATTATTGCATTCTCTTAATAAAGTATAGTATTCATCTTTATTGTGGATGATGTATCTGCTTAAATAAAGAACCGGATATGATAGTTTATTCATCATAACTAAAAATAAAACATTTAGAATCCTTCCTGTTCTCCCATTACCATCATAAAAAGGATGTATTGTTTCAAACTGATAATGAATCACTCCCATATTAATTAACGGATCATATTCATTATCTTGATTAATATATTTTTCTAAGTTAGACAGATAATCTAGAATTTCTACTTCTGATTGCGGCGGTGTATGAAGAATCTCACCTGTTCTTGTATTCTTTATCACTGTTCCGGGTAACTTTCTAATGCCACCTTTATCAGATTCAATACAGTTTTGAATATTAATTAGAGAACGAATACTTATGAAGTCATTCCTTTTTAATTCTTCAAAGCCTAAAGAAATAGCCTTTCGATACCTTAAAACTTCTTTTGCATTTGCTGAAATTGAACTTTCACTCGTCATTTCCTTATATATTTCATCATATGTTGTTACAATATTCTCAATTTCAGATGAGTCCTTAGCTTCTCCTAATGTAATAGCATTTAATAAGATTTGTGGGTTCGGAAGTTGGTTTATGATGCCTTTTAATTCTCCGACTTTGTTATTTGCATTTGATAACAATTTCAATGTTTCAACATCATTTAAATCTATAGATAAAGGAAGTTTAAACATTCAATCACCTCGTGCGTTCATTATAACAGTTTTTACACACGTTCACAACACGTGTTTAATTTTTTTGTTTTTTTATACACGTCAATGTTCCATATATCATAAAATAGTCTTTTATTTCTTCTCTATCTGAAACACACTTTCCACATGGCTTATAGCTTTTAAATTGAGCAATCATAGACATAGATAGCCTTAAGCGTTTTCTTTTTGTAAAAAATTCATTACCAATGCAATCATAGTTTCTTTTTCTTCCGGTTTGGATTCTGCAATCATTAAAGTAATTGCGACTAATGCACTATCACTGATTATTTTAGTATTCCCAATAAATAATGATTGATTTTTATGCAAAAAAGCTAAAAACAAAGCTGCAGCTATCCTCTTGCATCCATCCGCAAACGGATGATCCTTTATCATAAAATAAAGCAGATTGGCAGCTTTTTCTTCTAATGTCGGATATACTTCTTGTCCAAAAACCTCTTGATACACTGCTGCAAGTATTCCCTCTACCTTACCGCTCTCTTTTTCAACTCCGAATACAGCGGTATCAAATTTCATTTGCTTAATTAAATCACAGCAGTCCTGATAAGTCAATTTTACAAGACATTTCTTTCCGTTTGGTTTTTGCAATCGCTGATGATCATAACTATCCAGCATTTCTAACGCACTAATATACTGATCTATCACTTTTAAAACAGCTTCAGCTTCAATTCCTGAAATACCTGCGATAATCTGTGATTGTACCTGCACTGTTTTTTGCAATGCGTGCATACGCTTTTCATTCACTGCATATCCTTGAATCATATATTCCTTTAGAATCTTACTTGCCCATTTACGAAAATAGACACCGCGTTTAGACTTTACTCTATACCCTACGGAAATTATAATATCTAAAGAATAAAACGGTACTCTTTGCTTAACACCCTCAACACGCAAAAATTGCGTGTTGTTATCTCTGTCTGCTTCATTTTCTTTAAACACATTATTGATGTGTTTTCTTATGGTCTTTTCGTCACGTTTAAAAAGATCAGCCATTTGATTAGCGCTTAACCACACGGTATCTCTCTGCGATAAAATTGTTACGTTCAGCCTAAGCTCGCCATCTTCAAAGACCACAATATCACTAACATCCATAAGGCAATCCTCCTACACATATGAATAAAATTATTCTCTATTATATCATGAAAATCTTCTGCAAAATCATAAATAAATATTAAAATATTTTTATAACAAATGGCGTAAAAATTTTCCTTTCTCATTTATCTTCTCACTAACATTACAACACTCTCCACATGGTTTATAGCTTTTAAATTGAGCAATCACAAGCATGGTTATCCCTACGCATGTTCTTTCTACTTCATATTTTTGTGTTAAATATTTTATTGGTTGATCTCTCCATTTTCTTCACTTTTTCTTTTTTATACATATGTTTATTGTCTTTCCATCTTGCTTACAAAGAGCATCGATTAAAATAGCATTTAACCATGCGGCTCATTGGTCAATACCCTCGGCACTTTAAAAATAACACAAATGTATATTGCTATCTCTGAACTATGCAATTAGATATATATTCTCATTATCAAAACAAATCTGCGCGGTATGATTATAAATCTGAATCATATCTTCCATTTTATCTACAAACACTTTAGTGCCCGGATTACAAGCAGCAGCAAACTCCTTTATCGCTTTCGTTTCCATTTCGATAGCATTTTTATGTAATTGAGCACCCTTGTTTTTTAAATACTCATCGACTTGGCCTTCCTTAACTAACGGAATGCTACCAATAATTTTACCAACTGTTTTACCAGCAATTCCAATGCCTTTTACAACATTTGTATCTAAGCCAACCTTACAAATTCCCTCAAGATATAAAGAACCATTTTTGAACTGTTCTCTGTATGTATCTGATAAGTTTTTTATCTCTTCTTTGACCTTAGCTATGTACTCCTCTTTAAAATTACCACTTAGCATAATTTCCATTAATGCTCCTAACGAGTAAGTGTACAATGACAATCTATAGTACTTGAACTTTTTCTCTAAATCAGATAATATTGAGTTTACTTTACTTTGCGCAACAACAAACTGTTTTGATGAAACAATATCAGTAACTTTCTTTTGAAAAGCAATCATATTCTTTCGAGCGCGATTCTGAATATCTAAAACTAATTTATGACTGCTTGCTACTGAAAGTTTATTGTCCCAATTATATTTATAATTAGTTATGATTTCCATTAAAGATTCAACATCTGCTTCTATCTGCGATTCGTTTTCTACTTCAAGAAATGTAAGTATTTCCTTTTGCGTTTCAGCAATCTCAGCAATATCCTTTTCTATCGAATATAATGCTACCGCCATCATCATTGTTGCCGGATTGAAAGCGGCTACTGACTGTGTTGTTGCGGTTAATGGACCGGCTTCTGCAAGCTGTACCATTTTTGATCCACCCTCAGCTGTTTTCATCGCCCCCCATGCATTACCATTTTTAGCAAGCTTTAAGTTATCTCCTGCCGCTGCATTTGCTATTCTGAAAAGGCCGTTTGTTGCAAAAGTTGTCGTCTGAGTAACCTTATTTAATGACGGAATTAGCGTTGATACAACAGCACCTAACGTAGACAATTTACCGATAGGAACACTTAATGCCTTATTGCTATTGATGGATGATCTCGCATCCTCTAAAAGATCATCTGTAAGTTCTACCAGTCCGTCTGCCCTCCCCTCTATATCTATCTTGTATGTATTATTTATTTTAATTACCTCACTCATACTCTACCTCCCAATATTTCATTTACACCTATACACTTTATTCTTAAAATGGACTTATCTACGCTTTTGTTTCCTCACTATCAGAACCGCACTTTCCACATGATGACCTTTGTCCGAACTCAATTCTTACCCCTTTTCTTTACTGTACTGTGAATATTTTTAATACTTTCCAAATATTCTTCTTCTACCGGCGATAAGTTCTGTACCTGATATTTCTTATATTCTTCTGTTGCTTTTTCGATTGCCTGTGCATGACTAATCGTTCCGGCCCCTTGCAACACTTTTTCACCTGTAGTTTTTAAAACATTATCAAGGTGCTCCACATAATCTGCCATATACATAGGATTGTGGCGCATAGCTTGAATCTCCGCAAAATCAAAATATCCCGATATAATATTATTTAGGATCTTTAACTCTTCATCATTGAGATAATTTTTTGCAATACTGATATCTTTTAATACAGGAAAATCACCAGAAAAACTTTTCAATCCCATAAAAGGCTGACTGGCGTCCGCACGCCCATATATAATTTCTGCTGCTGTATGCCCATGTGCTGCATAGTGTAATTTATTTTGTACCATTTTGAAAAATGCAATAGATTCACTACTCTTGGGATCATAATCAACACTTGTTGCATAAAGATCAAGTACTTGCCGGTACATAACTTTTTCAGATGAGCGTATATCCCGAATACGGTCTAATAACTCTTTCCAGTAAGTCCCGCCACCCAAATTTTTCAGCCGTTCATCATCCATTGTAAACCCTTTTATCATGTACTCTTTTAATCGTTCAGTAGCCCACCGACGAAAATTTGTAGCAATTTTAGACTTTATTCTGTACCCAAGCGAAATAATCATATCAAGATTATAGTGTATTGTATTATAGTTTTTCCCGTCAGCCGCAGTTGTTCGGAATTTCCGAACAACTGCATTTTCCTCTAGCTCACCCTCTTCAAAGATGTGCTTAGTATGCTCACTGATATTAGATTTACTGGTTTGATAAAGTTCACATAATTGTGCCTGTGTAAGCCAAACGGTCTCGTTTTCAAATTTAACATCTATTTTTGTCTTTCCATCTTCCGTTTGATATATGATGATTTTGCTTCCTATAATATTTAAATTATCTTTATTGTCCACCATTATTTGGCTCCTTTCTGTCTTTTAATATTTATATATTTGTAAATAATCCTCTTAAGATTTTTTCGATTTGTTCAGATTCAACTTGCCTTTTTAAATAATCAATTTTTGTCTCGATATATTTTTTATGCTTAATCCATTCTAACCCTATTAAACTTGGAAGTAATGATTCAAGATACTCAATCCTAGCAGAATACATAGGTACCGCACTCCCCGACAACTCCAAGAAGTAGGTGTTAATGGTATTCTTTTAAAATCTTCAAACAATAGATTATTCTCAAGTAATAGCAAAATATATTCCTTCTTTCTTTCGATTTCCAATTTCGATATAACTGAATATAGGCAATACTTTTTTGTTTCATCATTAGAGAACAACTGAATGTATTGTCGAATCCACTCGTCTTGTCTTCTCCAACACATAATCCTTAATTTCCTCATAGGTGGCTATACTCTCCGCGGCCGTCAAATCAATTCATCCATTTCTAATTCCACATTGACATGCTTCAATTTATATTATTTAAGTTTGGAAAGCAACACGACACTTTCAACATGCTGCGTCTGCGGAAACATATCCACCGGTTGTACCGCTGCCGCATGATAACCGTACTGTTTCAATCGTTCAATATCTCTCGCTTGTGTTGCGACATCACACGACACATAAACAATTCGTTGCGGCTCCATACTTGCAATGCTTTCCAATACCTGCTCATCACACCCCTTGCGCGGCGGATCTACAATTACAACATCAATTTTCTGATTATTATCACTCAATTCCTTCGCATAAGCTTTCGCATCAGCGCAAATAAACTGTGCATTTTCAATATGATTGCGCTCAGCGTTTTCCTTTGCGTTCTCAATAGCTTCAGGAATAATTTCAATACCGATCACCTGCTTTGCCTGCTTCGCTAAACACAAGCCGATCGTTCCGACCCCGCAATAACAGTCCAGAACCGTCTCATTCCCGCTCAACTGCGCAAACTGCATTACTATGCGATACAGCACCTCGGTCTGCTGCGGATTCACTTGATAAAAAGATTTCATCGCAATACGAAAGGACAAATCAAAAATTCGATCACTGATATACGGATGACCGTACAATAAAATCTCTTCCTCGCCTAAAATCACATTATCATCGCGCTGATTAATATTTAACATAACGCTTTTTATCTGCGGAACTTGTTCACACAAAAGCTGCACTAACGGTTCCCAATCCATGCCGTTCGCATCAGAGGTGATAAAAACTACCATAACTTCATCACTGCTTCTCGCATATTTAATCAATAAATGGCGAAGTCCGCCAAGCGAATGCTTTGAACTTAAAAACCCCTTCACAATCTGTAATACACGATTCATTACAGGATGCTGAATCATACACTCATCCATATCCACCGATTCATTGGAATGTAAACGATAAAAGCCGCAGACCACTCGATCATTCTGTAACTGAAACGGCACCTGCGCTTTGTTGCGATAATTCAATCCGTTTTCCATCATCAAAACATCAGACACTTCAGTATCAATATGAGCGATGCGTCTCATTACACCTTCTACCTGCTCCTTTTTAAAGAACGCCTGATGTTTCAAAGACATATGCTGAAGCTGACAACCGCCGCATTTACCGGCAAGCGGACACAGCGGTTCAACACGCTCTTCGTTTTTTTTCAAAAGCTGCTTTACTCTTCCGTATCCAAACTGCTTCTTCACCATTGTCACAATGATTTCTGCTTCTTCACCCAAGATTAAATTTTTCACAAATAACGGAAATCCGTCAACCTTTACCACACCAAAACCTTGATAAGTATAGCTGACACAAGTTCCTTTCACAATATCATTCTTTTTCATAAGCCTCCAAGAAAAAGGGCTATTCGCCCTCTGTCTGTTGTTTATTATCATTCGTCGGCGGATTAGAAGTATCCGGATTCAAAATTTCCTCTGCACTTTGTTTATCCTTAGGAGTACTCAATACATCATCGACAGGCTGCTCGGCAGAAGAATTCTTCACCTTGCTTAAATGAATCTGACTCTTTTTTTCTTCCTCATTTTTAGGAATATAATTATAAGCACTGATCTCCAAATCATACATCTTAACTACCTTGTCACCGTCTTTTTTATTAGTAAAATACTTATCGACAGGAAGTTTTTCATTCACTTTGGCATAAGCATCATTCATCAGCTTTTGGATTGCATCCTGCTTTAAATCATCTTTCGCATTGATATTGATTCTTAAGGTGGCAGACTTCAAATTGATTTCGACTGCCTCTGCGCCCTCAAAAGTCAAGCTTGACTCTAATTCCTTTAAATCTTCTTCGGTAATTTTAGGATCCAAAGCATTTTTAAAGCGTGATCCCTCTACCGGTTCAGAAGAGTTCTCACGAGAACCTAAAAATATATACAATAAGATTAAGCAAGGAATCGCAATCACACCGATGGTTACCCACAATAAATAATTAGGTTTTTTCGCTGCCCCTTTGGGATGCTTCACCGGTGATTGAGTTGACCGCTGCTTTTTCGTCGATGTCGACTGAGGTTTTGTCAACTTGCTTTGTGATGACGACTTACTTTGAGATGTTGACTTGGACGCTTCTTTCTTCGGTGTAGAAGCATTGCCGACAGTCTTTACACTCTTTTTCTCATTCTCTTTATTTTCAGCTTCTTTTTGTTTTTTTGAGATTGGTTTATGTTCAACAGTGTTTTGCTTACTGTCAGTACTTTTAGAAGCCTCTTTTTGACGAGATTCATCTGCCCACTGCTTCATTGTTTCCATATCGCTGTCCAGACTGTTTTGTTCTGAACCTATCGCATGTCTTTTCTTCACTTCTTGTTCTTTCATGCTTATCAACTCCTGACAATCTCTAAACTCTATTTTACTAAATTATTGACAGTTTGACTATAACTTTGTGTGTTTTTTATCTGATTTTTATTAAAAAAAGCCTTTGCGGCTTTTTGAATTGATTCTTAACTAAGCAGACTGCTTCAAAATAGGCTTTAATGCTTTATAAACCATTAAAGTAACCACTGCGGCTATAACGGCTTCTGCGATACCGTTACTGAAGACGACGCCCATAAGCACTGCCAACAGTGTATCAAACGATATGCTCAAAGCCTGTGCATATGCATGTCCGAAAAACAGATAGATAAAACCGAGTACAAGCACTGTATTAATAATCGCTCCTGCCAAAGCAGACGCAATCACATTTACCGATTCGTTGACCTCGTGTTTTCGACAAAATGCAAATACACTGTAAGATACCAAACCAATACAAATACGCGGCACTACAGCGACAATCAGACTGGCATAATTACCGCTGATTCCGCCGATCGTAATAAACGGGGAAAAACAAAACGATGTAATACCGGGCGCAAATGTCGCATTCCAAACACTGCAGATACCGAAAATTAAGCCGAGTGCTGCCCCATACTTCCAACCCATTGTCACTGCCGCAATAATAACCGGAATATGCATCAGCGTAGCTGACAGCGGTCCGATACGCAAAAAGCCGAGCGGGGTAAATAACAAAATCAGCTCAACTGCCAAAAAAAAGGCAAACAGGGTTAAATCTTTCGTTTTCTTTGTTCTCATAATTTCCTCCTACTTTCGCTCTCATGGATGCGATGTGTCTTGAGAAAGCGCAAATTTGTGATAACGACCGTAAATTCATGTCCTAAGGATCACGATTTATTCTGTTATCAGTTATTGCGACATGTTTATTATAAGCACTAAGGCATGAAAACGCAAGTATTAGGAGATAAACGGATCATTCAAATAAATAAAAAACAGTCAGAATACCATTCATTCACAGCCGTTTTTACCGTAAAAAAGCTGCACTGTTCTCTTAATTCATGTCTGCATTCTACACTCATTTCCTTTAATTGTACTAAAAAACGGCGAATCGATCACCCGCCGTTTGATACATATGATTTTAAATTCATATCGGCAACTACAGCACACTGTGCACCTTGCTTAATACCGCCGTTGAATCATCCAAGCGTTGTCGTCTGCGAAGTACTTCCATCAAGTCTTCTATGGATGTTTTCGCATTTTCACAGCTGCGATTTTTCAGCCATTCATAGATTTCATCCATAAAAATACCGTCACTGATCATTAAGTATTCATCTCCGTCTTGTAAATCAGCCACAAAGCAATCAGGTTCTATCGATGAAACTATTCCTACCGGCAAGGAACTGCCGTTTACTTCATAAAGTTCATGATTTCGGATCAGGAATGTCGGACAAGCCGCGGATTTAAAAATATAAGCCTTACCTGCCGCACAATCGAAACAAACCACATCCAATGTCGCATACGCATCACTTTGAAGCAGCTTATTAATGCATTTGATCGCGTCTGCCTTAGGAATTCCGCTGACAACCATACGCTGAAACAGATTCGTAATCAATCGCGATGAGGTCGCCGCATGTTCACCGCTGCCCATGCCGTCGGAAATCATGGAAATGACCGTATTGCGATATCGGAATATCGAAAATGTATCGCCGCAGCTCTCATACATATTCTTTTGTGCATCGGCGTATGAATCGATTTGAAACGGCACCTGATTTTCCAATGTAATCACATGTGCACCTCTTGTAAAACGCTTATGATGAAGCTGTGTAATATTCAAATGTTCATGAGTCAGCACTTCTAACAACGGCAGCAAGGTCTGTTGGATCTCATTTTTCTTAATATTGCGGATTTCCAGTTCAATCGCCATATGCCCGTCTTCCTGTTGCTCGATTTCAAGCACATCCACCTCATACTGGTATCCTTCCAAAGCCTTTAAGATGCGTTGCTTTTGTGATTGTGTCGTATCAACCTTTTTTAAAGTATCTGCACAATACTTCAAAGCCTTTGCCATATCAGAAAGCATTTGAGCTTCTACATCGGATATTTGTTCATAGTAATCAGATAATGCCGTGAATATTCCGGAAAAATGATTAATTTGTTTATTTAGAATATGGGTCGAAGCTTGATTATTCGGCAGTTGTCGATGTCGCTCACTGTGAAACGGCAGTTTTTTTTCATCATAAAGAAACGATGTAAGCGATCCGATGAGAAACAGCGCGGTATTCGGTAATGATAAATCAAACCATAAAATCATTAATAGCAAGCCGCTGCATAACAAATATTTTTCCTGCTTCATAATTGAAATCCACACCGTTGCCAAAACAATTACGGGTGATAATACAAGCGTAGGTGTCGCAACGGAAACTAAACCCATCAAGATGATCAGAACCAACGATTCACAAAAGAATGCTGCTGTAAATAAAAACGCCGCAAACAGCCACTCTCCTAACGCTCCGCCTAACCAATTTAAACTCAACAGCGCTAGAGTTACAAAAAAGATTCCGTAAATTTGTGAAGTTAAAACTAATTTTTTTTGTATCCAACCGATTTCACGATGATCAATCATTGCCAATAAATAAGCAAAAAAAGCGATACACAATACTCTTAAATCGAAATGAAATGCATAGATTCCATACGGTATGCTTAAGCATGCGGCAATCAACGGTAAACGGCGATAGACATTTTGATCAAATAAACGTAAACCATGGATCACTAAAAAAAATATAGTCATCCCCAGTGCATAAAAATAAGTGGTGATAAAACCGCAAAAGCAAGAACCCAGCAATATCGCAATGCTCGCAATACGGCATTCTTTTTCATCACGCATATAAAAATACGCAAGGTATAAAAAAGCAAATACATAGGCACAAAGTCCGTCATAGCATCCCAGTAAAAATGCCCCGGTAAAAACCACAAATAAACGGGGATGATAAAAGCTCTCCGGTTTTGCCGAAGCAGATACTACTGTTTTTTCCATACAAGATCACCTCTAGGCAATATTGTATGGAAACAGACTCGGATATTTTGTCATATTGTGCTTTTTGCGTATAAAAAACACAGAGGGTGAATAAACTGTTAAGCTGTGCATGTCTGCCTTTTAAATAAACTTATGCCTCATTCAGCAACTTCTCCTTTTTCTTATCAACCACTGAGATTGCATTCATATTACGGTTGATAATGTATCTGCATTTGTAGTCGGCTGGAAGGATGCAAATATAACACCAAATAAACAAAATGATACAGAAGATGAGGAACAAAGCCAAGTCAACCATCCTTTCAAAAATACATCGGATAAGAAAAACTTGCAAGTGTAAATACCGGTGATGAAACAAAAATCACATTCCGGACCTGTCTTTTAATCGGGTCTTTCTTTACACTGACAATCCTTAACAGAAAAAAATTTGAAAACCATCATCAATAAGACAAAAAGCAACAATGAATGTCGTTTTTTTCTTTATCGATAATTTATCTATTCTTATTTTTATCATATCCCGTAATTTTATATATTTCCCTTCCTTTAACACTTACTTTCAAGCATCACAAAAATGCAAAATTAGCTCTAAAAAAGTGCTTTTTACGTACTTGAGATATATTCACTTTTCATTTATCCGAGTGTATAATAATATATGTAGAGAAAAGAAGGGAAAGCGATTTTTTATGAAAAAGAATTATAGAAAAGCAGTGATTTTGTTCTTAGGTTTGATCGCTGCTACATTGGGTGCATACGGTGTGAATTATGCATTACACGCTGAGGTATTAACGAATTTCTATAGCATAGAATTTGTTGACCCTATAGATCAAATAAACAGTTTAACGATAAAAACCGACGGTCGCGATAACACTGTTATGAAAGAAACAGGTTTTAATGACGGCCCTTTATCAATTCATTTTACAACATACCATCTGGATTGTATCTCAACTTCATCACATCCCCATGACTTAGGACTGTTTTCTAAAGATTATGTATTTCACCCTAATTTTGTCACACTGTTTCCGGAACAGGCTGACATACCGATTCAAGTTCGTGCAGACTATGATCCTAATCACTGTATTGACCATACGGCAAGAATCAGAACTGAAACATATATAGAAAAACCCTCTTTTACTACTGATGAAACTGCAGTTGTCGCATTTGATTCTGAATATCCATATCATGTAGTTTATTATCGCATCAAAGATGAAGGAACTTGGCAACAAGCACCGGACGGAACCATCAATGTGAATGCAGAATCTAATCAACCGCAGGATGTTGAAATAGAGTATCGATTTGCCGGCTATTATGAGAATGAAATTCCGCCGACATTGGATGAATTGCAAGATCCCAAATATCTAAATAATGTGATTGTTCATTTTGAGGCAACCGCTGCCGGTGGTAATCCGGTTGATCCTAATCCTATTGATCCGGGAGATGACAGTAACGATCCGACCGTTCCTGATCCCGATGATCCAGGAAATGATAACAACGATCCGACTGATCCTAATCCTGTTGATCCGGGAGATGACAATAACGATCCGACCGTTCCTGATCCCGATGATCCGAAAGATGATGACAACGATCCGACTGACCCCGATCCCGATGATCCGGTAGATAATGAAAACGACCCGACCGTTCCTAATGACGATAATGACCCAACCGATACGAATGACCCTGATAATGAAGAACCTGAATCAGATGATTCAAACAACGATGATAATGATGACAATGAATCTGATGATCCTGATAATACTGATGATGAAGGTTATCTCGATAATAACAATCCGGACTATCCAAATAACGATAATTCTAATAACGGGCAGCTACAAGATTATACGACCGGCGCCAACACCGGAGATTTTACAAATGCGTTATTATGGGTAACGGTTAGCGGTATCGGATGCTTCTGCATTGTATATCCAATCCGAAAAAGAATGGGAGAAAAATAGAAACCGGAAATCGAAATCCGGTTTTTTCTGACTGATAATACACCGATAACCTTATGTAATGATAAACTTTTATGTCTTTCCTTGAGCATATCTCTTTCTTTATTTCAGTCGACTGTTGAGTGGCTCTATTGTACAGAAAGAGGTATCTCTTTTGCATAAAAACTTTTTAAACAGCATTACAACACAACAAAAGGTATCCCATCAGGAATACCTTTTTTTCTATATCTCGTGTTCCGGCAGTTTTTCTTCCAGCTTTTCTTCAATTTCATCTTCTAAGGAAGGCTTTTTTAATGCTTTACGTACTACATCAATCACTGATAAGATCGGATGATATTGCGGGGAAATCATATGCGATATTTCCAAGAACAACTCCACACCGATTGCCATCACAATGAGCGCAATCAAACCGAGGGATTTGTTAACAATATACAAATAAGCTGTCAGTCCGAATAAACCGGTAACCGCATATAAAATTAATACCGTATTACGATGTCCGAAGCGTCGCATCAACACATGATGAAGATGGTTTTTATCTGCATCAGAGAAGCTTTTCCCTGAAAGTTTTCTTCGTATGATTGCACTGATTGTATCCAAAATAGGAATTCCTAACAATAAAATCGGCAACCCGAGGGTAATCAAAGTTGAACTCTTAAAGCCTAGAAGTGAAATTGCCGAGATTACAAACCCTAAGAATAACGCACCGCAATCTCCCATAAAAATACTTGCAGGATGAGAATTATACAAAAGAAAACCCAGTGTACTGCCTGCCAATATTAAGGATAGCATCATGATGTCCGAACGGCCTTCCAATAAGGAAAGCGTGGCGATTACAACAAGGATAATAACCGATATACCGCCTGCCAAACCATCTAAGCCATCGATCAGATTAACTGCATTCGTAATCCCGATTACCCAAACAAAAGTAACAAGCAGTGAAATCAAACCGAGATCGATAGAGATACCGAACGGCAAGCGAATTGCATCTAAAGTTACACCGCCGAATGATATGAGGATCAACGCAGCAGCACATTGAAATGCAAGCTTATACTTCGGTCTTAAATTTAACATATCATCGATTAAACCACCGATAAACATTACGCTGGCACCAATCAAAATACGATTCAAAGCATCATCAACTTTTACAAACATTGCCATAGTGATAATAAATGAAACATAGATTGCAACACCGCCGATACGTGCAATTTTCTTTGTATGAATTGTTCGTTCATTCATTTCTGCATAGATATCTAATTGGTAAGCAATCTTTTTTAATATCGGCGTCAATAAGGCCGACATCAGAAAAGGAATGAACAGATATTTCAACCATTCCATTTCCTACACCTCCTTGACTGCCTATTCTACAAGATGTAGATTTTCTAACATAACTCCGGTACCCTCCGCGACACAGCGAAGTGCATTATCTGCAACATATACAGGAATATGTAATTCATTACGTAATAATTCATCGATACCGTGAAGCAATGCCCCTCCGCCTGTCAATACAATACCGCGTGTTACGATGTCACTGGCAAGCTCCGGCGGTGTCTGTTCAAGCACCGTTTTGCACGCACGCACAATTTCCTGCAACGACTCTCTGATGCTCTCCTCAATCTGCTCACTGGTAAGTGTTATTGTATGAGGCAAGCCCGTTACTAAGTCACGGCCGCTCACTTCAATGGAATCATGACGAGAGCCTTTCCATGCCGTTCCGACCTTTTTCTTAATTTCTTCAGCTGTACGATCGCCGATCAACAATTTCTTTTCTTCTTTCACAAACTTCAGAATATCCTTATCCAAAGTATCTCCGGCAATTTTCAATGAAGTAGAAGAAACAATCTCTCCTAAAGACAATACTGCGACATCGGTAGTACCGCCGCCTATATCAAGTACCATACAACCGCTCGGTTTAGATATATCCAATCCGGCTCCGACCGCTGCCACTTTCGGCTCCTCTTCAATATATACTTTCTTCGCTCCGGCACGATACGCACTATCACGAATCGCATTACGTTCAACCGATGTGATATTACTCGGGCAGCAAATTAAAATGGTCGGACGTTTAAACATCCCCTTTAATTCCAATTTCTTTAAAAAGAAATTCAACATAATCTCTGTAACTTCAAAATCAGCAATGACACCGTCCTTCATCGGTCTGATAGCCATCACACGCCCCGGAGTTCTTCCGAGCATATCTTTTGCATCTTGACCTGCAGCCAAGCATTTCTTTGTACTGGCATCTATTGCGACAACGCTGGGTTCATCAATTACGACACCCTCGCCTTTGACATATATTAATAAATTTGCGGTACCTAAATCAATACCAACCTCTTTTGAAAAAAAACTCATAGTCTAAATGACCTCCATTTCGCATTTATAACATTATACCACACTTTTATGCATTTATATCATCAATCCATACTTTTCATCAGAACAATCATATCCGATGATACAAATCTTTTGCGGCGCATAATAAAGTCATTACATTCATGATTGTTTTCGTTTATTTTGATAAAAAAACAAGGCATAAACTTATCGCTATACCTTGTTTAGTTTAATTAATTGTTTTCTTGTCTTTTACGTGTTACATATGCTGCAGAACCGACTAACAGTAACATCGTCCAAAGAATTGCCGTTCCGCTTTGTTCCGTCTTCGTTCCGGTATTCTTAATCGGAGAATTCGGTTTGATATTTTCACTCGGAACAGAAGCTGCCGTTGATACGATTGCATAATAAGAATTATGCGTTGTTTTAAATTTAATCGTATCGTTTTCAATCCAGCTCGGAATAAATCTAATGTCACCGGAATCAGAGATATAAACAACTCTTAAATCTTTACCAAGCATCTCTTTATCGATTTTTATGCTCATAACCATTTGAACTGTACGATTGAATTCAACTTGCTCACCTTTACCGTTTACAAAATAAATATCAATCAATTTTTCAAAGTTATATTGCTTCAAGAAAGTCTTATCTTTGATTTTAGCACCCAACTGTTTCAGCATTTCTTGGTCAAAATGTTTAACAGCCAGTTTAATATCATCATCTAATTCAACATCCGTCACAACCGTTACATCATCTTTGACAAAGACATTGTTACCCTGATCAGGTTTACTTGGTTCATCATGATTGTTTGGCTGATCCGGTTGATCAGGTTTATTCGGTTGATCCGGATTATTTGGTTGATCAGGTTTATTCGGCTGATCCGGATTGTCCGGATTATCCGGTTGATCAGGATCATCAGGATTTGGTTTTTCATAGTTTTCCAATTTCTGAGCTGCCTTAACCAATGCATCTTTAGCTGCGTCAGCTTCGTCCTGTATTGCTTCACTGTCCTTATTTACCTGTTCTGCTTTCGTATATGCTTGCTTGAATGCATCTGCTATATCCTTAGGATAATCCGCTAATTCTTTCAGTAAATACGCATACTTATTCATTGCTTGTTGTAACGCTGTTTTATCAGCAGTCTTAACTAATGCGTTTTTCGCATCATTAATCATTTGAACCGCTTCCTCAACATCTGTCTTGGTTGCGTCTTCATCTGCCATTACAGCTTCACCGCTCGCAATCGCATCCTGTAAAGCCTGATAGCTTACCTTTGTGTAACCTTCTGCTTTAATAGCGCTTGCATCTTCAATCGCTTTTGCTAAAGCTAATTTATCAACCTTTTCTTTCAGAATATCCATTGCATTATTCAATGCTTCAACAGTAGCTTGAACATTCGCTTCTGTTGCGAATTCATCTTCGCTTACTTCTTTTGCATAATCTAACAACTCACAGAATTCATTCCAGCTTTCATCAGTGTAATTACCCTGCTCCACTTGATCAAGTTCACTGATTAACTGATTTAATTCACTCTTATCCACTGATTGAGAATCAATATCGGTTAATTTGATGTGATCTAACCAATGACTTCCGGCAGGGATACTGCTTACAAGATTGAACAGATACAGCTTACCTAAATCCTGAGGTGCAGCCACACGATAAGCATAATCTTTACCGATGCAGACTTCTGTTTCACCCGGCGGAGTTACGTATACACTGTAAGTAGACTTGCTCAAATCTACAGCGAAGCGTACATGATAAGAGGTGTTTGGTTCATAAGTCAAGTCACTTTGTACAAAACCGACTGCCTTACCATTTACTTGGTTACCGTTATATGCACCGAATTTTCCATCCTTGTACATACGCATCAGCATTGGAATTTGTGTATAAGAGGTATGATTTGAATCATAGGCCCCCAAACCAACCGGAATATCAACGATTCCTGTATCCTCAGTTGTTGTAACCATATCAAATTCTACATTTACCTTATCGGAAGTATTCTTACCGATTTGTCTTTGAGCGGTAGTTGCACCTGTAGTATCCGGAGACAATGCAAGAAGTGCATCGATAGAAGGTCTTGGATTATCATCAAACGGCGCATATACCTCAAATTCATAAATACTTCCGCTATATACTTTATTGTTTCCGGAATGTTTCCATCTTTCTTTTTGTACGTATTTTACATAACGCGCATCAACAGGCTCAATACTGATTTTCTCAATTGCAGGCACACCTGCAGCGGCAATTACCTGAGCATCATTTTTACGATAAACAGGTGTGAAGTTTTGTCCGTCAGTTGATACTTGAATTTCATATTTACCTACCTTGGATTCATAGTTGATTACAAGATCACCGATATTGTATACATCACCGAGATCAACCAACAGCCATTGCTCATCTTGATCCTTCGCAAAGGATACACGAGAATCACTGCTGACAATACCGTCCACAGCCATTTCCGCAGTAAATTGTCCGTTATTTAATTCTAATCCTGATACACTGACAGTTTTCTTCAACGCTAAATTCTCTCTGACAATGCCCATCTTTTCCAATACTTCATCCGCACTCAATGCACGATTATAAACAGACATTTTAGAAAGCGTACCTTTTGTATTTTCAAATACCTTTTCCACCGGCAATACAAATGTAGAACTTTGCTGAGTTTTACCGGCAATCGTCGTATTAGTCAGCTTACCGTTTCCGATTTGCTTACCGTCAACATACAATGTCAGATTTTTATTATCACATACTAATGCAAGTGCTATTTCCTTATCTGTTTTCGGTGTATAGTTGAAAGTAAATTCATACTGATCTCTTGCATAGCTTAACTTACCGAGCTTATTCACATAGAATGTTCCGTCAGCTCCCGCAAACAGCGTTGCGTTATCAGTCAATTCATCTAACGTCAAATTCATAAATACAGAGTAAGGATAACCAATGCTGTCCATCGGCAAAGACAGATAGCCGGTACCGTCGAATTTCACTGCACCGTCAGCTGCAGAAGCCTTTGTCAAGCTTGCATCATAGCCGTTTGTACTATTGTCCTTAACTGTTGTTCCGTTTTCCTCAAAATCATATTCAGCAATTAAATCCGTATCAGATTCTACATAACGTCCCGGATTTGCATTCGGTACCTTATTTTGCAGCGCATCAATACGCTCTCTGAACTGTGCATAAGTCTGTCCGTTGTCGTCTTCTCCATACCATGTTTTTTCTGATACGAGTGACACAGCATCTTTAATACGATCATGAATATCAAACCAAGAGAAGCCGGTTCTGAAAGATGTCATATCATTCCATAATGCGAAAGATGCACCCTTTGTCTGTGGATGTGCCACAGGCATAATTGCTTCACCGGATGGATTTCTTCCGGATTTAAAGTCATTTACTTCAAAATTTTCATAAAGCTTTTTCGTATCAAAGCGATCCGGATATCCGGCATTTGCCGCAGGTACGATATACAGCCATCCGCCGTAAGTGTTAATGACATCATAACCTGCATTATATGTTTCATGAACATCTGCCCAATACGGCGCCCATAAGTTCATTACAATATCACTTGTTACCGGGGTAGTACCGTTGAAACCGTTTTTACCTAAAGAAGCCCATGCACGACTTTGATAGCCCTTTGCATTTACATATTTTGCGAAATGATCGGTCCATTTACGCATTTGTTCACCATAAGCTTTATCATATTCATCCGTACCGATATGGAAGTTTTTACTTTGAATTACCGGATCGGGACCGTCTAAATATTCATCAATCAGCTTTTCCAAGATTCTCGCATTGGCATTAAATGCTTCTTCAGTTCTTATATCCAAATATCCTGCTTTCCACATTACGACGCCTTCAATATCCTTTAAAGCATCGGCATGATACGGTGAATCAAGTTCGGTAATTACATCGATTCCGTATAACTTCATGTCCTTCTGATACTGACGATATTCCTCTTGCGTGTAATAGCCATCTTTTGCGTTAATAGAAGGATATACTTTACTTTCCAAACGGAATGCGCTGTAGCCCGACTGTCCCCAATAATCATTAATATGAATATGTGCTTCATTCATTTTATAATAGGACATATAAATTGTCATTTCTTCAAGATATTCCAACGGAATATACATTCTGCCGACATCGATCATACCGGCACGTACTTCATACTGCGGATAATCTCTTGTCAGACCTTTAGGCGCTGTATTGTCATTTTGATATAAAATCTGAGTAATTGAAGCAGCACCGTAAATCCAACCGTTTTCTGTATTCTGCGGTGCAGAAATAGTAACTACATCATCAATACTCATGTAGTAACCCTCTGTACCGAGTTCATCTGTTGTATAAGCAGCTGCGAATGAAATATCGCCCGTTTTCGGTGTGACACCCTTAATCACATTGATATCCATTCCCAACATATCCTTCAGATATGTTTTTAATACATCTGCCGCTGCCTTTTGATTATCTGCGCTGTAGATAATCTGAGAGCTGCTTGTTAATTGGAAGCTTCCGGTTCCGCCGTTCCACTCTCTTAAGCCCGGTAAAACATTCGGTTTAGCGTTTGATCCCGTTACCGGATTGCTTCCCGGAATCGTAATTGCCGGTGCATCAACAGTAGATGTCGCAGTATCTGTTGCATCTGTTTTATTCGTTACACGATACATCACTTTTACCGGCATAGCAGTAATCGGCTGATAAACAACATTTGCTGTACTTACAACTTGTGCATTATCTGTTCCGTATAATTCAATCTCATAATCCGCCGGCACTGTCGGAAGAACTAAAGAGTTTCCGTCAGGGGCCAATGTCGGTGCTGTATTTTGAATATCTTTAATTACTTCAGCCGCATTAGAAGGAACATGATCATCGATTACATCATTTGAATATACTTCAAACTCATAAACGGAATAACCATATTTTGCGGTTTTCGGCTGTAAACACAACAATTTTACATAGCGTATTCTCTCATTTAAATTGTCATGTACCATTTCACCGGCAGCACTTGTACCGCTTTCTACAAAATCAGTGAAGGTAGTACCATCCAAAGAACCCTGCAGCTTATATTTTGTCGCAGTGGCACCCTCCCAATCAATCACAATTTTATTGACAGTGTACTCCTCACCGAGATCGACCATCATCCATTGTTCAATACTCGGATCCCATTGTTCAGTAGGTGTTCCTGTGCCGACACGCTTTGAAGACCATCTGGAATCATTGTTCGTATCCGGATCTTCATCACCTTTACGCTTACCATCCACAGCCTTCATTGCCGTCTTTCCTGAATCAGGATATACGCTGGATTCTGTTGCCGTCTTATTTAAGGCCAAATTTTTTAGCTGCGCGGCTTTTACCGAAATACCCTGAGCCGGCAGTAAAGTAGCTACCATTAAAGCAGTCAAACAACTGATCATCAGCTTTCTAATCTGTTTCATCACTTTTCTCCTTTCCTATTCATCGAAATGAAACATTTCACTATTTTTTTGTTTATAAATGTAGACAATTATAGACATACGTTTCTGATATAGAAATGTATGTTTTTTGTTTGTAAAGCATACGATTTTGGTTCTTTTTCCACTATTTCTTAAAGTCTACCTTTGTAGATATTGAGAAGGAAGGGAAAATGAAGTTATGTGGAAGAAAATTGCGGTTGTGGCATTAGCATTGATCGGAGGTATTTCGGTCGGATACTCATATGTCGCTGATAAATTGAGCGCTGCCTCTATGTTTAAATTAGACATAGGAACAAAAATCGCTTTTGGTGAACACGACGGTAATAACGGAATGGTTTGGGATGTAGGTGGCAACAATGACGGTCAATATACGTTATTAGCGACCCGTTCTTTTCAATATGGTGTAGAAGTTACCGGACTAAATCGGAATTATGTCAGAAGTGAAGGCGCAAGTGTTTCATTAAATACCTTAGAAACATCAGCGTGTAATAAACTGCCGGGACTTCCGAGATTGGATGATCTTTCAAATGTATCTGCCAATGATGCATCTTATCGAAGCGGTGCATATTATTGGATTGATAATGATATTAAAATCAGCGGCAACACTACAGTGTATAATGTTGCACATCTTGGTTATGGTGAAGGACATAAAGCGCATAATGTAATTGACAATGCGACAGGTAACAGTTACGGAACTAATTTTATGGTAATTGCCTTAAACGCTGCCGATCAAAGAGCATCCATTCGTCCTTTTACTTATTTGGATCAGGCAAAGATTGTGTTTGCGGCAGCACCGGGATTTCAGGACGGCAGCTGGCATCGCTATCAAATTCAAAAAGGGATTTGCAGTGATGAAGTGGAATCACCGATCACCCGAATCAGAATCCAATCATCCGCTATGAGTGCTAATTTACTGAATATCAGAAGTATTTACAACGATAAAGTGATCAGTAAAACTATTTTAAACAGCACTGTTAATTTAGAAGCTTCTGTTACCGGAGCCGGTGCAGTAGGTGTATTATTGTATGACAGCAGCGGTTCGGAAATAAAATATTACCGTTCGGTAGGGCCAATGACCGGCAAATATTTATCGCTTGATTTAAGCGGAATACCGGTTGGAAAATATAAAGCAGCTATTCTAAATGAGGAAATTAATCCATCTACCGATCGTCCTTTGGCAAGCTCTGCAATTTCAGGTTTTTCAGATTTAGAGATTATCAAGGATGCGCATAAAATAACTTATACTAAGCTGCCGCAAAGCGGAGCGAGTGCAGGAAAAGAATATGAATTCAGTAAGAATGTAGATGCAGGACAAATTGTAGGTAAGGTTACAGCGAATCCTTTAGGTGTTACTCCGTTAGTTTATGAAATCATCGGTAATGGAGATGATAGTTATAAGAACTTTGAAATCGAAGGCTTAGACGGCAATCATGCTTCAAGCAGTACGCCGTTAAATGTGAAGATCAAGAGTGGTGCGCCTGATTTAGTCAACGGCGGTTTAAAAGCAGGTACTTATAAATTCTGTATTACTTCAGTAGATGATAACGGGTATCCTGTGGATAAAGCAGGAAATCCGACTGAAAAGGTGTGTACTTCTTTAACAGTAGAAAAGACATTGCCAACAATTACCTTTGATCAAGATGATAAAGGGACAACTTATGTATCTGGAAGTACCGAAA
>CANOSP010000012.1 GCA_947569705.1 uncultured Erysipelotrichaceae bacterium
ATGGTTATTATTACCCGGGAAAAAATGTCGGCGGAGCTTTAACAGGTGATGAAACGAATTTAATGTTTTTAGGTGTATTAAATTTCATATCATTAGGTTTATTTATAATGCTTTATAAAAAGAAACTAACAGAAAAATAAAACAAACAGGAAAGCCGCGCTTTCCTGTTTATACTATTTAGCTATAATTTTTTATGAATTATTTGAAAGAATCAAATAAGCAGTCTGTATTTTTTACACCATCTGTTTCGGAATAATGAATTGCTCAAATTCAGCCTCACTGAGCAATCCGAGCGCAATACAGGCTTCTTTCAATGAGATATTTTCCTGATAGGCTTTTTTCGCGCACTTGGCAGCATTTTCATAACCGATATGCGGATTCAATGCCGTAACCAACATTAAAGAATGATGCAGGTAATATTCCATCTGTTGTTGATTGGCGGTGATACCCGAAACACAATGGATATTAAATGAATGAATACTGTCTGCCAATAAATGAACACTTTGCATGAAATTATAAATAATCACCGGCATAAAGACATTTAATTCAAAGTTTCCCTGACTTGCCGCAAAACCGACTGCGGCATCATTTCCCATAACCTGTACGCACACCATTGTCATAGATTCACACTGAGTCGGATTCACTTTTCCCGGCATGATCGAAGATCCCGGTTCATTTTCAGGGATTTTGATTTCACCTAAACCGCATCGCGGACCGCTTGCCAGCCAACGCACATCATTCGCGATTTTCATCAGATTCGCTGCTAAAGCTTTCAATGCGCCGTGAGCGAATACAATATCATCCTTAGCTGCTAATGCGTGAAATTTATTAGAATCACTGATGAATACCGTATGCAGTTCCTCACTTAATAAGCTGCATACCGTTTCACCGAATCCCTCAGGCGCATTTAATCCTGTTCCGACCGCAGTACCGCCGATCGCAAGCTTTCTGAGTGCATCAACAGCTTGTTTCAACATCGAAAGATTATTCTTCAGCATCGCATTCCATCCGCTGATCTCCTGTGAAAAACGCAGCGGAGTCGCATCCTGTAAATGCGTTCTGCCGATTTTAATAATATCATGGTTTTCTTGTTCCAATCGCTCTAACACAGCGATTAATTCCTTCAGCTTCGGCATCAGATAACGCTCTACACCTAAGACAGCCGCAATATACATCGCACTGGGGAATGTATCATTTGAACTTTGTGAACGATTTACATCGTCATTGGGATGTAAGTTCGCATGAAACAACTCATTGCCGCGATTGGCAATTACTTCATTCACATTCATATTGCTTTGAGTGCCGCTGCCTGTCTGCCAAACGGATAAAGGAAAATGATCATCTAATTTGCGATCACAGATTTCATCACAAACCTTGATGATAGCTTCTGCCTTTTCGGTAGAAATCTTATCCAAAGAAGCATTTGCTTTTGCACAAGCTTTCTTTAAATAAGCCATGGCATAAATGACATCCATCGGAATTTTTTCCTCATGTATTTTAAAATTCTCAAAACTGCGCTGTGTTTGCGCTCCCCAATATTTATCTGCTTCTACGGCAATTTTGCCCATAGAATCATGTTCTGTTCTTGTTTTCATTTAATGACCTTCTTTCTTTGACATCATAATAACAAAAAATAATACGAATGTCTATGTCACAAGCATCTTTCTGTTCATGTTTTTCTTATGGTAATTTTAAATAAAAAATAAAGAGACAAGACGACATAAAAATACAAGCCGAATCCGGCTTGTATTAAAATTATTTGATTGTTTGGAACATTTCCTGATAGCGTTTTTTCAGCTCTGCTTTTTCTTCATCAGTCATTTTGCGTTCATGCGCATCATGAGAATCTACGGTACCGGTGTGATAAGAAGTGATTTCGCCTTCTTTTATCGTAATGACATAAGGGACATAAAGATGCGGATTACCCTCATCGTCTTTATCTAATTTGTCAGGGATTCTCGCTTCAATCGCTTTGCTGTCTTCTTCTTTTGTGGTTTCAGCTTTTTTATCGATATAGAAAATCTTTACATCAAACTCTTTCGCAACTTCATTCATAATCGGAACCGCCTCGACACACCATGGACATGTGGTATATCCGAAATAATAAATTCCGGTAGCGCCGGCATCCAACTTTAAAAGAAAATCACTCATAGGAACTTCGACAAACTGATGCTCGTTATCCATAAAGCCCTCGTAGCCGGACATATCGCTGCGCTCTGTTACATCGCAAAGCTCATCGCTGTCACAGCCTTTCGGATCACTTGTATCTTTTTTATCGGCTGAACAGGAACTGCATATTAATAAACTGATAAATAACCAACAGATTGTTTTTTTCATACTGCATCCTCCATCTATATATAGTAATACCACGATCATCATTTCGTAAGCTATGAAAATAAGAATGATGAAGCGATGTATCGGATAAGCATATCAAAGGAAATTTATTTTACTTGATTTTCCGCTTTGATTAAATTAAGTGTACCGCCGTAAGCAAGTGTGCGAATATCCAATTCACTTAATGCATAGGTCAAAGTAAGCTTACTGTTTTTAGTTAAATTCTTCGCAACGATTGTTTGATTCGGCTTTAAATCATTTAGATTATTCAGTTGAATGACATCACCCTCATCAATTTTATCATAATCGGTTTCATCCGCAAACTGTAACGGTAAAATTCCGAAATTGATTAAATTCGCATGATGAATTCTGGCAAAGCTTTTGGCAATTACCGCTTTAATGCCTAAATACATCGGTGCTAACGCTGCATGTTCACGAGATGAACCTTGTCCGTAATTACTGCCGGCAATGATAATACCGCCGTTGTGATTTTGACAGCGCTTCGCAAAGTCCGCACATACATCACGGAATACAAACTGTGAGATCTTTTCAATATTGGAACGATAAGGGAGAACCTTGGCACCTGCCGGCATGATATGATCGGTGGTGATATTATCCTCAACTTTTAACAAGACGGATTTCTCAATCGTATTTTCCATTGGCTGATTAATCGGAAGTGCTTTGATATTCGGACCTCTGATGACTTCTATCGATTCAGCGTTGTTTGGATCGGGAACGATGATACAGCGATCATCAATTAAGAATTCGTCAGGTTCTTCCGGCAGTTCATAAGCTGTTTTACGCGGGTCACTGATGACACCGTTGACGGCACTGGCTGCGGCTACCTCAGGTGATACAAGACAGACATTGGCGCTCAGTGTTCCGCTTCTGCCGTAGAAATTGCGATTAAAGGTACGAAGTGACCAAGCGTTTGTGATCGGGGACTGTCCCATGCCGATGCAGGGACCGCAGGTGCTTTCCAAAATGCGGGCGCCTGCCGCAATCATATCCGCAAGAGCGCCGTTTTGTGCAATCATATTTAAGACCTGTTTAGAACCCGGAGAAATAGTCAAAGAGACATTTTGATGAGCGACTTTATTTTTTAAGATAGCCGCTACGCTCATCATATCCATATAAGAAGAATTGGTACAGCTGCCGATCGAACACTGGTCTATCGGCTTACCTTCCACCTCGGTGATACTGACAACATTATCAGGACTGTGCGGCATTGCGACCATCGGCTCCAAAGTGCTTAAATCAATCGTATATGCTTCATCATATACGGAATCATCATCGGCACAAAACGGAGTGAAATCATCGGCTCGCTGTTGTTTGCGCAAAAATGCTTCGGTAATTTCATCACTCGGGAAAATCGAAGTGGTAGCGCCAAGCTCCGCACCCATATTAGTAATCGTTGCGCGCTGCGGAACACTTAATGTTTTTACACCGTCGCCGCAATATTCGATGACCTTTCCGACTCCGCCCTTGACACTCATCAGCGATAACAGCTTTAAGATAATATCCTTTGAGGATACCCCCTGTGTCAGCTTGCCGATCAGCTCTACTTTAACGATTTTCGGCATAGTCAGTTGGAAAGGACGTCCTGCCATTGCACAAGCGACATCTAAACCGCCGGCACCCATCGCAAACGCACCGATACCGCCTGCGGTCGGTGTATGAGAATCACTTCCTAACAGCGTCTTACCCGGCTTCGCAAAACGCTCTAAATGCACCTGATGACAAATACCGTTCCCGGCACGTGAGAAATAAATTCCGTGCTTCGCCGCAACAGTTTGTAAATATTTATGATCATCGGCATTTTCAAACCCGCTCTGTAATGTGTTATGATCCACATAACTTAAAGATAATTCCGTTTTCACTTGATCGACTCCCATAGCCTCCAGTTGTAAATAAGCCATAGTTCCGGTCGCATCCTGTGTTAACGTCTGGTCTATTTTAAGGGCAATTTTCTTTCCCCGTTCTAATGTTCCTTCCACTAAATGCTTTTGAATAATTTTTTCAGTCATTGTTGGCATAAGATTCATTCCCTTCTGTTATCATAATGTATAACTGCATATGTTCTATTATAACATTAATGATGAAAAAATTTCATTAAAAATGTGAAAAATATGATATAATAAATGAAATAAATTGAAAGATGGTGAAGCTATGAATCAAAAAATCATTGAATTTTATCAAAAGGGATTAAGCTATAATCAAATTCCCAATGAATATTTTAAACAATATGATGTTAAAAAAGGTCTGCGCAATGAAGACGGTACCGGTGTATGCGTAGGACTTACGAAAATAGCCGATGTAGTCGGATACAAAAGAGAAGATCAAAAAAAGATCGCAATCGAAGGTAAGCTTTACTATCGAGGAATTGAAGTGCATGATTTAATATACGGAAGATACCAGAACAATCATGCATATGCATATGAAGAAACATGCTTTTTACTGTTGTTTGGGTACTTACCGACGAAGCAGGAGTTGGCAGCTTTCAGTGAAGTGCTGCAACAGGAATATGAATTGCCGGATCAGTTTTTAGAAACAGCCATTTTACAGCTGCCTTCCAAAAACTTGATGAATCAGCTGCAGCAGGCAGTGCTTTCGCTTTATGATTTTGATGATCTTCCCGATGCGACCGATGTAAACAACACACTTCGTCAAGGCTTATCAATTATGGCAAAGCTTCCGTCGATGCTGTGCTATGCTTATCATTCGATGGCACATCATTTTGAAAAGGCTTCCCTGCATATTCACTATCCGCAAAAGCATTACAGTATGGCTGAGAATATACTGCACATGCTTCGCAGCGACAGTCAGTTTACCAAAAGAGAAGCATTGATGCTGGATCTGATGCTTGTGCTTCATGCCGATCACGGCGGCGGCAATAATTCCACCTTTACCAATGTGGTGATCTCATCTACGGGTACCGATATTTATTCCACGGTGGCAGGCTCGATCGGATCTTTAAAGGGACCGCGGCACGGCGGTGCGAATTTACAAGTATGTAATATGATGAAGGAAGTCATTGAGGAAATCGGTTTAGCTGCGGATGAAAACGCGATGAAAGAGATCCAGCGTAAACTGTTAAATAAAGAGCGCTATGATCACAGCGGTTTGATTTACGGTATGGGACATGCGATCTATACACTGTCCGATCCGCGAGCGGAGCTGCTGCGTGAGCATTTATATGAATTGGCGTTGGAAAAACATGAAGAACAACGCTTTGATTTCTATCGTCGTTTTGAGAAATGTGCCAAAGAAGTGATCAGTGAGGTCAAAGGCATTCCGGTATCTGCCAATGTCGATTTCTACAGCGGTCTTGTTTATGAGATGATGAATATACCGCAGGATTTATTTACACCGTTGTTTGTATGTGCGCGAATGGTCGGCTGGCTTGCACATAATATTGAAAATAAATTATATGACGGCAGAATTATGCGCCCGGCAACGAAATATGTCGGTGAGCTTCAGGAATATATTAATATAGAGGAGAGATTGAAATGACAAATAAAATAACAGTGATGAAAGGTGACGGCATCGGACCGGAAATTTGCGATGCAGTTATGCAGATTTTAAAGGCTGCGAAGGCAGATGTCACATTTGAATGCTTTGAAGTCGGTGAAGCCGAATACAAGCGCAACGGAGAATTGATTCCTAAGGAAGCCTATGAATCCTTTGAACGCAATCGCATTATGTTGAAAGCACCGATTACAACACCGATCGGCAAAGGCTTTCGTTCTTTGAATGTCACTTTGCGTAAGCGTTATGATTTATATGCGAATATTCGTCCGGCAAAGTCAAATACTGCGGTAGTGACACCGTTTCCGAATGTTGATATTGTGACCTTTCGTGAAAACACTGAGGATCTGTATGTCGGTGTTGAGGAAGAAGTCGATGAGAACACCGTACATGCGACAAAGATCATTACGCGCAAGGCAAGTGAACGCATTATTGAAGATGCGTTTGAATATGCGCTGAAGCACGGACGCAAAAAAGTTACGTGTGTTCATAAGGCAAATATTTTGAAGCTGAGCGACGGTATGTTCTTATCCATCTTTCAAGAGATCGCAAAGCGCTATCCGAGCATTATTGCCGAGGATAAGATTATTGATGCGCTCTGTATGCGGCTTGTAATGGATCCGAGTGAATTTGATGTACTTGTCATGCCGAATTTATACGGTGATATTGTATCGGATTTAACAAGCGGCTTGATCGGCGGACTCGGATTATTGCCGTCTGCGAATTTAGGTAAGGATCATGCGATGTTTGAAGCAGTACACGGGAGCGCTCCCGATATTGCAGGAAAGCATATCGCAAACCCTACCGCATTGCTTTGGTCGGCTTGCATGATGTTGGAGTATTTAGGACAAAATGATTGTGCCGGTAAAATCAGAAAAGCAGTGGACGTGGTACTGGCAGAGGGTACGAGTGTTACTCCGGATTTGAAAGGCAATGCGACAACCGAGCAGTATCGTGATGCGATTATCGCAAAGCTTTCATAAGATAACGCTTGATGTCTGGGATAAACACATAGATTTCGACTTACAAAATCATTCAAAAACAGTCTTCGGACTGTTTTTTTACATAGCCGCTCAACAGCTTTGCCAAACTATCTACAGGAGGTAATAGAATGATTACAAATATTTCACGAATTACACTTTTCGTAGATGATCAACAACAAGCCAAAGACTTTTGGGTAAAGAAAATGGGCTTTCATGTAGTCGAGGAACAAAAGCTGGAACGCGGTAAATGGCTTGAGGTGGCACCGCCGAACAGCTCGGTTCGCTTTGTACTGTATGATAAAGAATTGATGAAGCAACAAAATCCGCAGGCAATCACAACTCATCCCTCACTCATATTATCAACGCTGCATTTAGGCAATACAAGAAAAATTCTTAAGGAACGTGATGTGGATATTGAAGAAATCATCACAATGCCGTACGGCAGTATGTGTACCTTTTATGATCCGGACGGCAATGCATATTTATTAAGAGAAGATAAACATTAAGTGTCGTTTTTTATGGGCTGTATTATTGCATAACTGAGGGCGTCCGTGTTAGAATTAATGCACAAGGCAGGCGATCATATGAAGCTACAGGAATCAGGCGAGGATTATTTAGAATCCATCTTAAAAATTGAACGACAAAAAGGTGTGGTACGATCCATTGATATTGCGAATGATCTTCATGTATCCAAACCGAGTGTAAGTCGTGCAATTCATATTTTGGCAGAACGAGGCTTTATTCATATACAGGATAATATGCTTGTATTGAGTGATACCGGCAGAGAAATAGCCGAGAAAATTTATGAACGTCATTTGTTGTTTTCCGATTTTCTTGTACGCATAGGTGTCGACAAGGAAACGGCAGCTGAAGATGCCTGCCGTATGGAACATGCCTTAAGTGATGAGAGCTTTGCGGCATTAAAGCGCTATATTGAAGCACATCAATAATGATAGAAAAAAAGTGTGAACGGCTTTATCACATGTGAGGGTAAACAGATAAAAATGTCACTGTTTAATGATAATCAGAGTGTATATTCATAAAGAATTCCTCTGATTTTTTTATTTTACTTTATTGTGATACCGCAGTCTGTATGATAAGATCGTTTTGAAATACGCAAAGGAGTTTGAATTTAATCATGTTTCATAGGTACGGTTTTTATCGGATTATTTTGAAATTGATTATTTTGCAATTTATTCGATTTGTTATATAATACAGGCAACGGAGCGTGAACTATGGAGAAACAAAATACATTGCGTTTTCAAAACGGATTAAAGGATGGTATACCGATTGCTTTAGGTTATTTATCGGTATCTTTTACCTTTGGCTTAACTGCGATCTCAATGGGAATCCCGTTGGAAGCAGCGGTTGTAATCTCATTGACTAATTTAACCAGTGCGGGTCAGTTTGCGGCTTTGGAAATAATTGCGATGTTTTCATCTTATACAGAAATGATCTTCACGCAGCTGTTAATCAATCTGCGTTATGCACTGATGTCATTATCTTTATCACAAAAGGTAGAAAAGAATATGCCTACACATCAGCGAATGTTGATGTCTTATGGGATTACCGATGAAATATTCGCTTTGGCTGCGGCAAAGGAACAGCCGTTGAACTGCGCTTATTTTTGCGGCTTGATGCTTTTGCCGATCTGCGGTTGGACGTTCGGCACATGGCTCGGCGCTGCTGCTACAGCACTGATGCCCGATGATATTCGATCCGCAATGGGAATCGCAATTTACGGTATGTTTTTAGCCATCATCATACCGCCTGCTAAAAAACAAACGGCGATACGAAATGTTGTGCTGCTTGCGGCCGGTTTATCCTGTCTGATGGAAATACTGTCTTCAATTCTATCTGTCAGCGGTGGTTTCGCACTGATTCTTTGTACGCTGCTTGCGGCTGCTTTTGGCGCATGGCGTTACCCGATCCAAAAGGAGAATATAAAATGAGCGAATATATTCCGTATATCATCATAATGGCAGGTGTCACCTATTTAATACGAATGCTTCCGCTGACTTGCTTTCAAAAAGAACTGAAAAGTCCGTTTATTCAATCTTTTCTGTATTATGTTCCTTATGCAGTGCTGGGAGCTATGACATTCCCTGCTGTATTTACATCTGCCGGCAATCTCATTCCATCCCTGATCGCTGCATTTGTTGCGTGCCTGCTTGCCTATAAAGAAAAAAGCTTGCTGGTTGTCGCAAGCTTTGCCTGTCTTTGTGCATATGTAATTAATCTGATTTTGCTGCTTTAAATATCTTTTTAGATCGGTATATTTTTTATCACAGCCAATGCATAGCTTTTATGCTTTTGATCCAGCTGTCGATAATTTCTTAATAATTCAACTTCATCGTCAGTTAAGCTTTGAATGTCAATGTTCGTACTTCCGTAAAATAATTGATTGGCATCAATATGAAAATAACGTACAATATGACAGATTGTATTCATGTCCGGTATACGTTTATCCAAGATATAATTGCTCAGTGACTGCGGTGAAATATGTAAGAGTGAAGCAGCTTGTTTTTGATTCAGATTATGATAATTCAGCACTTTAGACAAATATTCCCCGAATGTTAATTCCATTAGCTATTCTATCCTTTCAAAATCGTTACTATTATAACGAATGAAGCTGTTATTGTGAATATTAACATTAAAATTGGCTATTTTAGACAATTTCAAGCCATAAATAAGTAGAAAATAATAAAGAATTACATTTTTTCTGTTTGTAAAATAATAAAATTGAATGATAGGATCCTTGTGTTAGTAACGGGTGCTTGGCCAGCTTTCATATAAGCAGAAATAATCATGAATGAATTTGCGAGTAAATCAAAACGATGATGTACCGGTTTCTTATTTACAAAACTGATAATCTGATGAAATCAAAAAAAATTCATAAATTTTTGGGGATCTCCGTTTTTTTGCGTGTATAACAATATTAGGAGCTGTTTAAAGCTTTGTTCTAAGTGAAAAAGGAGGAGAAACTAATTAATGGAAAAAACAAAAATAGCGGAAGTAATTGATCGTAATCAATATAATCCCGCATATGATGAATGTTGTAAAAAGATCCTTTGTAATAAACAAATATTGGCTCGGATTATTAAAGAGTGTGTTTCGGAATTTCGTGATATACCGATAGCCGAAATACCGGATTATATCGAAAGTGATCCGACAGGCGAATATGAATATCGATAAAGCTGCCGATCAGATTTACGGTATGAATCCTGAAGATCATACTGTATACGGGGCCAAAATCATCTTTGATATTATTGTAGGAATCAGATTGCCGCAGGAAACAGAAAGCATCGGCTTAATATTGAATATCGAAGCACAGGCAAACAGTAATACACAATATCCGTTATTAGGTCGTGCAATTTATTATTGTAGCAGATTACTGGCAAGACAAAAGAATCGTCCTGACGGCTTTCAACATTCTGATTTTCAGAATTTAAAAAAGGTTTATTCGATATGGATCATTATGAATTCCAAGAAGGCAACCGAGGGTGTAATGAATGAATATACGATCAGTGAAAAATGTTTAAAACGAGCATATCATTTCCCTAAAGAAACGTATGATAAACTGAATATCATTATGATTTACCCCAACAGTAAGTACGATATGAATGATGATCACTATGGTTTAATGGAGATGTTACATATCTTGTTTAAAGCAAAAATGACGGCACAGGAGAAAAAGTGCCAATTAGAAAAAAACTATGGTATAATGATGACAAAGAAAACAGAACGGGAGGTTGAAGGTATGTGTAATTTGTCACAGATTCATGTGGATGCAGGTCGTAAAGAAGGATTGGCAGAGGGACTGATAAAGGGAATGACACAGAATGTTATTACGATAATGAAAAAAACAAACAAAACTGTGGGTGAAGCTATGGATCTGTTAGACATTGATGAATCACTTCGACCTGAAATAAACAAGCTTATTCATAAGCAAGCCAATGAGAATGTGATATAGATTTCAGTTAAGATTGTTGATAAAAATAATAACAGTGAAAAGGGAAAATGAAAGAAGCAGTAAGTATACAACACAAGCTAAATCATGTGTTACTTACTGCTTTTTATAACGGAAACTTAATATATTTACGTTTCATAATCCATAAAGGATAATAATACTGAATTGAAAATCGTTATCAAAACTATTTAATAAAAGCATAAATAGAGTTGTAAAATCAACGAGATAAACTAATAAATATTCATCAAGAACAGGATCGAAAAAGCTGTTTGTATGCGGTTATTGAAACAGATCCTTATCTTTCGGCAATTTTGGCTTTTTTTCTTTTTTAAACAGCTTCTTCTTTGCTTTACCTTCATAATACAAGGTGTTTTTTATGGTAGTTAAAGAGTTATCCAATGCCCGCATCCAATAAATCGGTGATTGTGCATCGGCATTGGCGTGGAAATACCAAACAGGTGCATCTAAGGGAATAGAAGTGAATTTCTTTCCCCATATATCGGTAATATCAAAGATCCAAGCATACGGCAACATATCTTCAAAATAATAAGGATTATCATATAAATAAGTAGTCAGCTGTTCACTGTTTGCCGTTCTGATATATTGACGCAATGATAACAGTCGTAAATACAGGTTGCGTCCGTAAAAGGTTCTGCGATCCATAAATATGATAATGCAGGCAAATAACAAAGTGAGGACAAAATTAATCGCTGCATATACAACCGGTGTTTGATTCATTAGTAAATAACGATACAGTAAGGCACCGCTGATAAAGTTAATCAGCATTGTTAAAACACGATACACATCCTGCGTGCTTTTTGATAGACGATAGCGTTTTTTTAGTATCCAAATCCATGGGATACAATTCAAATAAATGATTCCGGCACAGCTTCCCGCATACCAAAGGCTCTTTACGAATTGATATTGCTGCTCATAAATGCAGGCAAACATCGTAAGGGCAAGCGGAATACAGATTGCCGGTACCGACAACAGCTGCCATAAATATGAAGTATTTGCATAAATTGCATTTTTTCGCTTTCGCTCTTGTTCAGCATAAATTTCTTTTTCAACAGCGAGCATCTGTTTCTTCATATCACGTGTTTTTAATTGATCGACGGTAACCATAGTATATTGAGTGAAAATGGCATCAAATAAGTGCTGCTCATAAGGCTTTGCACTCTGCGGCAATTCATTGATGATTACCAGTGATATTGTCTGATTTTCATCACGTATTTGAATATAATTCTGATTCGCCCATTCAATTAAAATGGAGATAATATCGGCTTCATCAACGATACCGTCAAGAATGTATCCGAGTGTTCCCATTTCGATTTCTTTAATCGGAAAGCTTTCTTTTAGCATGTCTTTTTTATGAAAACGATTGCTGTGGATAATGCCGAAGTAACATCCCATTACAAGAATAATTGAAAACAGGGAAAAGAATAAATGCAGAGTCAACGGATGAGAATAGTTGAAAAAGAAATTACGAAGTGTCGCAAAAACCATGATTCCCGTGCCGGGTTTCAAAGCTTGGGTTGAGGTGATTTTAATTGTTTTATCACTGACAGCGGCATTCAGAGAACCGATGCGATTAAGAGCCTGATCATTTTGATAAACATCAAATCCGGTGTCGGGACGATTCGGTAAAGTGATCGATGCGCTGAAGTTTTCAATAGTACCGCTGTGATTCGGAGAAATCAGTTGATAAAGGAAAATGTTGGCATCCTCTGCATCAAACCGGCGAAAACGTACTTGATAGTGAATGATGATATTTGCATCCTTTTCTTTTAATGTAAGATGAAGGCGATGCGCTCCGTTTTCGTAAGAGGATGTATAATCAGCACCTTCTACACGAATACTGCTGATCTCATAAGCATAAATTTCCGGTGTTCCGTCTTGATCGGCATCGTAGCTGTAATCCTGCAGGATCTCTTTATCAAAGCTGAGGGAATCACAATCACGAAAGGTGATGTTTTCCTCAACCTTCATCACCGCACTTTTATCGATGTCGGCATGAATCTGATAGTTCGATATTGTATAGGTCTCTGCAGCCGAAGCAGAAAAAAAGCAGGCACATAAACAAAAACATAAGAAACCGATCAAACTGATTTTGATTTTTTTTCTCATGTGCATTGCCCCTTTCTGTTTTACTGACATACTTTTCTATTTCTGTGTTTTGTGTTAAAATATAAACAGCCGTGCCCGTGGCGCAATTGGATAGCGCATTTGATTCCGATTCAAAAGGTTGCAGGTTCGATTCCTGTCGGGTGCGCCATTTTTACGCCCTCTTGGTGAAATGGATATCACGGGATCCTCCTAAGATCTAATTGTAGGTTCGATTCCTACAGAGGGTGCCATTTTCGATAAGCAGCACACGCTGTTTTTTATTATCCGATAATCATAACAATTATATCATAGATATGTGATTTATGGTTAAGAATATATAACAGATGTGAAACGGCGATCAATTTTCGCTTTTTTTCATCAGGATATTAATAGGAAAGCTTTATTCAGGAAAATCATGTAATCTGCTTGACAAACTGATGGTTTCCAAGTAAAATAATACCGTTACTGATATTGGGGTATAGCCAAGCGGTAAGGCACCAGACTCTGAATCTGGCATTTCCTTGGTTCGAATCCAAGTACCCCAGCCATATGATAATAAAAGCCTTTGTTTAAAGGCTTTTTTAATGCTCTGAAACAGCAAATTCCGAAAAAGTGTACTTTCAACAGACGCAAACAACGATTGTTTCAACATCGATCTTGATTAATCTTTCAAGAAACTAATAATTATTTTTCGGCAGTTTGGCATTGCTTGATGCATTTCATCGTAATTCAAGCTGTTTATCTTTATGTCGCATTCATGAATGGAAGTTATCAATTCCATTATACCGCAGTGTTATTGATTAATCATACAAAACAAAGGTTTCTCATGGCTTTTTTTATAGTTTTGCGATACAATAAGAGAAGCGACAAGGAGGAATGAGAAAGTGGAACAAATACAAGCAAGATTAAAGGCGCTCAGAAATGAGATGAAACAGCGTGAGATAGATGTTTATATTATTCCGACAAGCGATTTTCACGAAACGGAATATGTCGGAGATCATTTTAAAGCAAGGGCGTGGATGAGCAATTTCAGCGGTTCGGCGGGAACGCTTGTTGTGTGTCACGACAGCGCTGCGTTATGGACTGACGGACGTTATTTTATTCAGGCGGCAAAAGAACTGGAAGGAACCGGTATTGAACTCATGAAAATGGGTGTGGAAACAACACCGCCGATGGCACAGTATATTTATGATCATATGAGTGAAGGACATGCGCTTGGCTTTGACGGACGTGTCATCAATACAAAGCTGGCAGAGGCATTAAAGCAAAAGCTTGCCGATAAGCACGCAAGTTTGAAGTGTGATGAAGATTTGGTCGGGATCATTTGGTCAGATCGTCCTGCATTACCGCAGGAGCCGGCATTTGCACTTGATGTGAAATACTGCGGTAAAAGCAGTGCCGATAAGCTGAATCAGGCACGTACATGGATGAATGCACACAAGATTGATGCACATATCGTAACGACACTGGATGATATTGCGTGGTATTTGAATATGCGCGGTAATGACATCGCATGTTATCCGGTTGTGCTTGCTTATTTAATCATTGAAGCGAAGCAGGCGCATTTATTTACAGAGGAATCAAAACTGAATGATGCCTTGAAGCAACAGCTGATGCATGATAATGTAGTACTTCATCCTTACGATGCGGTATATGATTATGTGAAAACAATGAATCATACAAAGCATATTCTGTTAGACAAAGGATGTGTCAATTATCGAATCACTTCTTCTCTGCCTAAGGAATGTGAAGTGCGTAGTCAAAAAAATCCGAGTCAGCTTTGGAAGGCGATTAAAAATGAAACAGAATTAGCCAATAATCGCATTGCTCATATCAAAGACGGTGTGGCAGTTACTAACTTTATGTATTGGTTGAAAAATAATATCGGTAAAATCTCTATTGATGAGGTAAGTGCTTCTGATTATTTAGAGGAGTGCCGTAAACAACAGGAGAACTTTATCGAAATCAGCTTTGATACAATTGCGGCGTATAATGAAAATGCGGCTATGATGCATTATCATGCGACAAAAGAACATTGTGCAAAGCTTGAGCCGAATGGCTTTTTACTCGTAGACAGCGGCGGTCAGTATTTTGAGGGAACAACCGATATTACACGTACTTTTGTATTAGGAGAAATCAGCGATGAGATGCGCAGACACTTTACAAAGGTCGCAAGAGGAATGATGAATTTATCAAGAGCTAAATTCCTATACGGATGTACCGGTATCAATCTTGATATTTTGGCAAGACAACCGCTATGGAGCGAGGATATCGATTATCAATGCGGAACCGGACATGGTGTCGGCTTTGTGTTAAATGTTCATGAAGGACCGAACGGTTTTCGTTGGAAGCGTGTTCCTGAACGCGAGGACAGCGAGGTACTGCAAGAGGGCATGGTAACTACGATTGAACCGGGTGTTTATTTAGAAGGTCGCTACGGCATCAGAACCGAAAATGAGTTGATTTGCCGTAAAGGTAAGAAAAATGAATACGGTCAGTTTATGGAATTTGAGACGATCACCTTTGCGCCGATTGATCTTGACGGTATTGATGTTACACTGTTAAGTGAAGAAGAAAGAACATGGCTCAACGTTTATCATAAGGAAGTCTATGAAAAACTGTCTCCGTATTTAAGTGATGAAGTGAAGGAATGGCTGAAAGTTTATACGCGTGCAATCTAATCTTTTAAGGGAATTGATATGATGGAAGCTTTTCGTAAAAAACATCATTTATTAAATTGAATTATTTAATTTACGACACTCTTCGGAGTGTCTTTTCATTAGATCTTGAATAAATTTTAGCACTTAGGTGTTGACTCTGCTAATAAATTGGTCTATACTATTAGCAGACTTAATAAAAGAGTGCTAACGGAGGTATGAAGATGAGCAGAAAAAAACAATTTAAAGCGGAATCGAAACGCTTATTGGATTTAATGATTAATTCTATTTATACACATAAGGAAATATTTTTACGTGAATTGGTATCCAATGCCAGTGATGCGATTGATAAACTGTACTATCAGGCATTGAGTGAAAACTTACAGGATATTAACCGTGATGATCTAAAAATTGAAATTTCATTGGATAAAGAAAACCGTACAATTACCATTCAGGATAACGGTGTCGGTATGGATAAAGCGGAAATGGAAGAGAATTTAGGAACGATTGCGAAAAGCGGTTCCTTGGCCTTTAAACAAAAGTTGGCACAAGAGGAAGGAAAGCAGGATGAAGATGTCGATATTATCGGACAGTTCGGTGTCGGTTTCTATTCTGCCTTTATGGTCGCAAGTCGTGTCGATGTGACAAGCAAGAAATACGGTGAAGAACTTGCATATCGTTGGAGTTCCGATGCGAGTGACGGCTATACGATTGACGAGGTTGCCAAGGACAGTCACGGTACCGAAATTGTGTTGTATTTAAAGGATAACAGTGAGGATGAGGATTATGATAAATATTTAAGCCAGTATGAAATTGAAGGCTTGATTAAGAAGTATTCCGATTATATCCGCTATCCGATTGAGATGGAAGTAGAAGTTCAAAAGGAAGTGGAGAGCGAAGCATCCGAAGATGAAGAGAAGAAAGAGCCTGTATATGAAACGGTACAGGAAACCAAAACCTTAAACTCGATGATTCCGCTGTGGAAGCGCCCGAAAAAAGAAATTACCAAAGAGGAATACGATTCTTTTTATAAGGATAAATTCGATGATTTTAACGATCCGCAAAAGGTGATTCATACAAGTGTTGAGGGCAATGTTTCCTTTGATGCCTTAATGTATATTCCGAGCAAAGCGCCTTATAACTATTATTCACAGGATTATCAAAAGGGATTACAGCTATACAGCCGCGGTGTCTTTATTATGGATAAGGCTGAAGAGTTGATTCCCGAATATTTCCGCTTTGTGAAAGGTTTGGTTGATTCTCAGGATTTAAGCTTGAATATCTCTCGTGAAATGCTTCAGCATGATCGCCAGCTGAAAGTCATCGCATCACGCATCGAAAAGAAAATCAAGAGTGAACTTGTATTGATGTTAAAGAACGATCGTGAAGAATATGAAAAATTCTGGAGTAATTTCGGTCTTCAGATTAAATTCGGTGTTTATAATAACTATGGCATGGATAAGGAAAAGCTACAGGATTTACTGTTATTCTATTCCTCAAAGGAACAAAAGCTTGTGACGCTTGATGAATATATCAATCGTATGGAAGAAGGACAGGAAAGCATTTACTTTATGTCCGGTGACAGTGTTGATAAAATTGACAAGCTGCCGCAGTGTGCATTGGTGAAGGAAAAAGGCTATGAAATTCTGTATTTGACCGATAATGTGGATGAGTTTGTGATGCAGACATTAAATACCTATAAAGAAAAGAAATTCAAAAATATTTCTCAGGGTGATTTGGATTTAGCCAGTGAGGATGAAAAGAAGGAACTTGAAGCAAAAGCAGAGGAAAACAAGGATCTGTTAACTCATATTAAAGAAGCGTTAAAGGATCAAGTCAAAGAGGTAAAAATCTCTGCGCGTTTAATTGATGATCCGGTTTGTCTGTCTACCGAGGAAGGATTGTCCTTTGAGATGGAGAAAGTATTATCGGCAATGCCGGAAGGAAATCCATACGGTATGAAAGCACCGCGTATTTTAGAAATTAATCCGAAGCATGAGATCTTTAAGGCTTTACAGGCTGTTTACCAAAAAGATCCTGACGCAGTGAGTGATTATGCGGATCTGCTGTATCAACAGGCACTTTTGATTGAAGGTTTCCCTATCGATGATCCGATGGAATTCTCACGTAAGATTTGCGCATTTATGGTAAAGGCGACAGCTGAGTAAGCAAAATCATATATAATAAAAGACACAGTAACGACTATACAAAAAGTCGCTGTCTGTGTCTTTATTGCTTTTAAGCAGATGTAATAATGTCAGATTTATCATCAAGCGAATAATTTTTATTAAGCGTTTTGTATCAGCGAGCCTGCTTTTAACTGCTTTTAATATTCCTCTTTTAACAGAAAGTCTGAAAGATGGATAATTTTAACTCCGTTCATATTACCGCTCGCAAGTTCATCAAGCGTTACCACATATTTTGGATAATGATCTTTAATTTCAAGCAGATTAGCGATCTCACGATCGGAGTTTTCAGGTAACTGGCGACATACTTGTACATAAATGCGCTCATCGCGCTTTATTGCGACAAAATCAATTTCTTTTGTTGCATTCTTACCGATATAAACCTTATAGCCTTTTCTCAAAAGTTCAAAATACACAATGTTTTCAAGCATTGCGGTAATTGCTTGTGTGTGAAATCCCATCATGCAGTATTTGAGCGAAGCATCGGCGAGATAGAATTTTTCCTGTGTTTTCAGTACTGACTTTCCCTGCAAGTCATAGCGTTGACAGCGATAGATAACAAAAGCTTTTTCCAACCATTCTAAATAATTATATACCGCTTCTACCGAAAGTGAGCGTCCCTGACTTTTCATAAATTTCACAATCGTGTTTGTCGAAAAAGTCTTTCCGACATTTTCAATGATAAACTTTACTACGCGATTGAATAAATCAAAATTCGTTACTTTTTGACGCCTTGTAATATCGTTTGAAATAACAGAATGATAAATGCCTTCGACAATTTGATAAGCAGCGTCCTCATCTAAATTGCTTACGGCTATAATCGGAAAGCCACCCATGCGAATATATTCATTTAAAAGCTCTTTCTTTGTCTTTCGGCTTGTTTTTTTGAATTCTGAAAATTCTTGAAAGGACAGGGTGAAAATCGGTATTGATACATATCTTCCGGTTAAGTAAGTAGATATTTCACTTGACATTAGCTTGGAATTAGAACCGGTAACATAAATATCCGTATTGTCATTTTCAAGCAGACTGTTTACTGCTTTTTCCCAGCCGGTGATTTCCTGTACCTCATCAAGCAATAAATAGTATCGTCCTTGTTCTGTCATTTTTGCTTTGATACTGTGATACATCTCTTTGTCCGTCATTTGATCATCAAGATCCTCTGAGGTATAGCTGATATGAATGATGTGATCGCCGGATACACCGTTTTTGATTAAATCATTATGCAGCATAGTTAAAATCGTTGATTTGCCGCAGCGGCGAATACCGGCAAGCACCTTAACTAACGGAATATTACGATAGGTTTTTAATAGTTCTAAATAATAGGGTCTTTCTATCATATAAACACCTTCTTTTTATATAGTATACCAAAATTGTTGTAGTGAATCAAAAGTTTTTACTTAAATAACGAAAAAACTTTATAAATAATATGAGTTTTTTAGCAATTCATATCTCAATGATTTTCATTAAATTCTGATAGAAACTCACTAATAAAATATATGCTTGAAAAAGCTTCTGTGATTTGTTAGACTTACACTAATTTAAAACATGTTACAATAAAGGAGTGAAATCATATGGCAAACCCTTGGACAGAAATCAGTTTAGATATATATGAAGCTCATATGAAGCAGGATAATGTCAGACAGCTTCAAGCATTAAATGAAATGATGCATGAACAAATAAGCGGCTTTTCTGTCTCAGTATTAATGATACTCGGAGTAGCCGGGGGAAACGGCTTGGAACATATCGATCCTAATTGCTGTCAAAGAGTATATGGTATTGATATTAATGAAGCTTATTTACAAGCTGTGTCACAAAGATATTCGCATTTATCAGAAGTTTTAAAGTTGCTGTGCATTGATTTACAGACACAATTTCATCAATTGCCGCAGGTTGAATATGTAATTGCGGATTTATTAATTGAATATATCGGTATTGATTGTTTCCAAGCAGTGCTTCATCACGTGAAACCACAATTTGTATCATGTATCATTCAAATAGATCATGAGCATAAATGGGTATCGGATACAGACTATCAAGCGGCTTTTCAAGGCTTGCAGCAATTACATCAGCGAATTGATGAAAAGCAGCTGATTGAGAGTATGAAGGAATTACATTATTCAATATTGTATGAACAGCGCAGAGAGTTGCCGAATCACAAAGAATTGTTGAGACTTGATTTTCGACTGTAGAAGCAGCCGGCAACAAATTACCGATTTTAGACTGATTTGATTCAAAATGAATAATAAAAAGGGCAGGTCGTTTGATTGAGCGATGCCCTTTAAACATTCTTAAAATATGAGTTTCTATTCAAATAAAAAATGGTCGGGATGACAGGATTTGAACCTGCGACCCCTAGCACCCCATGCTAGTGCACTACCAAGCTGTGCTACATCCCGATGTCACTATTTTACTATACAGGCTATGCAAAAGTAAAGAAAAATATGCGATGAAGCAGCTTTTAGGAAAATGTCTTGCAATAGCTTCACTTTTCAGCGATAATAAAGAAAGAAATGAGGCATATATGAACTTTCAAAATATTATACAAGAGGAAACACTGTTGGCGGCGATTGCAAAGCTGAACTGGAAACAGCCGACAGAAATTCAGCAGCAAGTCATACCGCTGTTAAAAAATAATCAAAATATTGTTATGCAGGCAGATACAGGCAGCGGCAAAACCGGTGCATACGGATTGGGGATTTTAGAGCAGCTGAAATGGGAAAATAAAACAGCGCAATGCTTAATCATTGCCCCGACAAGAGAGCTGGCACTGCAAATAAAAAATGATATAGAGCATATCGGTAAATATAAACGAATAAAATGCACTGCTTTGATCGGTAAAGAGCCTATGGAACAACAGCTTCATGATCTAAAACAAAAGCATCATGTGATCAGCGGAACACCGGGAAGAATTCTTGATCATATTCAACAGGGCAATATTAACCTTTCATCACTTACGCATATCGTTGTCGATGAAGTCGATGAATTATGTGCGATGGGCTTTTATGATACCCTTTGTGCGATATTGGATGCAATAGTACAGCCTTGTTGTATGTGTTTTTGTTCGGCAACAATCGATGATGCGGTATGCGGACTTGCCGAGCGCTACGCTGAAAACTATGAAACAGTCTCACTTTGTGAGGAAAAACTGAAAAAGCAATTTCAAAATGAGGTTTATCAAGTAAGTGAAGCTGACAAGCCTGCGTTTTTATGGAAGCTGTTATTATATCAAGCAGACAGCACGACGATCATATTCTGTAATACAAGAGATACTTGTGAAAGTGTCTATCGAAATATCAGAAAACATATGCAGGAGGTCGCAATCTATCACGGTGCACTTGATCAACAAAAACGTCGTCAAGAGTTAGCGAAGCTGTACAGCGGGCAGGCACAGATCATGGTAGCCAGTGATATTGCGGCACGCGGTTTAGACATTGATAAAGTGGATACTATCATTAACTATGATCTGCCTAATGATGCCGTGCGCTTTCAGCATCGTGCCGGGCGAAGCGGCAGGGGCAATCGCAGCGGTCATGTGATTACGCTTGCGGATGTGTCGCAGACTGACTTGCTTAAACAGTTTCAGGAGGCACTTGATTGTGAGTTTATCAATGGTGCAGTTGATTGCATTCATGCACAAAGTGATGATCCTCAATCACTTGCGAAGCTGTTAAGTAAACGGCAATTTAAAACCGGCAAAGCAGCGGCATTTCAAAATGATATTTTACGTCTGTATATTCACGGCGGAAAAAAGAAAAAAATTCGTGCCAAGGATCTTGTCGGAGCCATCTGTCAAATTGATACGATCAGCTTTGCGGATATCGGGGTCATTGAAATTCAAGAAAACGGCAGTTATGTTGAAATACTCAATCATAAGGGAATGCAGGTATATGAGCAGCTGAAGACATTACCTATAAAAAATCGTCGTTTAAAAGTTGAAATCAGTTATAAGCAATATGAATAACCTATTAATTATCTGAACAACGAACATCAATCAAAGTAAATGAAATTACGTAAACGCTTTCAATTTATCGAAAAAGTTTACGTTTTTATATTGTTTCTTTTAAGATAAAGTTGTAAAATGAAGCTATAAGAAACTGTAAGCATATTTATATCATTTGAATCATATAATTTAGCGAACCATTTATCGTGTGTGTATTTAAGCAGCTCAGCGAAACAATCTTTGATTATAATTGAAACAAAGGAAGAAAGAAGGATTTATATGGCAATTTATGAACTGTTATATGATATTAAGGATCAACGGGAAGCAGACGGTATCTGTAGCTTTAACGGTTATTTAGAGGATTATTTAACCACAATAGAAAATCAATCCGAGGATCAGAGAACTGAATTTTTTCAATCATTATTAAAAAAAGATGAAGATCTTCGTATCTGTGTGGATTTAAAACTAAATATTAATCGCAGCGCTGTTGCCAATCAGATCATTCGCTATAAAGATGCCTTTAAGCTTCCGAAAGGAACTATCTGTTGTCCTTATATTATTTACGGAACTTTCCGTAATGAGCAGAAAGCGATGATTTTAACATGGGGAGAGCGAGCATCTTACATTATCGCCAAGGCTTTATATTTTGTAATCAGTGAACCTGATAATGAATATGAAGGATCACGCAATGAAATGATAGCCTGTTATGCACAAGCGAATCAAATAAAGATTGCCGAAACAGCTATGGATCGCTTTTTTTGGAATAATGAAAAGGCGGGGATTGTTCAGCGCAGTTTAGATGCACAGATTTATTCAAATTATCAGGAAATGTATGAAACGGCATTACAGTTGGCAAATGATCAAATTGAGCATAAAGAGAATCTGCTGGCGGAAAGTGAAGACAGTGAGGAAGCTGTCAATCAAATGATTGCCACATGGTTTTTGTTAAAGAAGTTTGTATATGTACAATATATGATGGATAAAAAGCACTTAAGAGAGCATGAAGATGATGTGCGCAAGCAGCGGCGATATGCGAAAGAAAAATGCGATTCTATCGGCTTTATCTCTTACAGTGAATTGTGGAAATCGGCACAGAATTTCAAACAAAACCGGAAAAATGATAGGATATAAAAAAATATCCTTTTCTTTTACATAAAAAAAGATTATAATGATAACAGAAACAAAGGAGGGATTCTTATGCGTACCGGAGCTTTAACAGGCGATACGACTAATCTTACGTTGTATTTTGCATTAGCGATACTGGCATTTTTTATCCTGTTGATTATACTATTATTGAAACGACGCAAGGACAAGGATGAGGACCAATAACGGTCTTTTTCTTTTTGATTAGATAATATGAAGTATTGTATAAAATGCGGACATCCGTTAGAAAAGCGCAGTTTAAAGCATGAGGGAATGATCCCTTATTGTGTGCATTGTGAAGAGTATCGCTTTCCGTATGCGAATACGGCAGTATCGATGATATTGTTGTCTCCGGATCAGTCACAGGTGCTGTTGATCCGGCAATATCAGAAAAAAGATTATATTCTGGTTGCCGGTTATGTGAATCAAAAAGAATCTTTAGAGGAAGCACTTTATCGTGAATGCAGCGAAGAAACAGGCAGGAAGCTGCTTGGAATACAGTATTTGAAAAGTGCTTATTATGAAGCAAGCAATACATTAATGTGCTGTTTTATCACCGTTGCGGATTCTGTGTCACTAAAGAATATCAGCACTTGGGAAATCGATCAGGCAAATTGGTTTTCATTTACTGAGGCTTTACAAGTGATTAAGCCGAATTCATTAGCTAAGCAGTTTTTAGAAGCTTATTTAGCATATCGAAAAAATAATCCTTTGATTCCGATAAACAGATAGGAATCAAAGGATTATTTTTCATTATGAGTTTGAGTGATCGGCATATCAACAACTATATCTTCAATAAATTGCACAGCGATCGTTCCGCTGCTTAATTCATTGATTTCGTCCTGCGGAATTTTTTGACACAGAAACAGATAAGTGACCTGTTCTTCATATAGCTTATCCAGTACCTCAATCTGTTCACTGCGAAAGAAATAGTCCAGCTTGCCGATCAAATCATAAGCAAAGGATATTTGACATTTTTTAAGCGTCTGCTTACGTGTCAGAACTGCTTCATCTATCGCTTGAGCGACACTTCCCGAATAAGCGCGTATCAAACCGCCGGCGCCTAATTTAATACCGCCGAAGTAACGAACGGTAATCGCTAATATATCCTGTAGCTTTCTTTGCTTTAAACATTCCAGCATCGGAACACCGGCAGTACCGCTCGGTTCTTTATCATCATTACTGCGCTGTATCTCATCATGCTCACCGATAATAAAGGCGTAACAATGATGATTCGCATCAGGATGCATTTTTTTAATTGCTTGAATATAAGCTTTAGCCTCTTCTTCACTTGTAGTATAATGCAGATAAGTGATAAAGCGGCTTTTTTTAATCACTGTTTCGCTTTCACAATCAGCTTGAATATGATACATAACATCACCGTTACTATTATAACCGAAATTGCTTGATAACGCCATCCTCTCTTTATGAGCGACAGCTTTTCTTTTACATTAATAAATGATGCGATAATATAGATGAACTCGGTTATAATAAACATAGCATGGGATGAAGTGTATTTACGTGAAAACGGGGCTTTGAAATATTTATGATTTCCTTGATAAACGGATGACATTTGGACATAAGCGTGATATGATAAACAAGAGCCAAACAATAACATTACATATACCTTATGAAGATGTAAACGCATAGTATGAAGAACGATCATATAAAATAGTTTGACTTTCAAAACAATTCTGATATAATGATAACGTAATAACGGAGGTAGGAAATGGAAAAAACAGCGATTTTAACTGACAGCGGAACCGGATTAACGCAAAAAGAGGCACAGGATGCAGGTATTTTCTTTTTACCGTTGCAGGTGCTGCATGAAGAAAATCAATATTTAGACGGTGTCAGCATTCAGCTGCATGAGGTGTATGATTTATTAAAACAGCAGGCAAAGTTGACGACTTCGATGCCGCCGATCGGCTTAGTGGAAGAGACGTTAAAGCAGATTAAAGAAGCAGGATATGACAGTATCGTTTGTATACCGATCACATCCGGATTATCTTCCAGTATGGCATTGATTCAGACAAGCGCAGAGGAACTTCAAATAGATATTCATATGATTGACTGTTTTACTACTTGTTATATTCAGCGCTATTTGGCAATGTGTGCGAAAAAGCTGGCAGATCAGGGAATCGCAGCTGTGGAAATTGCGAAACGTCTGCGTGATTCCATTCAGTCAAGCAATACGCTGATTATTCCGGATGATCTTCAGCACTTAAAGCGCGGCGGTCGTTTAACACCGGTTGCGGCAACTTTAGGCGGATTGTTAAAAATCAAACCGTTGTTACAGCTGAATCAGTCATGTGACGGTAAAATTGATGTTTATGATAAAGTAAGAACGATGTCAAAAGCACAGGACAAAGCGATCAGCACCTTTGTGAATGAGGGGGTTGACGGTGATTATATTTGTTCTTGTCTGCATACAGATGCGATGGAAGCAGGAACAGCTTTCAAGGAAAGAATGCAGGAAGCTTTGCCGAATACCGAGTTGTATTTCGGATATATCGGTGCCGTTATTTCTGTTCATACCGGAATCGGCTGTTTAGGAATACAGTATATTAAAAAAGTAGCCGGATGTTAGGCTGAAATTAGGAGAACAAGATGAAAATTGCATTTATTACAGACAGCGGTACAGGGATCAGCAGTGCATTATGGGCGCAGGAAGGTATTTATTCACTGCCGCTGCAAATTAATGACGGTGATGAGAACTTTTATGATTTAGAGGACATTACGATTGAAGAAGTATATGAGCGACTTCGTGCGGGGCATATACTGTCAACCTCACTTCCTTCATTAGGAAAAATCGAAACTTTGTTTCAGCAGTTAAAGGAAGAAGGCTATGATACGATTTTCGCAGTAGCGATCAGTGAGGGCTTATCGGGAACCTTAGGTGCGATCAGAATGTGTGCAACCTCACTGGATCTGCATTTTGAATATGTGGATTGTTATGTGACTGCGGTTGTGCAGGCATATATGGTACGCAAAGCAAAAGCGATGGCGGGACAGGGAAAACGCGTGAGTGAAATCAAAGCGGTTTTAGAAAAAATCGTTCATTCCACCAACACATTGATATTGCCCGATGATCTTCAGCACTTAAAGCGCAGCGGCCGATTAACACCGTTGGCAGCAGCGTTAGGCGGATTATTAAAGATCAAGCCGATGTTGCAGATTAATGAGCATACCGAGGGCAAGGTTGATGTATTGGACAAGGTTCGTACCATGTCTAAAGCAATGGATAAGGTCGTTGACAATATGAAGAAAGACGGAGTTGACAGCAGTTATGATATTACTGTTGCGCACGTTGATGATTTAGAAAATGCGATGATCCTGCAAGGAAAGCTGAAAGAAGCATTTCCCGATGCCCGTCATCATATGATTTCACTTGTCAGTGTAGTTGCTCTGCATACAGGGCAGGGAACACAGGCGGTTCAATACTTTAAACGAATCGATTAATGCATCCGCAAGGGTGCTTTTTTTGTTGCATCGCTTTATCAGCCGTGTTAAGATAAGCAAAAAGGAGATCGCTATGATTTATACCGTAACCTTAAATCCCGCCGTTGATGTTTATTTTACCATTAATAAGCCGCTTCAGGAAATTGAAGTAAACCGTGCCGATTCACAAGTAATGAAAGCAGCCGGCAAGGGCATAAATTGTTCATTGTTATTGGATACCTTATTGATTCCGTCAACGGCAATTGCTCTTTTGGGCGGCTTCAGCGGTGCTTTTATCAAAGCGCAATTACAAGAAAAAAAGTTAATCAATGTGTTTGAAATTATGATGAAAGCTGAAAATCGCATCAATATGAAGCTGCTTCAAAAAGACACTTCTTTCAGTGTCAACGCTTCAGGTTCGCCGATTGATGAAACAGTAATAAAAGCATTATTTGGTTGTACAGAAAGATTTACTGCCGATGATATTGTTTTGCTCAGCGGCAGTTTAATACCCGGTTTCAGCGAAGCAGATTATATTGAATTATGTCGAAGCATCAAAGCGAAACAGGCTTTTTTAGCAGTTGATACGGAAATGCTTTCACTGTCATTGTTGAAAAAAATTCAGCCTGATTTAATCAAACCGAATTTATACGAATTATCATTATTATTGAAACGTGATTCGCTCAGTGAATCATTACATGATGAGCTTCGAGAAGTGATGCAATATACGCGCTGCGTACTCTTGTCTTTAGGGGCTGAAGGTGCTGTTTTCTGTAATCATGATACAACCCTGCGCATTACCCAACAGCCGATTCAGGCAAAGAATACCGTTGGCTGCGGTGATGCACTTTTGGCAGGCTTTATCGGTGAATATGCAAAAACGCATTCACTGTCAGCGGCACTTGCCATGGGTGCTGCGTGTGCCTGCGCTCATGCGGAAGGAAATGATACATCTTTGGATCTCATCAAATCCTATTTGCCTAAAATCACGGTAACACCTGCAGAGTCTTTAAATTGCCAACTCTAATATATAATCATCCATCACAAAGCCTGCGCCGATTTCCGCTTCCTTTGCGTCAATCGTTTTGAATCCCTTATAATGATACAATGCCAGTGAGTTTTCATTGTATTTATTGCAGGTCAAATAGATTGCATCGCACTGATGCGTCTTGGCATGTTTGATACTTTTGTTTAATAAAACGGAAGCCAATCCTTGTTTACGATATGCTTTGTTTACATAAAGCTTGCTTAAAAATAAGCGCTTATCCTGTACTTGAACACCGCAATAGGCAATCGGTGTATCATGCTTACAAAGCATATAATATGTATAGTGATCCTCACGGATCGCTTTTTTTAATGCCTCGGCACTTTGAAATTTTTCAATCATATAATCAATCTGTTCTTGCGAAATCAGCGAAATAAAATATTCATTCCATATTTCCTTTGCGCATATCGCCAGTGCTTCAATTTGTTTATCTGTTTTACATATTTGTAAATTCATATTATTCCTCATTTCCGATTTAATTATACAGAAACAATTCAATGTTTTCAATCTTTGCTTTGTTTGGAGATAGAATGCATAAAATGAATGTTTTATCCTGCTTGTTTGATAATAGCACATATTGTTTGATAAAGAACATAAGAAAAACCCGATCATTGACCGGGTAATCGTGCTATTTCTTTGCCAAAATATTTTTGTAACCTGCATAGGTGATAAAGAAGTAAGCACCGTAGATTAACAGAATGATTCCGCCGGTTATTAGCGATGCCATAAACAAATCACTGCGCCCGAAAGCGACAACGATTGAGTTGACTACTTGAATCCCTACGACACTGTGTACAATCGCTAATAATAACGGTATAAAGAAATAAATACTGAGCTGAAAGAATATTGATTGATTGACCATGCGTTTTTCAGCTCCCAGCTTGTTTAAAATCAAATAGCGCTGTTTATTGTCAGAAGCCTGTGATAATTGTTGGAGCGCTAAGATTACGGCACTGGCCATTAAGAAAATCAATCCTAAATATAAACCGATATAAGTCATGACTACCGATAAACCTTTGCTGTTTTCTTTCACATATTCAGCTGTTACCGAGCTGTAGCTGTTTAAGCGCGGCTGTTGATTCGCATCGGCAGTATCATTGAACGCAGTGATTTTATCAGTCATATCATCTTGGAAGTTTGAAATATCTGTACGCTCACTCAAGGTCACATTCCAATACACACTGCTCAAGGGCGTATTTTTCGGAATCACATTGTCATTCACAACTACTGCTAAGGCAGCGGTACCGGTACCGGCAGAGGTTCCGAGATTAATCATTTCATAGTCTGTATTCTGAATTTTTAACGATTTGCCGTACAGCTTCAGCTCTTGTTCCTGTGTGATGATTTCATCAATCAGTTCTTTGAGCATTTCCACGCTGGTAAACACATAACATTCTTGATCATTTAAAGCAATCGGATCTAATTCATATTGGCGGCGAAGCTCATTGAATTCCGAAAGAGAAATGACTTCAAGACTTTGCTCATAGAAAGTATCATTTGCCGTTCCCAATAATGCCTCAATTTGTTTTTGATATGTTTTTATTTTAATATCCGATTGATACTCATGAACAAATGATTCACTTTTAATAGTTTCTGGATTTAATTGCAGCAGTTCAGCGATGTTGGAAAAATCAGACAGCTGTGTTTCATCTACGATGTAGCTGCTAAGTGTATAGTCATACGGTGTCGTATTAAGCAACGCATTATTGATTGTGCGATTCAAGTTAGAACCGGTTGCCAAGGCACCGATGGAAAACAGCAACATAATGCATACGATGCTCATAGAAAGAAAATTACTGTTGACAGACGCGTTGATCTGACGCAGCACAAACATATTCAGCTTACGGTAATACAGCGATTTACTGCTTTGAACAAAACGCAACAGAAAGCCTGCCAGTGACATAAAGAATAATATTGTTCCCAGAATGCCCAAAGGGGCAATGATTTCAAGATGATTTAATGCATTGATTCCCTGTGTTAAGGCATAATGGTACGTATAACCCAAAATCAAAACGGATAAAACAAACAATATAATGGAAACATAGATATTCTTGATTTTCAACATCTCATGCTTTTGATCCGCATGAATTAAATCAATTAATTTATATCGATTTAAGATCAATGTATTAAAAACCATAATTACTAAGAAGATAAGCGCAAAAGCAATTACCGTTAATAACATGGCATCAAAAGAGAAGATAAAGGCATAGTGCAGCTTTACTTCAAACAGATTGGCGGTAATCACCGTCAACAGCTGTGAAACAAAGAAGCCTGATAATAAGCCTACTGCCAAAGAAAGCAATCCGACAATAAAGGTTTCATAAACTAATATTCTGGAAATGCGTGCTTTCGGCATACCGAGCAGTGTATATAAACCAAGTTCTTTTTTTCTGCGCTTGATTAAGAAGTTATTGGCATAGATTACCAAAAAGCCTAATACGACAGCGACAAACACGGATAAGATTTTCATAATGAGCATAACGGAATCAATAATATCAGCCTGACCCTTGCTGAGATCCATCACCGCCTGCTGTGCTTGAAAGGAATTAAATGAATAAAACAGACAGATGGAGAAGGCAAGCGTTAAGAAATAAATCATATAGTCCTTAAAGCTTTTCTTCACATTCTGCATCGCGAGTTTAAAGTACATTGGATGAGTCGCCTCCTAACAATGTTTCCACTTCAATGATGCGGTTAAAGAACGCTTTTCTTGTATCATTGCCGCGGATTAATTCATTAAAGATGCGTCCGTCTTTGATAAACAAAATACGTTTGGCATAAGAAGCGGTAAAGGCATCATGAGTGACCATTAAAATCGTCGCTTGATATTCTTCGTTCAATCGTTCAATACTGTCTAATAAAGCACGGCTTGATTTAGAATCCAACGCACCCGTAGGCTCATCTGCTAAAATCAACGATGGATTAGTAACCAAAGCACGCGCACTCGCAACTCTTTGTTTTTGTCCGCCTGACATTTGATACGGATACTTTTGCAGGACATCGACAATATCCAGCTTTTTTGCAACACTCATAACCTGTTGTTTGATTTCACTCGGTTTCTTTTTTTGAATCGTCAGTGCCAAGGCAATATTTTCATAAGCGGTTAATGTATCTAATAAATTGAAATCCTGAAAGATAAAGCCGAGTTCTTCTCTGCGAAACTGACTCAGGGAATTTTTCTTTAAGGCAGTAATGTCTTTGTTATTGATGCGTATATGACCGCTTGTGACTGTATCGATTGTGGCAATACAATTCAACAATGTGGTTTTACCGGAGCCGCTTGGTCCCATAATACCGATAAATTCACCGGTCTCAACTTGAAAAGAAACACGATCGACGGCTTTGGTTAAATTTCCTTTATTACCGTAGTATTTTTCAATATTCGCTACTTCTAAAATCGGTGTCATTTGATTTCCTCCTGTTCGCTTTCGCTGTCTTTTGCTGTTTTAGAAAAAGCATAAGAATCAGCGAGTTTGTTTCATGAAGCATTTTCATCTGAATATGCATTTGTTTTATGTCACTGTTATTATAAACAATTTCAATGCCTGTTTACCATTTTCTTACGTAACATTTCACTTACAAACTTGTAAGAATGCAAAAAGTATCTTGTTTCAGGCAGATGATCTTTTCGTCATTCAGCGTTCATGCTGTGAAATCGATATGTTATAATAAGATAAGTTTTAAAGAGGTGCCTTATGAAATATTTAGATTTAGCCCAATACGAATTAAAAGAAATTGAGCTGTTAAAATACGGTTTTATCAAACAATCAAAAAGCTATGTGTATACACAGCCTTTGCATCAAGAGGAATATCAGTGTCAGATTCAAGTATTCGATCATGAGATAACCGTGGATGTCTATGACACATATGATCATGAACAGTTTCTGCCGTTTTATGTAAAGCATTCCCAAAGTGCTTATGTTGCGGAAATGAAAGCCGACATTGATCAGCTGATCACCGATATACTATCCGTATGCTTTGTAAAGTGTGATATAAAACAACAGCTGATTTCATTTGCGCAGGATATGTATCATACGATTCCTGTATATCCTTGGGAGAATTTATCTCACTGTGTATTAAAAACAGCTGAACAAAAATGGTATGCGATTTTTATGAATATTCCGTATAAAACACTCGGAGTGAACAAACAGGGGAACATTGATATTGTGAATGTAAAAGCGAGTCCGAAGCTCATTGAGCAGTTGATTGATTATGATCGTTATTTTCCGGCGTATCATATGAATAAAAAATATTGGCTGACAATTGTATTGGATAAAGAAACGGATTTTGAAAAAACAACGAAATTGCTCAAACAAAGCTATGAATCAGTCACAGAGAAAAATAAAAGGCGCAGCTGATTGTGCGCCGTTTTTCTATTGATCAGAAGTGATCGTCTCTGTATTTGAAGCTTTGTTCTTTACGGTTGTTTGATAATAGATTAATCCCATAATAATACTCATATAGATGGAAACATTCGGTCTGCGCAGAATTGCTCCAGAGAATTGTGCCGAGGCAATCTGTAACAGATAGGTGATTAACAAGGCAAAGTTATAAGGATTGACAGCCTCTTTAAAGTTTGTGATTACCGCCTTCAGAATCAATAAAATGAAATAGGCTAAAAATAACACATATAAACCGAAACCGACATATCCGTAATAATAGAATAAGGCAGAGTAGTCATTCTCTAAGTCAAGAATATCACCTTTAGGATTTTCAACATTTGTATATTCAAAACCGACCAGCTTAGTGAGTGTGTCACATTCATTCCAAATCAGACTCGCATTGAGTCGTTTGGTTTTTCTGACATCGGTAATCAGCCATGAATCGGGAAGATAACCGTAAGCATAAAGAATCTTTTCTGTGCCGAAGCGATCCACCATGCCTTTATCAAACAACGGTGTATAATAGTTAATGATACGCTCTTTATCTTTCGGATCAGCTAGAATTTCTTCCAAGGTAATACCGCTTTTTTCTTCAAGACCGCCCAACTGTTCCTTGCGATCTACTTCATCTTGTTCACGCTCTGTATTGTATAAATGCGTCATATAATAGCGCGGTGTATTCGGATACACAACAATCGATAATCCCAAAATGCCTAAATAGATCAGCGGCATTATGATTTGCGGTTTGCCGTTTTCCTTGCGGTGAATAAAATATTGAAACAGATAGAAACAGATTGATCCGCCGAAGATGATAAAGATGGAAAAATAAGCAACTTTCGTACCGTTTGTAATCATCAAAAACCATGCAACAAGCGCTAATGCGATCATTGCGAACAGCTGTTTTTTCTGTCTGAGATATTCCAGTGCCAAAGGAATAATTGTCACAATGATAATGCTTTGAGAGTTTGAATTCGCAAACCAGCCTTTCAAACCGGACTTATACAGATTATAGGAATATTCTCCCGTACCTGTAAGATGGGCAATTCCCATCGTCACAAAGATAATTAACAGATTGATGAAAAAGGCTTTTTTGGTGATTTCGCCGTAAGTATCATCTTTAATTAAATAGATAAAGCAAAATGCCAGTATCGGCATCTGCATGACGCGTGCCATATATGCAATATCGGCAACCGGACTCAGATATCCGATCCGAAAGCAGTTAATCATATGTAAGGCACAATATCCGCCGATCAGTCCCATCCATGCCAAAAAGCTTTTTTTGTGCTTTGTGATCATTAAGGTGACGATCGGTAAAATGCACATAACCAGCAGGCGTGAATAACCGGCAAGTGAACCGATTACATTATCCTGTTGAAAAAAGGCAATGATATCAAAGATCGGCTGAAGAATCAAAACATAAAGCAGCCAATTTTTCTTAAAAGTTTCATTCATATGGGTTCCTCCGTAATTAAGCATGTGTATAATATTTCATCAATCGCTGATTGCCCTTGATCAATCGTTTGATAAATGAATTGGACTTTAGATACAGCGGATGTTTGCGCCAATTTGGATTCAGCTTGTTTAAATATGCATATCCCTGTTCAATAAAAGCCTTTTTTAAATGCGGCTCTTTCTGATATTTTTGTTGGAGCATATAAACAGTAATTCGATTAATTGCATAATATTCAAAATACGGCGCTATTGTATCATAGTTTTCATCATCACAGATTGCGTCTTTCAAATTTGTAAGAATCGTAAAAATATCAAAAACGCGTCGATCCATCACCGTTGACTCACTTCCGGCATGAATCCAGTATTCCGTCAATGCCTCATTGACCTTACCGATACGTTTAGCCTTAACCAAGCATAACAGTACCGCATACGCATCTTCATATTTTAGATTTTGCGGAAAGCTGATATTGTATTCATGAAATAAGGATGTACGATACAGCTTATTCCACGGACTGCTGTTAATATCGAAGAACAGCTGCGGGCATTCCTTTAAGGAACACGGTTCAAAATCAGGCAGGCTGATGCGTTTTCGCTCATTGCTTGTTTCATAGCATTCCGTATAATCACAGACAACAATATCTAAATTCTCCGCTGTTGCCTTTTCATATAAGCATTCCAACATATTGGGATATATTGTATCATCGCTGTCAATAAAGGTGATATAGCTTCCCGATGCGAGCTGAATACCAAGATTTCTGACTGCGCCGATGCCTTGATTTTCTTGATTAATCACTTTTAAGCGCGGCTCTTTTTTTGCATATTTCGTTAAGATTTCCAAAGAGGCATCACTTGAACCGTCATTGACGGCAATGATTTCAAAGTCTTTCCATGTTTGTGCGGATAAAGATGCAAGACATGCTTCTAAATATTTTGACGTATTGTACACCGGTACAATTACACTGATTTCTGCCATATTCAATCTCCTATATCTTTAAATGCAGCTTAGTGATTAACTTTTGAAGCTTCATTTTCTCAACAATGATCTTTAACAGCGGATCTTTTGTCACATACAAATAGATTCCGTATAATAATGAACAAATGCCGCTGATTAACACGATATGAATTAAGTAATTCACTTCAATCAGACGAATCGCATACGCAATCGGAAAGAAGCAGGCACAAACAATAAAATAGCCGAGAATTCTTTTTGATAACAGCTTGTATTTAATATCAAGCCGTTTCATTGAATAAAACGATGTGATCACAATAAACAGCAAGTAAGAAATTGAAGTAGTAAATAACGAAGTTAAAGAGGTGAATTCACCGATATATAATAAGAAATAATTTAAGCCGACATTACAGAAGCCGAAGATACCTAAGAATAATACGAGTGCTTTTTCCAAGCTGTTTGCGTACATGACAAGATTAGATACGATGCATTGATATCCGAGGACGATTCTCTGAATACATGCCGCAATCATTACCGCGCTCATAAAGCCCAGTGAAGACAAATACTGATTTCCGCAATATAAATATAAGACCTCATAAGCCAAAACAGCTACACCGATACACATCGGAATTAACAGTGCCATAAATATATCAATCGTTTGATTCAGTGTTTCACAATAGCCTTTTTTATCGCCGGTGCCGATACGATGCGATAAGCGCGGAATGGCAACCGTAATTAATGACTGCGGTATCGTAAAGATCATACCGGATATATTATAAGGTATCGTATAATAATTAACGGCATTTTTAGAAACATACTCGCCCAACATAATGCGATCCACGGTACTGTATAAAATTTCCACATTTGTCAACAGTAAGGAAACGATCAGCGGTCCGATATGAGTAAATATATCAAGGCACTCAAAATCAAACTCGATGCTTTTCTTTAAATAGAAATAGCTGATGATATTATTGATTACTACAGTCATACAGATAATAAATGTATACGGCAGTACATCATCACTCTTTCTGACAAATAAAAAGATGGACAGTAAATAAAATAAACGTACAATGATGGTCTTCTTAGTAATAAAGCCATAGTTTTCAATCGCTTCATTAATAAATTCAATATAGAAGATATTACTGATTAATCGTAATATCATTATAAAATAGATCGATGTATCAACACCGCTTGTATGCGATAAATAGAAAAACAGGAAATAGGCAATCGTCAATACATTGGAGACCACACCTAAAAGAAACAGGCTTGTAAATAAGCGATTCATTTTCTGTTTATCATCTCTGATTTTACTGATTTCACGCATTCCGTAATTATAGATACCGAACGCACCGATTACGAAAAATACTTGAAAGTTAGAATATGCCGTATTGTAAGAAGCCATCAAATCCTCGGTGATTATTCTGGTGACATAAGGACCGATTAACAGCGGTACAATCAAATTGAATATATTGAGGATTGTTTTATAAACAGCATTCTTAGCTAATGATTTACTACTCATAGGAAAATCCTTTCTTCAGAACAAGAAATCATTACTGATGTTCCAATTCATTTTTGATTTTGGTTGTAGAAATATCCGGTGTACGATCCAAGTATACAACCTCGCAGCCTTCTTCCTTTAAGAAATCAAAATGCCCTTCCCAATCATTGCCGATCACAAAGGTATCTATTTTAAATTCATGGACATCACTTCGCTTCTGTTCCCAGCTTTCCTCGGGAATGACCAAATCTACATAGCGAATTGCTTCTAACAGATGCTTTCTTTGTTCATAATCAAAGTAACAAACTTTATTTTTCTTATCTTTATTAAATTCATCGGTAGATAATCCGACAATTAAATAATCTCCCTGTTCCTTTGCGCGTTTTAATAAATTAATGTGTCCGTAGTGCAAAAGATCAAATGTACCGTAAGTAATTACACGTTTCATATGCCGCCTCTTTCTATTCATATTAAATTTCGATATTTTGTTATGTTTATTATACTCTGTAAAAGTATCTCTATAATTATATCATATTCATTGACCGTACACCAAAATAATTTTATCCGAAACAAGTGATATACGTTGAAGGAAAACGGGAAAATTCTTCATAAGAAGCGCTTAAATTCAACTGGTCCGCTATTGAAAATATAAGAAAATACAGTATAATAAATACGATATAAGAAAGAATCGAATAAAGGAGACTTGGAATGAATAAAAAAGAGATTGCACAGGCAAGTGCAGATGCGATAAGTCTTAGAGAAATGCAGCTGAAGATGCTGCAGACAACGAAAAAGATTCATGAAATCTGTGAAAAACATCATTTAAGATATTGGCTGATGTACGGTTCTTTATTAGGGGCGGTTCGTCATGACGGCTTTATTCCGTGGGATGATGATATGGATATTATGATGCCGCGCAAAGATCATCAAAAATTCATGGAGATTGCCGAAGCTGAATTGGGCGAAGATTATTTTATGCAGACACCTTTAACTGATCCTAAATATGATATTCTGCATGTTCCTTTTAAGGTGCGGGAAAATCATTCTACATTGATTGAGGATTTGAATAAGGATTATCATCAGGGAGCCTTTGTCGATATCTTTGCGATGGACTATATGGGTGATGATGAAGCGGCATTTCGTAAACTTCATAAAAAAACAAGTATGCTTGCGTCCTTGAAAATGAAAATAGACTTTCATCAATTATCGGGGATTAAGCGATATATCAGAATTTTATTACAGTGTCTGTTTAAGCTGATTCCCACCAAAACAATGTTTAACTATCTTCAAAAACAGGTGGAACAGGTTGTGGATAATGATGCGAGTGATTGTAAATATGCGATGAAGGGAATTGAATTCTTAGAAAAGGATCTTTATCATTTAGATGATATTTTCCCACTTCGCCTGCATCGCTTTGAGGATTGTGAATTCTATATTCCGAATAATGCCGATCAAATATTATCGGATTATTTCGGTGATTATATGAAAATGCCGAGTGAAGATAAAAAGAAGCCGCATGGATTATATTACAGTGATAAGCGTTTTTATGAGATCCCGGGGAAACGCTCATGAGTGCTTTTAAGGTCAGTGTTGTCATTCCCGTCTATAATGCCGCTGCCTATTTAAAACAGTGCTTAGACAGCTTAGTGAATCAAACCTTATCGCAGATTGAAATCATCGCGGTAGATGACGGAAGTAGTGATCAGTCTTGGGAGTTGATTCAGGCATATGAAAAAGCCTATCCCGATAAAGTCCGCGGCTATCATAAAACAAACGGGGGCATGTCCTCGGCACGCAACTTCGGACTCGATCATGTAAACGGTGAGTATGTAGGGTTTGTGGACAGCGATGACTGGGTGGAGGCGACGATGTTTGAACATTTATATGAAAGTATTGAAAAGCATCACGCAAAGCTTGCGGTTTGTAATTTCCGCATGGTGTATGAGCACAGTGAAGTCCCTTTTATTGTGACAAATGAAAAGCACTTTCAGTCCCATGTGAACTGTGTCTGGAACAAGCTGTATCATGCCTCATTGTTTCAACAGGCAAGATTTAAAGAAGGAATTCGTTATGAGGATCTGAATCTGTTAATGAAGCTGTTGCCGGATGTATCACAACAGGAAATCGTATATTGCGATGAGATCTTTTATAACTATCGACAGACGGAAGGTTCGGTGATGAATCAGCCGAATGCACAAAAAAACCTTGATATGATCAGTGTGTTTGATGATGCATTGGATTACTTTGCCAAGCATCCTAAGCCATTTGACACCCATCAATATGCAGGTGATTTATGGTTGGAACATGTGACTTTGAATACGATCACACGTTTAATCAAACAAAAGGACACACAGACAAAGCAGGTGATTCGTCAGTTGAATGCATACGGAAAAAAACAGTTTCCGAACCTTTTTCAAAGTGAATATTATCGACAGCTGTCGATGAAGCGCAAGCTGATTGCATACTTAAACGGACATAACTTGAATACTGTATCAGCGCTTCTGTTAAAAAAATAAATTAGCAGCTGATTCGTAAATAATTAGCAGTTATAAAATGAAAATACGCGAAGCTTTCATTTCGAAGTTGATGGAATAAAGCATTCGTGTTTTTTTTATGTTTGTTTATTTATGATTTATTCATATAGCTATTTTATCTTTGCTTGTGTATAATGATAGTAATGATTTAAATAAAAATACGACATGAAAGTTATGAAATACGGGGAATGAAAAAGTGAGGAATGAATATGTTAAAAGAAATAACGAAATTTCAAAAGAAAATACAAGCACTGCATTTGAAAAAAGAACGAGTTCCGGATCATGCTTTTTATCTGTATTTAAGTATGATCTCTTCCGTAATGCATCAAGGATATAACTATCAACAGGATTTAGATAAAGTTAATGAAAAAATCAAAAGAAAATTATCACAGATGAATGTGAAAGATGTACAGAGCTTGGACGAATGTATTCATTATAACTATCAGTGCGGTGATCAATATCAACAGTTTTTAACTTTTTGGGATGGTACACCTTGCTTTGATATCGAAACACAGAAAGATCATGTAAAACAGTTTATCAAGCGTTGTGAAGTGTATGCGAAACAGTTTTATCCGTTGACGAAACGCTTTGGTTTTTATGCTTGGGATGTTTCAGAAGCCATCTTTTTAATACGCAGTGCCTATTTATGTGGGTTTATTACCGTACAAGAGGCACAGGAACGAATTCAAAAGCAGGTTGATACGGCACGCCGTTACTTTACCGATTTTAATGAATATGCGATTTCTTATGTATGCGGAAGTATGTATTATATGAAAAGAGAATCCGGTAATGAACAGTCGACAAAGAAGCTTGCGCAGGCAGCGCTGAAAATTTGCGAGCGTTTATTTTTTGATCATGATCGTGTATGGGCAAAAACCTCATGGCTGATTTCATCCCATTACTTTCAGCGATTGGAAAAGGTGGAAGATAAAGGATTGAAGCAGGGAAATGAAGGCTGTATTGTCAGTAATCGCGTTTCAATCGATGATATGCCGATCGCTTATTTTTATCGCGAAAAGGCACTGAACGCTTTCCCTGACAGCGGATGGCGTTTTCTTGCGGGTGATGAAAGTGAAGCTTATTTGCAGGATGCAAAAAATGCACATGTGTTTGCTTTAAATACAATAGCGAATGTGTGTCCCGAAATTATTCCTTTTTTGGATGAGCCGATCGGCAGTGCCTTTGTATTAGGAGAGGACGGCGTGTATCATTCACTGACGTCTAAGGAGGATCATCGCTGATGAATTCAATAAAGAATGTGATTTTTGATATTGGAAATGTCCTTGTGGATTTTCATCCGATACCGTATTTTCAAAAGCTAATGCCGCAAAGTGATATGGATACAATTTGTCCGTTGATCTTTGATGAGACATGGGAAAAGATTGATCAAGGCATCTATACATGTGAGGAAGCAAAAAATGAGCATATGCAAAAGCTTCCGCAGTTTCATCCAGAAATTGAATGTATCTATGCGCAATGGAAAGAAATGATGGATTTGAATAAGGAAACTTATGCTTATTTAAAGGCATGTCAAAGTCATGGCTATCAAGTGTATTTACTAAGTAATATCGGTTTGGAAAGCCATCAATATTTAAAAGCACGCTATGCGTTTTTCGATGATGCGGACGGGGCGATTTTAAGTTATCAAGAATATGTGTTGAAACCTGATCAAAAGATTTATGAGTTGTTGTTAAGTCGTTACGGATTAAATGCCGAGGAATGCGTGTTTTTCGATGATAATGCAGCGAATGTAACAGTGGCATGTACATTGGGAATCAAAGGCATTCGCTTTATCAATTGTGAGCAGGCGAAACAAGAGGCAGCTTTATGGTAAAGATCAATCAAATTTATCAGGTTGAAATCATTTCCCTTGCGGATAACGGCTACGGTCTCGCACGGCTGCACAACGATGTGATTTATGTGAAACAGGCATTGCCGCAGGAGCATGTCAGCGTGAAAATCACCAAGCGACTGCAACGGGGATATGTCGGAGAGATCGTAAAGTGGCAGGTGCGTGATCCGCATCGCGTCAAGAGCAGCTGTGATATTTATCATCATTGCGGAAGCTGTCATTTATTGCATTGTGAATATTCGCATCAGCTGAGTTTAAAACAGGCAATGGTAAAGAAATGGGTGAAGGACAGTTCATTGTCATTAAAGGTATTGCCTGTGATCGGGATGAGAGAACCGTATCAGTATCGAAACAAAGTGATCGTCAGCTTTTATAAAGATCGAAACAGTAAATTACAGAAGGGATTCTATGAGGAATTTTCACATCGCATCATTCCTTATCAAAGCTGTTTGTTACATGATGAAATGATGGATGATATTGTGAATTCTATTGCGCTGATTGCGAAAAAGCAGCGTATTGAACCGTATGATGAAAGAAGACACAGCGGATTTTTACGTCATGTACTGTTGCGCAAGGGGCGTGTCAGCAAGGAGATCATGGTGGTGCCGGTCTGTACGTCCGAGCAGTTTCCCGGGCGCAAAAAATTTGTTTCCGAATTGTTAAAAGCACATCCTGAAATTACAACGATTGTGCAAAATGTCAACGGAAGAAAAACAAGTGTTGTGTTGGGGTCACAAGAGCGTGTGTTATACGGCAGCGGTAAAATCGAAGATGTTCTTATGGGGAATCGCCATCAGATTTCATCAAAGAGTTTTTATCAGATTAATCATGAGCAATGCGAGGTGTTGTATCATAAGGCGCTTGATTTACTTAATCTAAACGGTAATGAAACGGTATTAGATGCGTATTGCGGAATCGGAACGATCGGCTTAAGTGTGGCAAACCATGTAAAGCAGGTGATCGGTGTGGAATCAAATCAACAGGCGGTGCATGATGCGATCGGCAATGCGGCGCTGAATCATATGACCAACGCTCGTTTTATCTGTGATGATGCGACTCATTTTATGGAGCAGGCGGCGGCACAGAAGCGACATTTTGATGCGGTGATTATGGATCCGCCCCGCAGCGGCAGCGATAAGGAGTTTATGAGGGCATGTGCCAAGATTCAGCCGAAACAGATCGTTTATATTTCATGCGATCCGCGTACACAGATGCGCGATTTGGTGTTTTTTAAAAAGCTTGGGTATGAGGGAAAAGAAGTAATACCGGTGGATCTGTTTCCGAATACGAATCATGTGGAGACGATTGTACTTTTGTCTCGAAAGTAGTCACTACACAGTAATATCAACGTAAAGATTAAATTTGGAGAAGGTGATTGAACTTACCTTTAGATGTAATTGCAGAGCGGGAAAAGAAATATCAATTGAAAATTACATATAAAAAATACAGAAATATGTTGAGCAGAAATATGGGTTTAAAGTACAAGCTGCGTATATGCAGAGATGAGAAAGTCTTTGTGATTAAATAAGCATGATGTTTCTTAGCAGAAATTTCTTAGAAGAGTGAATAAGCTGTTATAAAAAATTATGATGGGAGAAGAGGTGAGCGTGTATGGCGAAAGTTGTAAAGGAAACTATTCATGCAAAAGGTATTGATATTGGCATCTATACTTCGAATTTTGAAAACGAGTTTATTTCACTGACGGATATTGCAAAATATCGAAATGAGGATGATCCGCGATTTGTGATTCAAAACTGGATGAGAAATAGAAATACGATTGAGTTTTTGGGTGTATGGGAAGAATTGCACAATTCAGAGTTTAACCGTGTGCAATTCGAGGCGGTTAAAAATGAGGCAGGTTTAAATCGTTTTGTTATGACACCCACAAAGTGGATTACACAAATGAATGCTATTGGTATTGCCTCAAAAGCAGGACGCTATGGCGGAACATATGCTCATAGTGATATTGCTATGTCTTTTGCAACTTGGATTTCTCCTGAGTTTCAGCTATATATTATGAAAGATTATAGGCGTTTAAAGACAGATGAAAACAGTCGGTTATCTTTGAATTGGAATTTGAATAGAGAAATTTCTAAGTTGAATTACAGGATACATACAGATGCAATTAAAGAAAATTTGATTCCGCTTGAATTAACAACTGCACAGATTGCCTATACATATGCCAATGAAGCAGATATGTTGAATGTTGTTTTGTTCGGAAAATCAGCGAAACAGTGGAAGGATGAAAATGCAACCGCAAAAGGAAACATTAGAGATATTGCAACACTAAATCAATTATTAGTGCTTGCCAATCTGGAAAGCTATAATGCTGTTCTGATTAATCAAGGGAAGAACCAAAAAGAGCGAATGAGATTGCTTCGACAGTTAGCAATACAGCAATTACAAACATTGGAAACTGTAAGTTTGCAAAATTTACCGAAAGTAGGAATTGATAAACAATATAGTAAGTTTGAATAATCTTCCAAAATCGGAAGTCCATCAAAATTGAATGTTTATAAAGAAAAACGTATTAAAAAATGATATTGAGAAAAGGTAGGAGGAAAATATTTATGGAATGGAAAAAACTATTAACAGAAAGCCGATTCGGCAAAGAAGAAGAAAATCCGAGTGCTTTTGAGGATTATTACATAAGTCCGTTTGAAAGAGATTATGAGATGATTGTATCCAGTGCGGCTTTCAGACGTCTACAGGATAAGACACAAGTTTTTCCGTTATCCAAGAGTGATTTTGTCAGAACCAGATTAACACATTCTATTGAAGTATCGACTATAGCGAAACAATTGGGAATCATGTGTTTTCAAAATACATCGTTTTATCAACATTTGCCGATAGATTATGATGAGCGAGATAATAAAAAATTAATAACTCAAAGAGTTGGTGATATTGAGGCGATTTTATCATGCGCCGGATTATTGCATGATCTCGGAAATCCACCGTTCGGTCATGTAGGCGAAGAGATCATAAGAGAATGGTTTAAGGATAATCTCAAAAAGATTTATTCCTTGAAAAGCAAAGACGAAAAACCTGTTTCTGAATTGTTGAATCAGAAGCAGATTATGGATTTGGAAAATTTTGAAGGAAATGCTCAGGCTCTCAGAATTTTATCAAAAGCTCGATATCAAAGAGAACTTAATTTGCCGTTTTCAATTATCAGTGCCTTAATTAAATATCCGACAAGATGCGATGAAATAGATAAAACCAATATTAGACATAAAATGGGATGTTATCAAGCAGAAGAAAATGCTTTTTTAGATATTGCAAAAGAAGTGGGTACAATCAGAAATGAAGGAATAGTGATACGTCATCCTTTGGCATATTTGGTTGAGGCGGCAGATGATATTGCATATATGACTGCTGATTTAGAAGACGCTGTAAAATCCGGCATTATCAGTGTAAACGACTTGTTGTATTTTTTCCAAGATACATATGAGTCATTGGGAGAAAAATACGGAGAATGTAAACAGCACGTCGAAAGAACTAAAGAGATTATTAATAAATTAGACTACCTTAACAGGGCAGAAAAAGATAAGACAAAAGTCATGAGTCAATGGGGGACTTATCTCAGAAGATGGCTGATGTATGTTGTGTGTTGGAGATTCTCAAAAAGTTATGACAGTATATTGCAAGGAACCTATGCTTACGATTTGTTCTATGATAATAATCATAGTTTAACAGTAAAAATGTTAAAAAAGGCTATGGGAGAATTTGTTTTTGATTCTCGTATTATCACAGAACCTGAAATGTCTGCACAGATCATCCTTAATTTTCTGTTGGATAAGTTTATTCCTGCGGTCATAAGATTTGATGGTTATGGGGTAATGACGACGCAGGACAAAAAAGTAATTACGCTCATTTCAGCCAATTATATTGATGATTATTTTAAGGTCAAAAAATTTGAAGGAATTACAGATGAAGCGGAACTTTTGTATCACAGAATATTGATGGCAACGGATTTTATCAGTGGTATGACAGATGGATATGCAAAAGCGCTGTATAAAAAAATGTCAGGGTTAGAGTAAAAATGATTACATAACAATCACCGGCTAGGTCAGTGGTTGTTTTTTCTACACAAAGCTTAAATATCCGAAACAGATGTGTTCTAGGTGAACAGGAATTACTCATTCGTCGGTTTTAGTCTTATTTCATTTTTAAGCAGAACCAATCCATACAAACCTAAAATCAACCAAATTATATCCTCATAGGCGCTGAAGATCACCGATTTTATCCCTATTTATCCCCAAGCGGTCAAAAGCAGAAGAAGTAATTGATTCTTTTTTTCATAACAAGCGTAGACAGCTATACTTAAACTGATAACAGGGCAAGGCATAATGTACGTAACCATCTTCGGATAAGTATTACCCAGCAATATTGAGATCAGTGGATAAATGAGATAAAGTAATAAAAAAAATACTTGCAGCTTATTCGGTTTTAAAAGAATATCATTTTTATTACGAATACATTCATATAAAAATAAACCGCCGCACAATAAAAATAACGGTAAAGCGAAATATATTTGAATAGGCTCTGTGCCGAACCATGCAAAAAATGCAATAGCGATAAACAGATTCGCTGTACCCAGTACAAACTTTGCCGCCCAATTAACTTTTTGTGTATAAGAAAATGCGAATCCTACGACTAGAAATATAAGCATACCGATTTGAAATACCATCGACTGCGTATTGTAATTTCCGATAACATCCCAAAATGCTGTTGCGTTCATATGATCACTTCCACTGCTTTTCAATTCCCGTATTATAGCATAAATCCGAAATCGTGAAAACTATGGTTCATAATTTGATATTATCGATACAATCGAATAAACCCTTCCTTGTTCAGCTGAACCAGAATCTGCAATAAAATCGGAGCGATAAAGATGCCCAAGAAGCCAAGACATTTTACTCCGAGAAACATACATGCAAGCATTAAAACGGGATGAATTCCCAAACGCTTGCCGACAATGCGCGGCTCAATGATCTGTCGGATGATATTAATGATCAAATGCAGAATTAACAGACCTGATGCGAGCTTCATCTGATGTTGAAAAAAGGCAATGATCATCCATGGATATAACACGGTGCCGGTACCCAAAATCGGAAAAATATCAAAAAAAGAAATCAGAAAAGCAATCGGTACCGCATACTCAACGTTCAATATGATTAATCCAACAGCCAATTCCGCAAACGTAATAATCATTAATCTGCCGTAGGCGCTGATATAATGAGCAACTGTATCAGTCACGATTGTGCGGAATCGATAGAACTTATCATGTGACTCCTTAGGAATTTGCCGCATGATAAAATGTGATAATACGGAGAAATCCATCGTAAAGAATATTGAGGACAACAGCGTCATGAAAAAAGAAACGATGATGCCGGGCAGCGATGCCGTTAGCGCTTTAAACAACGAAAACAAAGAAGCACTGGAAGAAATCGTAAATGCATGCAGGGAATCCATTGCCTGAATAAAAAATTCATTCATATCAATTTGCGCTGTTAAAGGAAAATTTGCCAGTTCACTTTCTAATGTATGAAAACACTGATCCAGCATAGGCGCGATATTGGTTTCATATAAAGCAGGGAATTGAATGATAAAAGCAGATAAAAAATGAAAACAATAAATGCATAAAGCAGTTACTGCGGTTCCGATCGTACCGTAAAATAACAGTAAATAAAAAAATGAAATCAGCTTTTGCGGAAACGGAAGCAGCTTAGAGGTGCGGCGAATTGCAGGACGCAGTGAAAACGCAATTAAAAAACCGATAAACAGCGGTAAGATCTCATACAGCACATAACGAAACAACAGATATAATAAACCGATCACCATGATCCAATAAAGAAAATGAATCATGAGGGCACGTTCTTTTTCTACATTCATAAGCTTCACCGCTAACATTATATGCGCTGCATAAGCAAAATATCGCACGTAACCTTCACCGATTATGCCATAAAATAACCGATTAGGACGAATTAACCGCTCATCATAAGAAAACGCTTGCAACAAACATAAAATGCATTACAATATAGATATACTAAAGATGTGAGGAGGCGAATCGCTATGGATCAAGGAAACGGATGCGAAAGAAAAGATCATGCGGTTGTGTTGAGACACATGTTTTTTTATCTGAAAGAAAGCGGGAAAAAGTGAGGTTCCCGTTTTTATTTGTCTGATTAAAAATCATATGAGGAGGTAAGCGACATGAATCAGATTGACATTAAGACTTTTTGGGATGCATGTGCGAACGGAGATTTCACCACTGTTTGTGCAGAAGTAAAAAAAGGAGCCGATATTAATTATCAAAACGGTGACGGAAGAACGGCATTGATGCGCGCGGCGAAGCGAGATCATAAGGATATTGTTCGCTATTTAGTCGATAACGGTGCCGATGTAAATGCAGAAGATAATAAAGGAAAAACGGCTATTATGGGGGCTGCGAAAAAAGGCAATAAAACAATATGCAAAAAGCTGATTGAAGCAGGCGCCGATGTGAATAAAAAAGATGATCGCGGCAGAACGGCATTGATGCGTGCGGCATTTTTAGGCAGAGATCGCTGTGTTGCGGTGCTGTTAGATGCCGGAGCTGATATTAATGCACAGGATGAAACCGGCAGAAGTGCCTTGATGGAAGCATGTATTGCCTTTAAAAAGGATGTTATTCGCTTATTGTTGGAGCGAGGCGCTGATGTAAATTTGGGTGATAATAACGGTTGTACGGCGTTGATGCGTGCAGCATACGGCGGTTATGCAGGCTTGGTAGAGGATTTAATTGCGAACGGAGCCGATAAAGAGTTAATTGATAAAGAAGGTCGAAAAGCAGTCCATTATGTCCGTGGCGAATGCTTAGATCAATTAAAACCGTTATTGAAGTAGAGCAATAAAATGCGTGATTATTTAGCACACGAGGTCCGGAATGTAGCCGTTTTAGGACATAGCGGCGCCGGTAAAACAGCAGTATTGGAAAGCATGTTGTTTTTTACGAAGGCGAGTGATCGCTTCGGACATACAAGTGAAGGAAGCTCCTTGATTGACTACGACCCTGAGGAAGTGCGCCGAGGCATATCGGTATATACCTCAATCGTACCGATTGAATGGAAAGAATGTAAAATCAATTTCTTAGATACTCCCGGCTATGCCGATTTCTGCGGTGAAAAAGAAGCGGCGATCGCTACTGCGGACAACGCTTTGATTATCGTCGGTGCCAAGGAAGGAGTGCAGAGCGGAACAATTCGTGCATGGGAAGAAGCGCAGCAGCGCAAGCTTCCTACCATTTTCTTTATCAATAAAACCGATGAAGAAAATGCATCTTTTGACACTGCCTACGCTAAGCTGCGTGAGGTATTCGGAAAAAGTGTAATTCCGTTTGAAGTTCCGATTATTGAAAATGATGAAGTGATCGGTTCCGTCAATATTTTGAGAGATAAAGCATGGTATTTCAAAGGCGCAAAAGCAGATCCGAATAAAGCTTGCGAGGTGCCGTCGCATATGGCTGAACAAGTTAAAGCTTACAAAGATCAAATCGCCGAAGCAGTCGCAATGGGCGATGATGAATTAATGGAAAAATTCTTCAACGGTGAGGAATTCAGTGAAGCTGAACTGACCAAAGGGGTACGTTTGGGAGTGCGCAGCGGTGAAATACGTCCGGTATTCAGCGGGTCTGCCAATCTTACAGTCGGTATCGAACGCTTGATGGATTTGATCATTAAATACTTTCCTGCATATGGTGAAGCAGGAAGCTTTATCGCCACCGATCAAGAAAAAAATGATGCGGTTATGCTGGAAACAAATGAAAAAGAAGCATTGAGCGTACAGGTGTTTAAAACCATTGTAGATCCGTTTGTCGGCAGAATTTCCTATTTGAAAGTAATGTCCGGTGTATTAAGCAGCGATTCTGTTGTTTATAATACACAGAAAGATAAAACAGAAAAAATTTCTCAAATCTTTATTGTCAAAGGAAAGCATCAAACCGCAGTCGGTAAATTATTTACCGGTGACATCGGTGCAGTGGTAAAGCTGCAGGTTACCCAAACCAATGATACACTGTGCGATAAAGGAAATCATTATGTAATTGAACCGATTCCGTTCTCTTTGCCGATGCTGGGAATGGCAGTTTATCCGAAGTCAAAAAACGATGAAGATAAAATGAGCAATGCATTGGCGCGAATCTGTGAAGAAGATGCGACACTGCGTTTAGAGAATATTCAGGAGACCAAACAAACTGTATTGTACGGAGTCGGCGATCAGCATTTAGAGGTTGCGTTAAATAAATTAAAAACACGCTATAAGGTCGAGGTAGAACTGAAGACGCCACGCGTTCCTTATCGAGAAACAATTCGTACCAAAACAATCGGTGAAGGAAGACATAAAAAACAAACCGGCGGACACGGACAATTCGGACATGTATTTATTGAGTTTGAACCGAATGAGGAAGCAATCGAAATGGTATTTGTAGAAAAGGTATTCGGCGGAGCGATCCCGAAGGGATATTTCCCGGCAGTGGAAACCGGTTTGAAAGAATGTATGGAAAAAGGTGTTTTGGCAGGATATAAGGTTGTGAATATTAAAGCAACATTATTAGACGGAAAATACCATGATGTCGATTCCAGTGAAATGGCATTTAAGCTGGCAGCGCATTTAGCATACAAAGATGCGATGCCGAAGGCAAAGCCTGTCTTATTAGAACCGATTGTAAATGTGCATGTCAGAGTGCCGGATGAATATACCGGAGATATTATAGGTGATTTTAATAAACGCCGCGGCGCGATTATAGGGATGGATATGATTGACGGCTATCAAATTATCAATGCACAGGTTCCCTTAGCGGAAATGCAGAAATATCCGATTGAATTAAGAGCGATGACCAAAGGCAGAGGCAGCTATACACAGGTATTTGAGCGTTACGATCAAGTGCCGCAAAACCTCAGCGAGCGTATTATCGCACAAGCAAAGGAAGCCGCATAAGCTGATTAATATCATAAAATTATGAAGTAAAAAGAGTACGTCTGCCAAAACTGATGCAAAGTCGACGTACTTTTTTTATCATAAATAAAAAGAAACGATGAATCCTTGATGATTAATCATATAAACATCATAAATTGGATACAATACATAGGTAGACAGGAGGAATACGATGTACGAAAAATGTATTGATTATTTATCATCCAGAGGGGTTACGATTCGAGATATTGCACAATGTGTTTTGTTTCTTCAAAAAGATTATCATCCGGAATTAAGTGAAGCCGTTTGTGAGCAGGCAGTAAAGGAAATTCTGCATAAACGCGAGGTTCAACATGCGGTCATCACCGGGATTTGCCTTGATATAGCAACAGAAGAGAAAAAGCTGGCAGATGAACAACTGACAAAGATTTTACAAATAGATTCACCGCTGTACGGCATTGATGAAGTATTAGCATACGGAATTTGTAATTTATACGGCTCCATCGCATTGACAAACTACGGTTATATTGACAGATGTAAACCGGGTATTATTCGTCAACTTAATCAGCATCAGAAACAATGCAATACGTTTTTAGACGATATTGTCGGTGCGATTGCGGCTGCCGCAGCCGGAAAGCTTGCACACAGCCTGTAAGAGAATTTTATTATAATAGCATTATTCTTCAGAACCACAAAAAAGATAAACAATAAACCTCTTTTAATCAGTGAAGATTTACGGTATAATACAAGCGTAAGGAGGCAATGCATATGAAAAAATGGTTGATTGCTTGTTCATTGATGCTGGTATTATGCGGCTGTTCATCTGCAGGAAGTGAAAGCATGAAAAAAATAACTGCCGATGAGGTTATTCGCCGTATTCAAATCGATGGAGAAAACAGCTTCTTACTCGTATTAACCGCAAATAATTGTTATTCCTGTGATGAATACGCAAAGGTTGTAGAAACCTTAGAACAAGAAAAACATTTTGATCTTTATTATATTGATGTGGATAATGAAGATAAAGATAAACTGGAAGAATTAAAAATTACTTTAGGAGATATTGATACATTGCCGATGACCTATTATTTTGATGAGGGTGTATTGAAACAAGAGAATATTAAACGTAATTATATAGAATTGGAGACATATCGAGAATGGCTGAAGTTATTGAAGATATATTAAAAGAAGAAGGCATTGTCGATATTATCACCAAAGCGGATGTTATGCGTCAATTATCCAATTTAGGTGTACAGCGAGGAATGTTGTTGTTAATTGATGCGGACTGTACAAAGCTTGGCTATATCAGCGGCGGAGTACAGGTGTTGATTGAAGCATTAATGGAAACTGTCGGTTATGAAGGAACCATTGTCATGCCTGCCTTTAACTGTGATAATTTAGACCCTGCTTGTTACGGGGCCAAGCGCATTGCCAGAGAAAATTGGGATTTAATCAGAGATTATGCACTACCGTTCCACCGTAAATTAAGTGAACCGGATACGACCGATGCATTAGTACATCAGTTTTTACGCAATGAGGGGGTTGTGCGTTCATACCATCCGATTTATTCATTTGCGGCATGGGGAAAATATGCAAAAATCATTTGTGATAAGCATCCGCTGCATTTTGGATTATCAAAGGAATCACCGTTGGGCAAATTGACGGAATTAAATGGATATTCATTATTGCTCGGATGCAGCTATGATGACTGTACCGCATTTCAGCTTGCCCGTTACAGCGGAGATCAATTGCCGATAAAAATTCTGTCAGCGCCGATTGAACAGAATAATCATACGGTTTGGAAAGATATGTTGGATTTGGAATTGGAACACAGTGGCTTTGAAGTAATCGGTCAAGTAATGGAAGAGCGAAAAATTGTAAAAAATATGTATTTGAATACAGCTCGATGTCGCTTCTTTTCCGCAAGAGAGGCTGTGAATATAGCGACGGCTTATTTCCATATTAATTGATGATATGGAATGTGACAAAAACGATAACATAAAAAACGAGTGTAAACTTTCGCATAATGATAATCATTGGGAATGTCGAAAGCAATGCACTCGTTTATTTATAAAAAAGCATAAGAGAAATTCAAAAACAATAAGAAAAGCCGGCAAATAACAAGAGACAATACAGAACTGTACTGTAAACATTAAACAATGAATAACCTAGGGAAAATTCATTATTAAATTAGGAACAAATGAGCGAAAAAATAAACTGCTTTATCAATGAAGACGCCTATTATCTTTTATTTTCTTTTTTATTAATGGAATGCTCGAAGATACTGACCACTTCCAACAGACCTTTCTCATCATCGGCATTAAAACGACAAAGAATCGGTGCATCGATATCTAAAACAGCGATGATTTTGCGATGGTGAAAAACCGGCAGGACAATTTCCGATAAGCTGGCGCAATCACATGCGATATGAGTGGGGAACAACTTCACATTATCAACACGAATGACCTTTTCCTTTGTGAAGCAAGCACCGCAGACACCTTTATCATAAGGAATAGAAAAACATGCCGTTTTGCCTTGAAACGGTCCCAACAATAATCTCTGATCAATATTACGATAAAATCCTACCCAATTAATATCAGGTAAAGATTCATATAGTAAAGCACTTGTATTTGCCATATTAGCGATTATATCATGTTCATTATCCAGCAATGCGGATAATTGGCGGCAAAGGTGATGATAAAAAGTGATCTTATCCATATTAATACGCTCCTTTTCTTACGTTCAATAATTATAGCATAAATGAAAATGATTCATGATATAAAGTAAGGTATGAACGTGAAAACTGCGCATGTTTTGTAAGAGATGAAATAAATGGATAAGAGAAAGAAAAATGTATATCAATATAGTAATAATGAAGATGAATAGGGGAATACAACAGCTTATCGTATGTAAAAAAGTCCAAAGAAAAAGCGATTACTCGCTTTCACACAGATCAGATTCACTGTCTGAGAATTTCTTATACGCTTTGGAAATACTGTCCTTTGTATCAGATTTCATCTTATACCATCCTTGAGCGCACATCATTTGAAAAACCTCACGTTGTAAATCGGAAATTTGATTATAAACTTGATTGATTTCATGAAACAGTTCCTCATTGCTGGCTTCTTGAGTGAACAGATTCAATTCCGATTTCATATGCTTTAAAGTAACTAATAAATTGGTTGCGATTTCTTTATCTGCATAAGTGCTCTTTGCCATATTAATTTGCCTCTCTTTCCAGCTGTGCCAATAATGAACGATAGCTTTCACAAAGCACTTGATTTACATGTTGGAAGCACGCTTTTACCTCTTTGTCTTTAATCATGGTTAGGTCATTCGCAACGCGTAGATTCAAAACCAAAGTCTGATCGAGAATGTCGGTTAAATACAACACATCTTTTCCCGTCAGCATAAACGAATTTTGAGATTTCATAATCATTTGTCATGACAGATTCTGTCATGTCCTCCTTTCTGCTTTACTTTTATTATGGGAAATGGAATAAGTTTTATACATAAGAGCATGATGTATGTTATAATTGGTTAACGGTAAGGAGTGTTCTTGTGGCAATAAAAGAAAAAGAGCGAGTGTATATACAAAGCTATAAACATGACGGAAGTCTGCATCGTACATGGGCGAAAGGATTTGTGATTGAGGCAAATGTTGTTCGTATTGTCGCGGTAACCAACCGTTCCTTAGTGAGTGAGGCGGACGGACGCAAATGGGTAACAAGAGAACCGGCGCTATGTTTCTTCTATCCGGATCACTGGTATAATATTATTTGTATGATCCGTAAGAGCGGTATTCATTATTATTGTAATATGGCATCTCCCAGTATTTATGACGGAGAAGCAATCAAAAACATTGATTATGATTTAGATGTTAAGGTAACACCACGAGGCAAGATTCTTATTTTAGATGAAGATGAATATGCGAAGCATTCCGTTAAAATGCAGTACGGAGAAAAGTTAGATGTGATTTTACATAAAGAAATGGATGAATTGATCTATAAAATAGAGAATGGAATTTCACCGTTTAACGAAGAAGAAATCTGGGAATTATATGATCGATATTTGGCTATGCTGTAGTGATCTTTTTTTATAAAAAAACAAAACAAAAGAATGAAAGGGGTTGCAGAAATGCGCTGTTTATACGAATGAAATGCGACTCAACGGTCTTTTTCTGTAAAATGAATAAAAAATCAAAAAAAAGTAAAGAAAAAGATTGACAAGAGAAAGAAGAGTGTTGTATCATATACG
>CANOSP010000013.1 GCA_947569705.1 uncultured Erysipelotrichaceae bacterium
CTTGCTTCTATGTTTAATCTCTTATCTTATTTCCACTTTCTACTTGCAATTCAGGATAATCAGCGATTGCTTTCCTTCACCCATTCGCCGATCTTCTTTATATCATTCTGCACAATCTTAAAATTCTTCAATTTCCATTCCCAATTCGGTGAACCGATTGTAGAAGGGGTATTCATCCTTCCCTGCTCTTTGATTCCCAATACATCCTGCATCGGAATCACACAAATATCTGCCTCACTGTTTAAAGCAAAGTGATTTAACAAGTCATGAAAATTTCGCTCTTTATAATTACGGTTATGAAAGAAACGGCGCAATGCGATTTTTAAATTCGGATGCTGCTGCTCATACCATTGTTCAGAGGTCATATTATCATGCGTACCGGTATAAACAATGACATGTTCACGGAATCCTTTACGTAGGCGCTTCGGTTCCATTTCAAATTGAAGAACCCTCATTCCGTATAAATCATAATGATCACGAAGCGTATGCACCTCTTGTCTCAAATCGCCTAAATCCTCTACTACAATTTCAATATCCGGCATTACGCGATAAATACGATCGAATAAATCATAAGCAGGCCCTTCCATCCACTCTCCTTCAATCGCCGTATCACAGGAAGCAGGTATTTTCCAATACGTATCAAACGCGCGGAAATGATCGATACGAATTACATCGAACTGCTCTTTTGCCCAAGCCAATCGTTTAATCCAAAAGCTGTAACGATTCTTTTTCATGCGGCTCCAATGATAGATCGGATTCCCCCAACGCTGTCCGGTCCAACTGAAATAATCAGGCGGTACTCCTGCCACAAAAGACGGACTGCCGTCTTTTTCCAACAGAAAGTCTTTACGATTTTCCCATACATCGGCAGAATCCAGTCCTACATAAATCGGCATATCGCCCATAATTTTGATCGCTTTCTCATTCGCATACGCCTTTACACTCTGCCATTGGAGATAAAACATAAACTGCAGGAATTTCTCATAAGCCACTGCCTCGCTCAAATCTTTGCGCAGCGGTTTTTCTTTAATCCATTCTTTATCTGCTTCATCCCATTCCAACCAGCATTTATTATCATTTTTATGCTTTAACGCCGCAAACATCGCATAGCTTTCCAGCCATTCGCAGTTCGCACAGAATTCCTCATACTCAGCTTTAAAACGATTAAACTCTTTTTTAAAGGTGCGAAAAGCCTTTTTAAAATATGGTTCCTTAAATGCTCTCACACCCTCATAATCAACTGTTTCTTGGAATTTATTAAAATTACGGATGGAACTCATTTTAATTAAGCCTAACTCCGATAAACGATCAATATTGATATAGATCGGATCACCGGCATACGTAGAATAAGGCTGATACGGTGAATTTCCGTATCCTAAAGGATGCAGAGGCAAAATTTGCCATATTTTAACACCCTGTTCTGCGATCAGATCGATAAAGGTATAAGCCGGTTTCCCGAAATCACCGATCCCCTGATTTCCGGGTAATGAGGATACTGCTAATAATATTCCGCTTGAACGCTCCATGTTTCTTCCTCCTGTTGCTTATTCATGAAAGCTGTTTTTATAACAAGATTATCCTATCTTTTCGTATCTTTAACGAAATAAGATAACGGTTACATTTATTGTATCACATTTTATTTCATATCCATAGTAAAATTTGCTTTTTATTGCGAATTTAAAAAGACAGCCGATGAAACAGCTATCTTTGACTATTTAAACATTTCTTTATTTAACATTTTTCTTTAACGAACAGAAAACAGCGATGATGAAAGCTGAGAAAAGACACATCGATAAATATAAGCCGCGTATTTGCATATCCCCTGTGTTTACACTGTTCTTATTATTTTTCAGCGATTCATTAGTCTGATGCATATCATCATTACGATCATTTGGTTGTATCGGTTTAGGCTTGATCGATTCAATCGGTTCCTGCGGTTTGTTCGGATCCTTTGGATTTGTCGGAACGATCGGTTTCTCCGGTTTAATCGGTTTTTCGGGAGGCTGCGGCTGTTCGGGTTCCTCAGGTAATACAGGTTTTGTCGGTTGATCAGGTTCTTCAGGTTTTTCCGGCTGATCGGGAGTATCAGGATCTACCGGATTTGGCTTATCGTCCGTTTGATCGGGAATTTTCTCCCATATCATATAAATAACCTTGTCCTCATCAAAATGATCACCGAGTTGTAAAGAATGTATGCCTTCTTTATCTGAAAAGAAGCCTTTACAGCGATATTCACTGAATCGATCCGTTGTATTTAGTTCATCTAAGAGATCGTTCAATTCTTTTAAAACCTCTATATCCATTTCAGATCCTTTGACAACCTGTTTCTGAAGTACGCTCAGTTCAGTTTGCTCATCTAAGATTGCTTGAATATCAACAGTTACCATTTCCGGTTCCTTTACCGTTACCGTAATTGTTTTCTCAACAGTTGCGCCCGCACTGTCGCTCACACGATATATCACTTCATAAATACCTGCCGCAGTAATGTCTACATCATTTTTCACAACCTCAACAGCGGCGGTAAGATCACCGTCCTCTTGATCTGCGGCAGTGACACCCTTTAACGGCTCAAATACTTCATTGACGATCAGCGTTTGATCTTCCGCATAAATAATCGGCTCGGTATTTATAAACGGTTTCTTTACCGTTACTGTCGCAGAAGTATGATAATAGATTGTCCCAAAGCTTTTCACGGTGACTTCGATCTTTGCCGTACCTTCTTTTCCGGTACTGCTCACTAAGCCGTTTTCATCTACTGCAGCGACACTTTCATCGGAAGAAGTCCATTCTATTTTATAATAACTCGGAAATGTTTCCGCATTCGGTAAGACCTGATAGGTCATCTGTACACTTTGATCCGGCTCTATTTCCTGATCCTTCATTTCAATCGCCTTGACTGAAAAGCTCCCTTCAATTTGATATTCTTCATTTGACACAGGATCAATAAGTACCGCTGTTATTTTAGCTGCGCCTGCTTTTTCGCCGACAGCGTAAACACCGTCATCACGAATATCCAATGTGATTGTATCTTCACTGTCATTGATAAATACAACATCCGGCTTCACTGCGGTTTTATCAAGCATTACTACATTCGCAGACAGTTTTCTTTCCGCATATTTTCCGCCGAGATAAAGATCACTTGTTGTAAAAGTAAAATTGGATACCGCCTGCGGCTTCACTGTCATGGTTTCATCGCAAACCGTTAAAAGAGTAACATTCGCATAGTTGAGTCCGGAAATTACTTGATACGGAAACTGGGAATCCCAATAATTTTCACTGAGATCAATCTTTCCTTGATTTAGCGAACAGCGGGCCGCATACCCTTTATTTCCTTCCAATGTTTCCGCTCTTGAGATTACATTATGATGAATTTCAATCGGTACCGTGTTGGCTGTTTTGGTCTTTGTAATATAGATTCCATCCCCCTGACTTCCGCCGGCACCGCTTCCGGCAATACCGTCTCGATTCCAATTCATAATCACATTGTCGGTAATCTCAACGCCGTTTTTGATTGTCGCTGACGAAAAATTAATACATGAATGATTCACATCACGAATCACATTATTTTTAATTTTCATTGTATCGGCAGTAATTGTAAAATAGATGCCGTTAGTCGCAAAATCTGTCTCTCCGATCTGTGCTATATAATTATCAGAAGCTTCAAATGTGCCGATAAATTCCGTCGCAGCATTCGTATTCACATGAATCGCCGATACACTGCCGTTTTCTATATCGGTAATTACATTATTCATTATTTTCAAATCACCGTTGGAATCAATCAGATTCCCCCAGCCTTGAATATTAATACCTTTCTTATGAAGCGTGAACCCGTCAATCGTAAGCGAAGCGCTCTCATGCAGGCCGTTGACTTCAATCCCGCCGTTCAGAATTGTTTCTGAATCATTTCGTTGATTTCCGTTCACAACTGCGGAATTGCCCGCCTGCGCTCCTTTTAAAACGATTGTACGATTCAACGTACCTTTGGTATTTGTGATCGTTATTGTCTCATCGTATGTCCCTGCGGGAACTTGTATTTCCGCACTTTCACCGTCATTGACACTTTCAACGGCTTCTTGGATCGTATCGTACTCATCAACTGCGCTGCCTTTAACGACCGTAATTTTATTTTCTGCGGCAGACGCTGTCGTTATTGCGGTAAAATCCAACAGATTGATAACAAGCATCCCTGCCAGCATCAGTAAAACATATCCCTTTTTCATTCTGATTACCTCCGTTTTTCTTCCATAGTCTTTAGATTACTGATCAATTGATTATTATTCTTTTGCTTAAAGACACAAAAAGCATAAACATTGATTTAAGCATAAATGATTCTTGAATCTTTTGTATGAGTAGAAATTTTCTATATTCTACCTTATTTTAAAAAGCTTGTCTATACTAACTATACACTATTTTTACATATATAAATGAAATCAAACAAAATTTTTCATAATAAAATCCAATCAGTATATTTCAAAGATAAAAAAACAGCTGCACACAATCTGCGCAAACTGTTTATTTCATAACATTATTGAATGGAAATAATTTGATCAATACGCTGATACATATCCATAGCACTTTCATTCGGCATTTGAATAATAGAATAAATTTTGAATGAAATAGCTAAACCAAGCGTTGCCAATGCCTTATCCAAAGCATTACATTCCTCAGACATCTTACGATAATCATCGGATATAATTGTAATTACAATGCGATTTTCTCGTACACGGGCAATGATGCATTCCTGAAGCACACAGCGCTCTAAACATTCCTTCATTTGGGAGAGCGTCTCTTGTTCAAAATCAAGACCGTATGCATCGATATAAGGATGAAGACTGTTCAACTCAATCACGATCATACCGATCGATTTTAAGTTTTGACGCTTCATATTCAATAATAATGTATAGAAATATTCGCGATTATAAAATAACCCTAACGGATCCATCAGCTGCTCATCCTTTGCCTGACGCCTGCGTTCTTTTAATTCCTGATTCAAGCGTGTCAGTTCGGCACGATACGTGTGCTGAATCTCTTCCTTATACATCTTCATACGCTGATATTTCTTCAGCATATGAACTAACATAACCGCAAAAGCAATAATGATTGCGGCCAGTATGCCGCCGGCGATCATCAGTAATAAGCGAACATTTTGATACCCGACATTGCGCAGAACGGAAGCTGTTGTGGCAGAGCTGCCGATAATATAGAGCGTGCCGTTGATCTGCATGGTGGTTGTACTGATGCTTTCCCATGCTCCGCCTGCTTCCTTGGTGATAAAACCATGCGCCTGTTCACTGCCGAACAATGTATTTGCCTGTGGAAGATTGCCGCCCTTATTGCGCCATTCTTCAATCAAGCGGTTTAAATCCTTACCGTCCTGCATCGCGGTCTGCATCGCATCACGCTCAAAGAGAATCTTATCCTTGCGATATAAAAACCAGTAAGTATCGGCACTGCTTTTCTGTTCCTGAATATATGCGACAAAAACAGCATCGGCATTTTTATCAGCTGCTTTATTTTGTTCAAATGCTTCCCGCATATGATGAGAAAGACGCTGAGTTGCTTCATCCTGTAAAGCCGCATAAGTATCGATAATACGCTGCTGCATCATTTGATCGATTTGATATACACCAAACCCATCTAATCCTAATAAACCGATACTGGCACATAATAAAAGCAGGATTTTCACATGAATACTTAGCTTTCGTTTTTTCATCGGGATAGATCTTCCTTTCTGAATGTCCCCTATATTCTATCATATCCGTTAGAAAAAACAATTTATACCGATACATATTGTCCTAAAAAAAGAAAAAAAAGCTTCAATTTGGCTGAAAATACCGAATCTCAGTCAGAATAAGCTTTTTCCATTGCGCTCAAACGTTCCAAAAGCCAAGTGTTCATCGGCGCAGACAGATCATATTTTGCACACCGTTTACAGACTTCCGCTGCGAACAGTGAAACCTCGGTTTTGCGCTTTGCCTTCACATCTTGTGCCATGCTCGGCATCCCATCCGGTGAAAGTGTGTCACACATCGCTGCCCATTCGGCAATTTCCGCTTCGTTTAAATGAATGCCTTCATATATTGAAAGCTGCTGCACTTCTTTCATCGCTTCCAGCATTTGCTTTCGCATCAACCCTTCCTGTTGGATCGATTCATAAGTTCCCTCATAGATCGCAACAACTTGATTCAAGCCACAGTTTAACATAAACTTGCCCCATTGATGATGAAGAATATCTGCTTTGACATGATGCGGAAAATCAACAGCCGAAAAAAATTCATGAATGCGCTGTACAGCTTCCGTTTGATGCTCATTGACAGCACCGAAGCATAATTCACCGATATTATGACAGATTACATGATTGTCTGTTTTCGTCGCATCCATTCCTTGTGCAACGGTATAAATAATATTTTGCTTAAGAAAATAATTCGCCATCACTTCTTCACTACTGATTCCGTTGACGGCACTCATCAACAGCGTATGTTGATCCGTATGGGATTTCAAAGCTTCACAGGCGGCTTCCAAACCGTTTACCTTAGTACAGATTATTGCCAAATCAACCGGCGCTGTTTTTGATTTTGCATCAACGTACATAAAATCACAACGCTCTTGATTATAATAAACGCCTTCTCTTTGATAACGCGCAATACGCTTTTGATCCGCAATAATCTGAACGTCACCTTTGTCAAGACGCTGATGAAAAAAATAAGCAAAATTAGTTCCTACGGCACCCAAACCGATAAAAGCAACTGTTTTTATTGGTCTCATATGTTTTCGCTCCTATCTTTATTATTTATTATAAACACTTTTTACAGATGTGCAAGTAGGATCGATAAGGATTCACAAGCCGTTCATAAAGTGTTATACTATTGCCGTAGGAGGAAATTAAAGATGCAAATTTATAACTCGCATTTCATGAATAATAAACAACGAATGATAAAAGCCGCTCTCTATGGGCTTTTGTGTGCAATCGGTTGTGCAGTGGTAAGTACATATCTTACGCAGCTGACCGCTCAAATGCTTCATATTACCTTTCCCATTCTTTATGTTGTCAGCGGATATTTAATCGCGCAGGCAATTCATAAAGCAGGCGGAGGCATCGGCGTTAAATATTCTTATTTGGGTGCCGGACTGACTGTTTTCAGTATTCTGTTATCGGAAATATTTGCTTTCGGCGGCTTTGATATTCTCGTTCATCCGCAATTGTGGAGCATTACGATTCAAATCATGTTTCGCTCTTGGTTTGCTTTTTCCGGAAACAGTATTTTGACCTTGTTCTTTATGGCTTGGGGAATATATACCGGTTATTCGGAATCCAATATATCTAACAATTAAACGGTTTTGCCGTTTTTTTATTTCACTTTTTGATAATCCTCAATAAAATAGATTAAATCTTCCTGTCCCGGTCTTTGTTCATTATCCTCTACAATCATATTTTGACGAAATTGTTCTCGCTTCTTTTTCTCTTTTGCTCGCCTGGAAAGCTTTCGCCATGCGGCTTTTTCATTATTACGCTGAATAAATTCCAACACATCTGCGGCATTTGTTTCAATATTAGCACGCTTATAAGTTTTATAAACTCTGCCTGTCTCATCAATCAAAAGCGATGATCTTGAAGTAATCCAGCGTATTTCTCCGAAAGTGATCTTTTGATTCCATACATCATAGCACTGTCTTACTTTATGATCTGTATCTGCCAATATTGAAAAAGGAATGTGAAGACGTTTACAAATTGTATTTAATTCATCGGAAGCATCGCCGCAAATCGCAATCACGTCGGTCTTAAACAGATGAAAATCATTAATCCGTTTTGCATAATTAATGAGGAAAGCTTGATTATCTAAACTTGTAATCGATGAAAAAAAGAGAATACAAACCTTTTCTCCGCGATAGTCGCTTAACTTGATCCATTGCTCATATTGATCCTGTAAATAAAAATCAGGTGCCTGTAAATCTTTATCAATCATTCTGTTTATTCCTCCCGTAACGCACAGATTGATTCCTATAATGAAATACCTATCCACCTATCACAGTATCCGTCTGTGCTATCCCATGTATTAAAAAAACAGGCTGTATGTGGATCATAGTATACAGCCCCAAAGTTATAGTTATATTATCATATGTTTTTATCGGTTTAAGAATGATTGCTAAAAAAGCTGTTAATGATTTCATTTAATGCAGTCTTTTCTGTATTATTTAAAATATGAAGATTATCACCAAAGAAAACATCTTCCTCTGCATTTAAATAAGTTGTAAGGATGCGTCCCTCTTGATCGGGAACCGGATCATCCCAAGTAATATCGATATGGCGCCAGCCGTTATCACCTTTTACATAATTCCAACCGTGATTCATCGCTTCCGCTGATACATAAATTGCTTCAATACCGGCTTCCTTTGCCATTAACAGAAATGCTCTCGAATAGCCGCTGCACACACCGACACCGTCCAACAATACCCCCGATGCCTGAAACTGAGACGAGTTTGCTTCGGCATTTTCTTCCTCATAGCGAGTCGTTAAAATAATATTGTCGTGAATCGCAGCAATTCTTTCATCAAGGCTCATATCCTCACTGATGATTTCGGCAACTCGCCGCTTTGCCTCTTTCTTTGCCTGTGCATAACGCTCATCGGGATTAGATATTGTGATACGATGGGAAACATATAGCGTATCACCGGCATGATTACTGTATGAGGTATCATTTTGCAGCAGTGAAATATCAAAAGGATTTAAAATGCTTAATTGCTTGGAGACTGAGTCAAGATCCAATGTATGCTTACTTTGATAGCTGATTGATTCCACATCATGATCGATCGCATATTGAATCAGCTTGGCAAGCTCCGTTTCACTTTCCGCATAAAAGATTTGTCCGCTTTCTTCAAACTCATTATTTTCAAGCACCGTAAAACGCTGTCCCGCCAAATGATACGCATCATCGGGAATTGAGAATTCACTGCGCTGCGCCTGATCTATATCATACGGTTGCTTAAAAATACAGCCGCTTAACAGACAGGCGAAAAATATCAAACAATAAATCCTTTGTTTCATGCCATGTTCCTCTCTAATCACATGTAATCGCTGCTTCTAATGCTAATCGAAACATATCATCAAAGGCAGTTTGACGTTCCTTGGCACTGGCTGCTTCACTGCTTACAAAAGAATCGGAAATCGTTAAAAGACAAGCAGCTTGTTTATGCAGGATATTCGCATTATGGAACAGCGCAAAGCTTTCCATTTCCACACAATCACAATGATATTGATCATGAAAAGTTTGATATCCGTTCACATTTTCTTCATGATAAAAAACATCACTGGAATGTACTCTGCCCTTATGAAGCGGTATCGATAAACGCTGTGCGCTGTCCTCGATCATTTGATTCAATGCGGCGTGCGGATATAAAATCGCTTCTTTACAGCCGCTTTGTACTTCCGCATAAGTGGATTCACTCCATGCACTTTCCGCTAAAAATAAATCGAATACATTTAAAAGCTCGTTGTACGCACCGGCACTTCCGACTCTTATAATGCGATCGACATCATAGAAGCGAAACAGTTCATAAGAATAAATACCGATGCTCGGCATTCCCATTCCCGAACCCATCACGGAGATTTTTTTGCCTTGATACGTTCCGGTATAGCCAAGCATATTACGAACTACATTGAACAGCTTACAGTCTTTTAAATAATGCTCAGCGATATATTTAGCACGCAGCGGATCGCCGGGCATCAAAACGGTTTTCGCAATTTCTTGTTTCTTCGCTTCATTATGCGGCGTCATCGGTTTTCTCCTGTTTGCTTTTCTGAATATGATAAGCTACTTCCAACAATACCGCCAAAGGCATCAGCTTACAGCACAGATATGCCGTTTTCATCAGTCTGCCGGGAATGATATTCGCTTTTTGGGCAAACATTTCATCGATTGCGATTTTGGCCACCTCGTAACTGGATTTTCCTTTTACGCGAAACTTCACATTAGCGATTTCATTAAATTCCGTATGTACGGGACCGGGACATAACGTGCTGACAAACACATGTGCATGTCGCTTTTGCATTTCCTTGCGCAAAGCAAGAGTAAAATGGCGAACATAGGCCTTTGTCGCATAGTATGTTGCCATCATCGGCCCCGGCAAGAAGGCAGCCGCAGACGCTACATTTAAGACATATCCGAAATCACGTTTGACAAAGTCACGCAAAAACAGCTTTGTTAAAATATGACACGCTTTAATATTCGTATCGATCATCGTTAATTCACGCTGTAAATCACTTTCGGTAAAGGGACCTGCCATACCGAATCCGGCATTGTTAATTAAAATATCAATATCCTCTTTCTGCAGGCGCTCATATAATAAGCGACAGCTTGATTCATCAGCCAAATCCAATGTAATTGCCGTAACCTTTACCTTTTGTGATAATTCATCCTGCAGCTGTTTTAAACGCTCACTTCTTCGTGCCACAATAAACAGATCAATGCCGTAATCGGCAAGCACTCTTGCCATATCCCTGCCGATTCCGGAACTGGCTCCTGTAATACATGCTTTCATTTTATGCTCCTTCCCGCTGACTGAGCAGCTCTTCAATCTTTTCCGTATATTGAAAGCGGTAATGTCCGCTGATTCCTTTTAAAAATTGTTCTCTTTTTAAGCAGTCCTCTTTGGTTTTCGGCAAGCCGCCGTTATGAAGTAAGAACGGAATGCCCTCATGATTTCGCACATCGGATAAGATACCGATATGACTGTCCGCAAAAACGACAATATCTCCTGCCTGCCATTCATCAATCTTTGATAAATCACAGGTCAACGCTTCTGCGTAGCGCTCTAAAAAGACACGAATATTCGCCACTCTGCGAAAATCGATATTGGAATCACTCTGTCCGTGAATCCGTGGATAACAGTTTGGACATGCGGCAATATCCGCATCGATCATCGCCTTAAAATCATAACCGGCATCACGAAACGCACGCCAAATTAAGTCGCTGCAGACACCCTGTGTTGCCGGCGGATAACCGCCTTCATAATAAGCACTCACATAAAACGGTGCCCGCCGGGCTTCCCGTTCCGCTCCCAGCCAAAGATCGATAAAGTCATCAATGCCGTTTTTGTTTTGATCATGATTCGACAATGTATAGGTAACGTCAAAGCTTTGATCGCTGAATTGTCGATGCGCTATTACATTATAGAGATACATAATCCATAAAACAATCGCCGCTGCGGCAATACATAAGCATATCAGAACCTTATTCAGCCGCTTTGATCGCTGTTTCATACTACAATAAATACGGCAGTGCCACAGTAGCTAAGCCGAGGAAAAACAAGAAACCGAGTACATCGGTAACGGTTGTGACAAACACACCGGATGCGAGTGCCGGATCAACATGACATTTTTCCAGAATCACCGGAATAAAATAACCGGCAATTGTGGCTAAAATCATATTCAAGAACATCGCTGCACCGGTTACTAAACCAAAGATCGGATTTTGTTCAAACAACATTGCGCCGATCGCAATCAATAGACCAATCACCATACCGCTGAATAAGCCGACACCGATTTCCTTTGCCAGTATTTTCATCGCATTTTCCTTTGTCAGTTCACCTAATGACAAACCGCGCACAACAATCGTTAAGGACTGGGTACCGGCATTGCCGCCCATTCCGGTCACAATAGGCATAATCGTAGCTAAGGATACCACTTGTGAAATCGTGCCTTCAAAACAGGAAATGACTGCCGCTGCCAATACGGCAGTAAACAAGTTGATCACCAACCACGGCAATCGTGATTTCAGTGATTCAAACAGCTGTGAATCAATGCGTTCTTCCTTGCCGACCTGTCCCAACCGGTTAATATCTTCCGTCGTTTCTTCCTGAATGACGCCCATAATATCATCTACGGTGATTACACCGAGCATATGGTGTTCCTCATCGACGACCGGCATCATCACAAAGCCGTATTTTTCAAACTGTTTCCATACCGCTTCCTGATCCTCATCATATTGTACACTGATTACATTGGGATTGGTTATTTCCAACATATTTGTATCGAAATTACTGCTCACAATATCACGCAGTGAAACAACGCCCTTCAATACATTCTGACGATCTGTCACATACAGATAATATGCCATTTCGGCATCAGTATTACGCTGTAAATACTCCAATGTCTGATACACCGTATTCTTTGCCCGTATCGATATAAACTCAGTCGTCATCAAACCGCCCGCACATTCCTTCGGGTAGCTCATCAGTTCCTTTACATCTTGACGATCTTCATTATCTAACTTCGCAAGCAGCTCCTGTTGCTCTTCATCCTCAAGTTCACCGAGCAAATCCGTGACCTCATCCTTCGACATTTCCTCTAAGATATGCTTTTGTTTGACATCAGAGAACAGCTTTAACAGTTCATATTTATCCTCGTCATCCTCTTCCTCTACAACCTCGGCAATCACCTCATCGGATAAATGTGCCAATAATGCATAAGCCGATTCCTCATTTTCATGAATCAGATCCAAGATAACGACAGGATGAATATCCGCAATCACAGCTTTTATTTCCGCTTCATTTCCGCGAAGCAACAGCTGCTTCAATTCTTCATTTGTAATTTTACGCTTCATCGTTTTCCTCCCTTTGGAAGGATCCTACCGCTTTCGTTCAAGTGGCACGTGATCCTCATCAGTATTTCTGTCTGTCGTCATCGAAATACTCTGTTCTTTCACAACTACCACCTGCCTCTCTTTCTCTATTTTATCATATTTTTCATCAGCTTCCCATGCAATAAGCAAAAAAAGAAAGAGTGTTGTTACTTTTCTCTTTCAATTTGAATGAATGATTCCGAAACGCAGCTTTTTCAGTGCATGGGTTAAAGTGTCACTGCCTGTTAATGCACTTTTCAACATCGTCACATCGGGGATACTGCGCCAGTTTTCTGTTTCCTGTTTCAGCACGGAAAGCTTGGCTGCTTCATCTAAAGCTTCAAAGCAGAAGATTTCATCAAAAATTTCCAAGAATTCCTTGCCCAACTGCTTTTCCAATACGCTGTCATACGTCTGATTTTCGGCAAAGCGCAAGGAATCAGATGATGCGAGCTGAAAATCACCGCTCATAATAATAATCGCATGACGAAGATCAATTTTTTGATTTTGTGTTTCAATAAAGCCTTTACTGATCGACTGTCTTAAAAACTGCAGCGTAGATACAGAAGCCGCATGCAGATTTGCGACATGAATGGTTGTATACGGATTATGCTTAATCTTACTCAAAACATGAGGCAATGAGCTTTCCGGTGTGCTGACATCGAATTCCAATAAATCCTCTTGATTAAAATAAGCACGGTTGAATTCTTTCATCACGGTCTTTTTTCCGCAGCAGTGACCTCCGCAAAACAGCCAAACACCTAACGGACGATCTAAGATTACGCCTTGTTCAATCCATGCCAACTGGTGCATCAAACGATCAATCATTGCCCGCTGCCCGACAATACGCTCCTCTAAACGATGTCTCACCGCATATAAGCGATCATTGGATTCCAGCGGAATCGCCGTCAACTGTTCAATGACCTTGCGCACAATGCCTTCATTTACAGTTTTATTCTTTAAACGCTTCGCATGTACACAAGACAGATCAAGCACATCAATCGCTTTATCGGGAAACTTACGCTGCGGCATATAGTAATCACAATATTCAATCATCTGATGAATTAACTTTGCCGGTATGCTCACTTGATGAAACTGCTCATATTCCTTGATTTTACTGATAATCATTGTTTCACAGGTTGCTTTATCCGGCTCCTTTACGTGAATAATTTGAAAACGCCTTTCCAAAGCACGATCTTTTTCAATATATTTTTCATATTCATCTAATGTGGTAGCGCCGATACATTTGATTGCCCCGCGTGCCAAATAGGGCTTTAATACACTGGATACATCAATACTGCCTTCGCTTTTACCGGCACCGATCATCTGATGAATTTCATCGATAAATAAAATCACATTCGGATGCTTTTCCAACACTTGAATCAGATTTTGAATCTTTTCCTCAAAATCACCGCGATATTTTGTTCCGGCAACCAACGAATTCAAATGCAGCTCATAAATAACGGCATTTTGAAGCTCACCGCTGACCTGATGCTCAGAAATCATCCCCGCCAGCTTTTCAACAAGAGCCGTTTTACCGACACCCGGTTCACCGATCAACAGCGGATTGGCTTTTTCCTTGCGTGATAAAATCGAAATCATCAATTCCAGTTCATGATCCCTGCCGACAATATCACGATTGTTTTTACATGTATTCAAATTTCGCAGTTCTGCAATTTTATCAAGCTCACTTGTATTACTGCCCCCTAATTCCTGAAGCAATGCTTCGCTGTCTACATCATAGCGCAGTAAAATTTCATTGGCAACACAGCTTTCGGTCTGTAACAGCGCCAGTGCCAACATATCTGCATTCACCGCATCCTGATTCTGTTCCTGCATCTGCTTATGGCTGCGTTCCAATATATCGTCAACAACCTGTGTTACTTGAATCTCTTTAATTGTTTTTTCTCTCAATCCAAATAAAACCATCAAATCTTCTTTCAGCTGATAATAATAAATTCCCTGTTTAGCCAAAATTTTAGCGAAGTTTGTCGTTGTATCTTTCAGAAGTGCCAGCAGTACATGCTCACTCCCTACATAATTATTCCCCATATCCTTTGCCTCATTGGCAGCGTCCTTCATAATCATTGATACTTGTTTGTGAAAGCGATATTTCATCTAACCACACTCCTTTCATGCTATTACTAGCATATGAAAAAAGCTGCTGTCATATCCGATTTTTCTTTTTCTTTTTAAGCGTTTTCTGTTTCATCGAGTATTTCAAAGTTTTTTTTGCGGTTTTACTTCCGTTTATTTCCTATTTTGTATCATCATGACGAATTTTTATACAATAAAAAAGATGCAGACTTTGCACCTTTTTTCGCTATCGATATTTTCTTTTCCATTCATTGAAGTTCCAATTCTTTAAGAACTGTTGAGCAGCCTGTCTGCCGTTTTGATACAATGCTTCACTTTCAGCTTCCGTAATATCAAAATCAGTTGTGCTGATATTTTTTTTATCACCGTTGATTGTAATCGCGGATGATATTCGTATGGAGCGGTCACGATCTCCCTTTGCCTTTTCGATTTGATCATTATCATAAGCATCCAGCAGTGTGGAGATTATCAGCTTTACATAATCAATGATTGTATTACACGGTTTCACAGTATTCGGACAATCACTGTCTTTACAAAACTGAAAGCCGACGGTCGGTATCTGTAACGTTTTCGTGCCGTCATCCAACAGATTGATCGGATAATTGCTCAATAAGCCGCCGTCAACCAGATAATGCACATTGCCGTGTTGATCCTTCAGTAAATAAGGCTCATAAAAAATCGGAATGCTCATACTCATTCTGACTGCTGCGGCAATCGGAAAAGAATCAATATCGATATGAAATTTACGCAGATCCTGCGGCAAGACCAACAGCTCTTGTGTCGTTAAATCGACACTCGTTACCTGCAGGCGATAAGAACCGTCCGCTGCTTTCACATCGCCAAAACAGGCAGCGTGCTTTTTCATTAACAGTTCATTCAGCCATGCTTCCAAATAAGCGGCGCTGTAGATTCCGTAATGAAATAAAATACTTAAGGCTTTTCCGACGGCACCGAGACGATCTAAGAAATCAGTCTGCTTAAACTTCATATAGTCGAGTGTTTTCATCAGCTCAGCCATTTCATCCCCGTGATAGCCTGCCGCAACTAATGCGGCAACGATGGCACCGGCACTGGAGCCGGCAACGCGATGAAATTGATAGCCTGCCTGTTCCAGCACCTGTATCGCACCGACATGTCCGATGCCTTTGACGCCTCCCCCTGCTAAAACGCCGTTACATCGTGGCATTTACCTCACCCGTTTTATCCTATGCATTGTTCCTGTTTGCGCTACAAAAAAAGCCACATTTCTGCGACTTTTACTTTTGATTGAGGGTGATTGCCACATCACAGCGAATCAATAATCCGGCTACCGATACTGCATTATGCAGTGCCTGTATCACAACCTTTGCCGGATCGACCACTCCCTGTGCATGTAAGTCGCACCATTCTTGTTTCCATACATCATAACCGATGTGCATATCCATACTTAATTGTTTTTCCAGCATTTCAATCGCATTTTCATCATTGTTTTCCATCAGCTGTAGGAACGGTCTTAATACCGCTGCGAACACACAGTGAATACCTGCCAGCTGATCCTTTGACTTTTCCTTGATCATCGGCAATAAATTGCGATAACACTGCAAAAATGCCAAACCGCCACCAGCCACGACACCGTCTTCCATTGCCGCAAAGCCTGCCTGTAAAGCATCCTCACAGCGCATTCGCTTTTCTTCTATTTCACCCTTGGTATACCCGCCGATTTCAAGTACCGCAATCTTGCCTTCCAAGCGAGCGATCCGCTGATGAATATGAGCAATATCGTATTGCTTGGAAACGGTCAAAAGCTGTTTTTTCAGTGTATCGATCTTTTGCTTTACCGCATCATTGGCGACCGTAAAAAGCTGTAAAGAATGCTTGCGAATAATCACTTCCTTAGCGCTGCCTAACTCATGAACACTGACTTCGGGAAAATCTCTGCCTAATTCCTTAATCAGCGCGCTTCCCTGACAAACCAGCGCTAAATCCTCTAACAGATCCTGTTGATAAGAGCCGAAGGAAGGTGCCTTCATGATCGCAATCTGACATTTCTTTTGAAGATGAAGCAAAATCAGCTGGGTCAATACTTCATTATCAATATCTTCGCAAATAATAATTAAGGCCTTTCGCTCATTCACCGCATATGCTAAAAAATGCTCAATCTGTTGCAGGGAATCAATCGTATCATTACTAATTAACAATAACGGACTTTTAAAACTGCAGCTTGTTTCATCCTGCGGCAGAAAATAAGGAGATAACAGAGCGGCTGAAAATTCCATTCCCTCTTGAATGCGCAACTTGCTTTCATAGGAACGCCCCTGTTCACAAACGATACAGCGCGGATCACTCACTTCCTTCAGCGCCTGTGCAATCAATGCGCCGATTTCCTCTGATTTCGCACTGATCGAGGCAATTTGCGCCAATCGTTCATACGTATCGATTTTTTGCGCATGTGCTTTGATAAAGGTTTCCATCATCGCTGCCGCTTCTTCCATGCCGCTCACAAAGGCTTTCGCAACGCCGCCGTTTTCCATATATTGAAAGCCGTGCTTTAATAATTCATATGCCAGCAGAATACTTGTAGTTGTTCCGTCACCGCTTGTTTCATTGGTTTTAACGGCACTGTCTAAAATAATCTGCATACCCATTTGTTCATACGGATCCTGCACTCTTAAGGATTTGGCAATACTGACTCCGTCATTCGTAATACAAGGCAATCCTTTTTCTTTTTGGATCACAACATGATGACCGCAGGGTCCTAAGGTTCCCTTTACACTTTCCATTAACAATTCTGCCCCGCGCAAGAGACGATCACGAGCTTCTTTTTGAAACAGGATACCGTTTTCCATAGCTTTGCCTCCCATAAAAAATATCTGCCATACAGTGTATGACAGATCATTATAATTTATGTATTACAGCATCGGCGCAAACAGATTCAGAACAGCCCTTATCATTCTTACAATCAATCTTGTTTGACGGCATTCTTCCATCGTTACCTGATGACTGACATTCAGTGTTTCCAAATAGTCTTTTTTCAATTCATCGACGACACGACTGCGATAAAACCATACACCGCATTCATAATGCAGATAATAAGAGCGATAGTCCATATTGATCGTGCCGACAACTGCCATCTTATCATCAACCACAAAGGTTTTCGCATGAACAAAGCCGGGTGTATATTCATAAATTTTGACCCCTGCGCTTAATAAATCACGATAATTTCCGCGTGTCAATTCAAACACATAGCGTTTATCCGGAATATGCGGAACCAAAATACGAACATCAATGCCGTTTTTGGCTGCCAATGTCAACGCCGTCTTTGTTTCACTGTCAATAATCAAATACGGTGTAGTCGCATAGACATAACGATTGGCACCGTTGATCATATTGATATGCGTATTCTCACCGACATTTTCATCATCGGTAGGACTGTCGGAATAAGGCTGAACATAGCCGTCATCTTTGATCCCTTCAAAGCATTTGGGATCTGCCTTAAACTGATAAAAGTCATCTTTGATCTTTTCATCATAATTCCAAAACTGCAAAAACATCAAGGTCAGACTCCATACCGCTTCCCCCTTAATCATCACGGCACAATCTTTCCAGTGTCCGAAACGCTGTTTTGCGTTGATGTATTCATCTGCCAAGTTGACACCGCCGGTCATCCCGACGACACCGTCAATCACAAGGATCTTGCGATGATCACGATTGTTCATCTGCATTGCCAAACGCGGACGAAACGGATTGAACACTTTGCATTTGATTCCCAATCGCCGCATTTTTTCATCATAGTGATTGTTCAGTTTACCGATACAGCCTGCATCATCATACATTACTCGTACATCTACTCCCTGTTGTGCCTTATCGCACAAAATATCTAAAACAGTATTCCACATTAAGCCTTCTTCAATGATAAAGTACTCTAAAAAGATGAATTTTTCAGCTTTTTTTAATTCTTGAATCATCGCTTGAAACTTATCTTCGCCTAACGGAAAAAAAGTTGTTTCGGTCTTTTGATACAGCGGAAAATCCACATTCTCCCATAAGTATTTCGCTTGCTTATGCGCAATCGGATCACATTCTTCTAAGTGATTTAACAGTTCTTTATCCTGATGAATAATCCCCTGTCTGCTTTCCTGTGATTCATGATCGCGTTTTCTGAGTGCTTTGGGAACCTTTTGTCCGCCGAACAGTGCATAGATCAAACCACCGAAGATCGGAAGTGCCATCAATAATAAAACCCACGCCAATTTATATGAAGGATTTTCATTTTTATCAATGATATAAATACTCATAATAATGCTCAGTGCCGTTAAGCAAAAATTAATCACAACAAAATATTCACTTAAGCTGATGACCAATCCAAGTAAAAAGCCAAGCTGTATTAATATTAAGACAGCCACAATAAATATTTTACTTGTAAAAAAACGAATCAGCTTTTTCATATTCATAATTACAAAACACGCTTTCTAACTATTTTTTCAAATATCCGCTTACCATTTGAATCACACAATCAATGTTCGCTTCTTCTATTACACAATCTTTTCCGGTCGCAGTATTGTTCACATATAAGCGTCCCTTATCATCTGTTTCTCCGCCGGCAATTGCCACTGCTTTAACAAAATGTTCCATCGCCGTAGAGGTACGCATGGAATCGCTTAACGCAATCGTTTTCAGTTTTTCCTTACCTGAGTGCTTGCTCAATTCTAAAGCAGCTTTTTTATTTTGTGCAGTATAACCGATTTGAAGTTGTGAACCCAGCGCAAAACAGTTCAACAGGATGACATTCGGATTGCGGCTCTGTTTCAAAAAATCTTCCGCAGCGATATGCGCACCTAAGTGACGAGTCTTATTGCGATCGATAAACAGAAAAGCCGTTGTGCGCTGTTCATCTTTATTCAAGCTTTTCGCAATTTCATACGCTGCCGCAATTGAAGCAGAATTTCTGACATAATTTTTGCGGTTCGCTACTCCGTGAAGCATCAAATAAAATAATAAAATAATCAATGCCGAAACAAGCATAAACAACAGATTCGCACCGAGCGCATCGTTGATGAAGCCTTCACTGCCGTAGATCAATACCAGTAATAGCATATACAATACTACAATCGGTGCAAACTGCGGAATCAGATTCTTATTTGATGTGGTCATACCGTCTAAAGGATAGTATTCACTTTTCCGCCAAAAGATATGCTGAGGGGTATCATAAGGTACACAGACTACATTTTTCGCATGTTTCATATTGCCGAACTGCAGGTTCACGGCACGGCTGAGATTTTTCTTTCCGGTTATGATCGTATGAGAATAGCCGATTGCTTTGAAATCTTCAATCAAGGCTTTACGAAATGCCGCCTTTTGTTTATTGGTAAAACGAGTGCCATAGGTTTCACTGTATTTTTTAAATATATTCTGATCCATATGTTCCTCCTATTTTATCGATAATGTATCAATCATGGTAAGCGGTAAACCTGCCAAAACCTCTTGAACGCAGGAAATACGTTTCGTTTCCAGCAGTGTTGTCGGCTGATGTGCATCATATCCGTAAATGCATTTGATCGGATATTGTGCCGCAATTTCCCAAAAAGCACGATACGGATAAGCGTATGCATCTTCAGGTTCATACATCAGCTTGCCGTATCTTAAACCGTTCAAATTGATTTCCAACGGGATATTACATTCTACGGCACAGGCACAAATTTCATGAGCAGCTTGGATACACGCCGCAGAAAAATTTCTTCTGCCGAGCATAAAATAATCAGGATGAGCAACCAGAGAAACAAGACCGCTGCGCATACAATCACACAGCTGCTTCGCATATAATCGTACACCGTCATCATCACAATATTCATCATATCCGTCACCGTATACGTTTCGGCAATGCTGACCGACAATCATATAATCACATTTTTTGCGCAAGGTATGTAAAAAATCGATTTGATCCTCATAATATTCAATTTCAAACCCGACATAAACGGTGATTTCATTTTTGTATTTTTCCTTTAATGCATTTACAGAAGCTAAATAATCATTCGTATCCCGATACAGCATACGCTCTCCCGGCTTATCAATACACGGATATCCGACATGCTCACTGAATCCAAGCTCGCTCATTCCCGCCGCTATTGCCGCTTTAACATAATGCTCGTCCTCACCGATCGCATGTCCGCATCTTTTGGTATGCGTATGAAAATTTCCGTTCTGCATATACTTCACCTACATTTCATAGGGTATTATACCGTAAATTCGGCTATTTTCACAGTGCTTAGTGAATTTTTATTTGATTTCTTTCGTTGTTTGTACGATTACCAAATGATCATAGATAAAATATGAAAATATTTCATTTACGGCGGTTTTCGTTGAAAACATATGGGAGAAAACCGTTCTATTTAATGAAGGTTCCGTATTTGCCGGCAATGTAATTTCAAAAGACAAAATTCAAAAATTAGACAACGAACAGAAGCAGAAAGCTTTGAAATAGTATAGGAAAAGAGCATATCCTGCTTATGAGCGAGATTTGAACGCATGGACGCAATTGCCAAGTACTTGTATAAAAGCATAAAAAACGATATTTGCATATGAATGCTTGATTCAAAAACAAATATCGTTCTATTTTTTAAGTTCAGTTTTGTAAAATACTCGTTTATTTAAAAGAGATATTATGCCTTTTCATCATAATAAACAACTTCAACGCTTTGTTTATCGAAATCAAGGAATGTCTGAAAACCGCGTTTATTACTGTCTTGATCCCAGATTTCCACGAATTTCGGCGTAATTTCAATTAAAATTTCACTGTCTTCATGTGAATAAGCATTATAGCTGCCCCATAAATATTTACGGTACGCCTGCTCAAAGCGACGACCTTCTTCCTCTACCACAAGTCCTTTATTCACAGCGATTCCTTCGACTTGAATACCGTCCCAACATATCGCGACATGAGGATTTTCCAACAGCTGTTTTGATTTACGGAAATTTTTATCGGTTTTAAAGTAAATTTTATTATCATAGAATACACAGCTGACATTGCGGACAAACACATGATCGTTTTTTGATGTCGCCAGTGCCATAATTTTACTGTTCCCCAGCATATCAAACATCTTTTGTACTGCAGCTTCAAAATTCATATTCTTTACCTAGCCTTTCATAAAATTTTTCATCAGCGGACTGATTTTCTTATACAGCAGCAATGTGATTACGGAAGCAGCCGCACATTTGATTAAATTGAACGGAACAATACCGAGTATTGCCAGCATCAGCATATCAGTCACATAAGGATTCACAGCCTGACACATCATAATGATGTCAGCGGTTGTCATACCGTATAAATTCACATAGAACGGAATAATGATAAATACATTCGTGAGTACGGCAGCCAATGCGCAGATCAGCGAACCGCTCAGCATCCCGTACAACGCAGAGCGTTTACTCTTATGACGATTATAAATAAATACCGCCGGCAGCACATAGGACAAGCTCAAAATAATATTAGAAAGTTCTCCGGTAAACATGGAGTTGGTACCGACAAGCGCCAGTTTAACTAAAATTTTGACCAATACGATGAATACTGCAGCGATCGGTCCGAGCGCAAAACCACCGATCATTTCCGGCAATGAAGCTAAATCGAAATCCATAAACGGCGGCATAAACGGAATTGGGGTACGAAACAGCATTAGGACTCCTGCCATTCCTCCTAATATTCCAATCAATGCAATCTCTTTGACATTCAGCTTTTTCATAAGCAAATGCCTCCTTTCAAAAAAAATACCCAAAAACATAAAAATATGTCTTTGAGCTTACCCACAGATAATGTCTTTTCTCATCCGGACTATACCGTCGGTACCGGAATTTCACCGGTTCAGCCGCTCACTCCGCGGGTCATGGACTATCACCATCGGTAGGGACTTGCACCCTGCCACAAAGACTTCATATTCACTTTTTTTGAAATGAAACAATGCCACAACATTGTCTGCATTACTATGATATACCAAATCAGAAAAAATGTAAATGAGAATCAGGGAATTACTTTGATTTTTAACAGTGCAGTTTTATGTAATCTATGATTCCGATATGTCCGAATAAAACGATATTTAGAATAGAATGACATTTTAATAAGATAACTAATATATTAAAAAAGGATGATAACAGAATAGAATGATAAAATAATAAAAGGACAAATAGATCGGAAGAAAATAGGGATCATTTCATTCAAAAATAGATTGACAAAAACAGTAAAAAGCCTTGTCAATATAAAATGATTATGGTAAAATAACTAAGCATATAGCAGAAAGGAGGACTATCATGGGTTTCTTAGATATATTATTAATAATATTTGCGGTCGTTCTGATCCTGCTCTCCTTACTGCAAAGTGGTAAATCAGATGGTCTCAGCAGTGCATTCAGCGGCGGAGACGGGTTGAATTTATTTGCGAATGTGAAAGAACGCGGAGCCGAAAAAGTTATGTCTAACTTAACATTGGCTGTGGGTACAATCTTTTTCATTCTTGTATTAATTGCCAGAGTCATTCAGTAAAGACCGTACAGGTCTTTTTTTATGTTTGTTGCTTTTTACGAAAATAAAAGTGACCATACTAAATAAGAAAGGAGGCATTATGGATTTAGAATATAAAATCACAGAGCTATTGAAGCGTTATCGAAAAGGCTTGGATTATCATCAGATCATTGAGCTGTTAAAGCTTGAGGATCATGATTTTACTTCCTTTTGTAATACACTGAATAAGTTGGTAAATGAATATCAAATATTTACCGATGAAAATAATCACTATGGCTGTAAAGAAGCATTTGGATATGAAAAAGGGGTTTTAAAGATCAATCCGAAAGGTTTCGGCTTTGTAGAGTGGGATGAAGGCAGTGTATATATTGCTCCGGATACGTTAAAAAACGCATTGCCTGAGGATGAAGTGCTTGTCAAGGTACATGAAAAATATGACGGTGCGAAGGAAGGAGAAATTCTTCAAATAATCGCTCATCATATTCAGCATGTAGTAGGAACTGTTAAGGTGAAAGAAAACAAGAAATACTTTTTGCCTGACGGCTTTTTAAATAATCGCCGTTTTGAAATCACAAATATTGATGATTTTAAACTTGTGGATAATACAAAGGTCTTACTTAAAATTGATCGTTATGATAAACTGATTGCCGCTCATATTGAAAAGATCATCGGTTTTAAGTATGATCCCGGTGTTGATATTTTATCGCTGTTATATGAATTCGGTATTGATCCGCAATTCCCAAAGGATGTTATGCGTGAAGTCACTAAAATCAGCGATTATGTACGTGAAGAGGATAAGGAAAATCGTCGTGATTTAACCGATATGACTATTATTACGATTGACGGAGCGGACTCAAGGGATTTAGATGATGCGGTAAACGTTGTTAAAACAGCGGACGGCTATCGCTTAGGGGTTCATATTGCCGATGTATCGTATTATGTAAAGGAAGGCTCGCCGATTAATGCGGAAGCCTATGAGCGAGGAACCTCGGTGTATGTGGTTGACCGTGTAGTTCCGATGCTGCCGCAGGCACTGAGCAACGGCATCTGTTCTTTGAATCCGCATGTAGAGCGCTTGACGATCAGCTGTGTGATGGATATTGATGATCACGGTGAAATTGTTAAATATGAAATCTTCCCGTCTTTTATTAAAACGACGGAGCGTATGACCTATACAAAGGTAAACGAAATCTTGGCACATGATGCAAAGGCCTGTAAAGAATATGCTCATATTACACAATTATGTGAAGATATGAAACAGCTTGCACGAATCTTAAGACGAAGGAGAAAAGCACTGGGAGCGATTGATTTTGATACTAAGGAAGCAAAAATCATTGTCGATGAAAAGGGCAATCCGATTGACATTAAACTTCGAGAACGCCATGAAGCCGAACGGATTATCGAGGACTTTATGATTGCGGCAAATGAATGTGTCGCTGCACATTTAAAATGGATGGAGCTGCCGGGGATGTATCGAATCCATGAGACTCCGGAGCCGAAGAAAATGCGTGAGTTTGCCCGTATCTCCATGATGTTAGGGTATCCGCTGAAGGCTGATGTCAATCATGTGTATCCAAAACAGCTGCAGCAGCATTTATTGAGCATCAAAGATAAAGAGATTTATCCGATTCTCTCTACAATGTTACTGCGCAGTATGCAGAAGGCGCGCTATGATCGTCAATGCCTCGGTCACTTCGGCTTAGGACTTACGGAATATCTGCACTTTACTTCACCGATTCGCCGTTATCCCGATTTGGTTGTGCATCGCATGTTAAGAAAGTATTATTTCAATACCTGTGATGAGCCTCATAAAATGAAGGCTGATGAGCATTGGATGGAACAAGCCGCAAAACAATGCTCCGCCCAAGAGCGAAATGCCATTGACGCAGAACGCGCTGTTGACGATATGAAAAAGGCACAGTATATGGAAGCCTTTGTCGGTGATATTTTTGAAGGAGTAATTTCCACAATTACAAAATTCGGCTTTTTCGTCGAGTTGGAAAATACGATCGAAGGCTTAGTACATATCAGCACTTTAAAAGATGACTTTTATCATTTTGATGAACGTGCATATGCTTTGGTCGGTGAACATAATCGTAAAGCCTATCGCATGGGACAAAAAGTAAGGGTTCGCTGCGTCGATGCAAGCCGCTTTAAAAAGCAGGTGGATTTTGAAGTAATTCCGTCAAAACAAAAAATGCATAAGCGTGCCTTGCCGAAGTATGCAAAAGAACCATCTCCTAAAGGACCGCGAACAAAAGGATTGCGTTCAAAAGGTCAGTGCAACAAGTCAGCGCGTTATAAAGGAAAACGTACTTTTGAAAAAAGTAAACGAGGATAAACAATGAGAAGAATTGATTTTTATAAAACAGTGAAAACCGGTGTGCTGCTTCCCTTTTTACTGGTAAGTATAGTGAGCGGTTGTCAAGACAAGCAGGCGGAAAAGCCGAAGGACGATGAACCGAAAGTAAGTGAATCGGTGCCGGAAAATGATATACGCGTCACCTTTTTGGCTGTCGGTGATAATTTAATTCACGGCGCTATCTATCTTGACCCCTATCATAAAAATGCTGAAGGGTATGATTTCCGATCTGTATATGATCCGATCAAACCGTATTTAAAAGGCATTGATATAAAAAACATCAATCAGGAGACGGTGTTGGGCGGTGTGGAATTAGGTCTTTCTCATTATCCGATGTTCAACGGTCCTCAGGAAATCGGTGATGCGGCAGCGGACTGTGGCTTTAATTGGATCTCACAGGCAAGCAATCATGCAATGGATGCCGGTGAAGCCGCAGTCCAAAATCAGCTGAAGCTATGGGACCGCTATCCTAAAATCACAGCTACCGGCATGAATCGTGATCAAGCAGAAGCAGATAAATTACGTATCATCGAAGTAAAAGGTTTAAAATTCGGCTTATTAAATTATACGTACGGATTAAACGGCTTATCTGCTCCTGTCGGAAAAGAGTATATGGTAAATTTAATCGATGAAGCCAAAATAAAAAGTGACATTGCGAAACTGAAACCACATTGTGACGTCATTCTCGCAAGCATGCATTGGGGTGTTGAATATGCATATGAGGAAAACGATGAACAGCGTCGGCTTGCACAACTTTTGGCTGATGAAGGAGTATCCGTTATCATCGGCTCTCACCCCCATGTCTTAGAACCTGCGACCTATATCACAACGAAGGATCAGCGCAAGGTGCTTGTTTATTATTCGTTAGGGAATTTCCTTTCCGCTCAAGACAGCGGCGATACCATGCTAGGCGGTATGGCAAAGTGGGAAATCGTTAAAGACGGCAAAACCAAAGAAATTCGCATTGAACATGCCGAGCTTTATCCGACGGTTACCCATTATAACAAATCAATTCAGGATTTTAAGGTGTATACTTTAATAGATTACAATGATGAACTTGCTTCTAAGCATTACTTATCCCATGAAATCTCACGTCAATTCTTTATCGATTTGACAAATCAAATCATGAAACAACCAAAGGATATCAAAATCATATATGAATAAAAAAGTATAACACACATATATTGGAAGGAGGTGTTTTTATGCCTAAGATAATTGCTCATAATCGCAAGGCTTCTCATGATTATTTTCTGACCGATCGCTTTGAAGCCGGATTAGTCCTGCAGGGTACGGAAATTAAATCAATTCGTAAAGGCAGTGTTCAGCTTAAGGATTCTTATATCAGCTTTGTGAATCATGAGGCTTTTATAAAGGAAATGCACATTTCACCTTATGAGTTTGGTAATCGCTTTAATCATAATGAAACAAGAATTCGTAAACTTCTGCTGCATAAGGATGAAATCAAAAAGCTGCAGGAAAAGGTAAAGCTGAAGGGTTTTACGGTCGTTCCTGTCTCACTGTATCTCGATAAAGGCAGAGCGAAGCTGGAAATCGCTTTAGCCAAGGGTAAGAATCTGCATGATAAGCGTGAAAGTGAAAAAGCTAAGGATGCGAAGCGTGAAATCGAGAAAGCATTAAAGCATCAATATTAAATTCAGTATTGAATTAAACGCATGATTTGTGGTAAACTATCAGCGTTATCCTATGGGGGTGTCCTTGGTTTCGACAAGGGTATGCTTGATAGGAATCGCAGCCGAGTGGCTCACGTAACAGCCAATCAATTTAAACGCAAAAACTAAATTAGCAAACGTGTTCGGTGGTAACCGTGCCGTTGCTTTCGCTGCCTAATTAACCAATAGCGGTTTGCAGCCTCCTTCTTGTACTCTCATTCTGCGGTACTTGAAGCGAGTCTAACCTCAGTAGAATGTATGGGGAATGACAGTCTGGATCATTTTCAAGAATTCTAACAGACAGCCTCAATAGGTGTTTGTCCGTTCACTACCTATTGAGTGATCAGTAACGGACTAAGCTGTAGACGTTCCTATGGGGAGCTACTTTTGGACAGGAGTTCGACTCTCCTCACCTCCACCATATAGTCGATTAAGCCTTTAAACAAGGCTTTTTTATTAAAAGTATTCGTTTATAACGAAACAAATAACGAAATATTTGGCGTATTTATTAATTAAATGAACTAATCAAAATAGGAAAAAGCAAACGATATAATTAGTGGTAAGAATTAGCCATTTACTAATAATTTTCTGAAACAACGTATTAAAATTATAAAAAAGTTGCTTGATTTGAATATATGATACAGTCGAAGCCTGAAACCAAACAGAAACAAGTGCTTAATATTTAACCGATTTAAAAGAAACTTATTTACATAATAAAAAATATCGATTATAATATGATTGTCATTTGGGGTGGGATGACAATATTTCGGATCGAGATTAATTTCTCGGTCTTTTTTAGTAAATAGAGCCTGTTGCTTGCAGAAACAGATAAGAAAATGTTATCTGAGATATAAGATACAGTAACCGTTCTGTTTTTACTAATCTCTTCACACCCATTTAAAACCGATATTTCTCATTAAAATTAATGTTTCATAAAATTCTAACCACTAATGAATTAGACACCTACCGCATTATACTCTCACCACAAAGCGTTCTTTATTACACAAAATTGCATATTCAATAACTGATAGAATACGATGTATAATATCTTATTAAATTTAGACTATTTTTAATAAGAAAAGAATATAATTCATGAGTTATGAATTATTATCAAGCTTTTTGTACTATTCTGATTAACATGCTTAATAAAATAGAAAGAATATTTAAATTAAATAATGATGTTAATATCATGACTGAAAAATCACCTGATATTGCTACATTTTTAAATGTATAATTAAATCGATATTCATCTAACAAAAAAGCTGCCGCAAAATATATCAATCGATAATTGTTATCTGCAAAAGACGCATCATATGATATAATATAAAAATGATGAGGTGCTGCCAATGAAAAATATACTGATCCATGGCTTGGGGCAGAACGCTTTAAGCTGGAACCAAATATCCGAATATCTAAACAAAAACGCAATAACTCCCCTATGCCCCGATTTATTTTCGCTCCTGCAAAATAATGAGAAAGATTTTTCTGCTCTTTATCATGCGTTTTGTACGTATTGTTTAAATCAAAACGACAAGCTGAATCTTTGCGGATTATCCTTAGGCGGTGTTTTATCATTAGAATTTGCGAAGCAATATCCCGAAAAAGTAAACTCGTTGATTTTAATCGGTACACCGTATAAGATACCAAAAGCATTATTTAAGCTGCAGGGAATCATCTTTCATCTGATGCCGAAATCCGTATTTCTGAAAATGGGCAATGACAAGAAATCATTTATCAACTTGGTTAATTCAATGGGCGCGCTTAAAATACATGAAAGATTGGATAAAATAACTTGTGATTCTTTTGTTTTGTGCGGAATGAAAGATAAAGCAAACAAAAAGGGAGCCGTTTCCTTAAATGAACATATAAAGAACAGTCAGCTTAAATTCATTGAGGACTCCTCTCATGAGGTCAATATCGAAAATCCGGATAAGCTCGCTGAGATCATTTTAGAGTTCTGGAAAACCAAGCAATAAAATACTGCATCCTATTTCTTATAACAACCCAATCTCTCATTACGTAATAACAATGTATACTCATAAAACAGGAAACAGGCTGAAAAAAACACTTATAAACGGAGATCAAAACAACGAAATTCCTTTCATTTCCGCTGAGGAAATTAGGTGACGGGCAAAAGCATATTTTAAATACTACGATTTACATTAGTTTAATCAAGTATAAATATTGAATCATGTTTTCCCTCATGACGACGATGATAAATAATGCTATAATAGAAACAAGCTTATCTAACAGGAGAATACATGAAAAACAGTCGACTATTCGCAATTATCTATCTGCTTTTAACGAATGAAACGATGACTGCCGCCGAACTGGCAGCCTACTTTGAAGTATCCACACGTACTATATACAGAGATATCGACGCATTAAGTGAATGCCGTATTCCGATTTATATGAGCAAGGGAAAAAACGGCGGAATTCGTCTGTTAGATAATTATAAATTAGATAAAGCACTGTTGAGTGATGAAGAACAAAAACAAATATTGTTTTCGCTTCAAAGCATAAACAAGCTGGAAATCGATACCACTTCTATCTATGAAAAGCTGAAACAAATTTTTTCCAAACAAGACACCGATTGGTTTGAAGTTGATTTTTCCGTATGGAGCAGATCTAAGCGACATCAAAAAAACTTTGAGCTGTTAAAAAACGCCGTTATCAAACAACAGCGCATTACCTTCAACTATTACAGCAGCTATGGAGAATATACAAAACGATATGTGGATCCCTATAAGTTATGCTTCAAGCATAACGCTTGGTATTTATATGCTTATGATAATCATAAGCAAGCAGAGCGTTTCTTTAAAATACTGCGTATGAAGGATATTACAATCAGTGATGAAGTATTTGAGCGAAAAGCGACTGCTGTGACACTCAATCAAAGCAACTTGCCGAAATATGCTCCCAAGCTTGTTCATTTAAAGCTGTTAATAAATAAGCAACAGGCATATCGTATCTACGATGATTTTGATGAAGCTTCTGTCAAAATAAATGAACACGGTGATTTTATAATTGATGTTGAATTTCCCGAAAGTGAATGGATTTACGGTTTTATTCTTTCCTTCGGAAACGATGCCACCGTATTATCCCCCGAATATGTCAGAACTGAAATTATCACAAGGCTTCAAAAGAATTTAAATAATTATTTATAATATGACAATACGTTGTCATATTATGTTTGTTATAATAGAATCATCGAAAGGAGTGAAAACATGAGCTTTGATTTTAAAAAAGAGTATAAAGAATACTATCTGCCGAATCAACAACCGCAGACGGTATATATTCCGAAGATGAATTTTATCGCTGTGAAAGGAAAAGGTGATCCGAATCAAGAAAACGGTGAATATAAGCAAGCACTGGAAGCCTTGTATACGATTGCCTATACAATCAAAATGAGCTATAAGGGGGAACATAAAATCGATGGCTTTTATCAGTATGTGGTGCCGCCGCTGGAAGGATTGTGGTGGCAGGAAGGTATTTGCGGAATGGATTATTCACGCAAAGATGAACTATGTTTTATTTCGATGATTCGCCTTCCTGAATTTGTCACAGAAAATGATGTCGCATGGGCAAAGAAAACAGCCGAACAAAAGAAACAAAAGGATTTTTCTAAAGTAGAGTTCTTCACTTACGAGGAAGGAGAATGTGTGCAATGTATGCATATCGGCAGTTATGATGATGAACCTACAACTCTCACATTAATGGAACAATTCGCAGAGGCAAACGGTTATGAATGTGCCGTTAGTGATACACTGTTTCATCATGAAATTTATTTGAGCGATCCGCGCAAATGTAACCCCGCAAAGTTGAAAACAGTAATTCGTCATCCAATCAGGAAAAAGACTGCCTAATGGAAACAATACAAGCAAAATCGCTACTTCATAAGATTGCTCACGGTGAAATGTGGTTCGGCTCTGACTACAATATGAATCTATATCGAGGCTGCTGTCATCAATGTATCTATTGCGACTCCCGAAGCAGCTGTTATCAGATCACAGATTTTAATTGCGTGAAAGTGAAAAAAGATGCGCTTTTCATTCTTCAAAAAGAGCTGCAGTCAAAAAGACAGAAAGGCGTTATCCAGCTCGGAGCGATGTCTGATTCCTATAATCCTTTTGAACAAGAATATGAAATCACTCGAAACGCACTGGCTTTGATTGCTCATTACGGCTTCGGCTTATCACTGGAAACCAAAAGCAATCTGATCGTCAGAGACATTGATTACTTACAGAAAATACATCAAAATGCCGATATGATCCTTAAGCTGACGATTACTGCATACGATGATGCATTGTCTCAAAAAATCGAGCCGGGTGTATGTGTATCATCGAAACGCTTTCAGGCATTAAAAACACTTTCTGCACAAGGCTTCTTTACCGGTGTTGTACTTTCACCCATTCTGCCCTTTCTTACTGATACCGAAGAAAATATCAAGGCAATTATTCATGCCGCATATGAAAGCGGCGCAAGCTTTGTTTATACAATCGGCGGTGTTACGCTGAGAGAAAATCAACGTGATTATTACTATGAACAGCTTGATCGATTATTTCCCGGCTTAAAAAATAAGTATCAAAATACCTACGGAAATCGCTATTTATGCATGTCAAAAAATCGTGAGCTGATAAAAGTGTTTCAGGCAGAATGTGAAAAATACGGTTTGTTATACCGCATGAAAGATATTATTCGTGCCTATAAAAAAGCGCAGCCGCAACAATTAAGCTTAAATCTGTAGGTATCACCATACACATACAGACAATTAGATAGGAGCGTAATCTTTATGTCAACAGAAAATATATTAAAAGCAGAGTTTATTGCCAATATACATAAGCTGCACACAACACCTATGGGTATTTCACGAATCAAACGCAATCTTGACTTAGAATGTGAGGATGTTGTTGCCTATTGCCAAAGTATCATAGCGGATCCGAATTGTTTTATTTATCGCTGCGGTAAAAATTGGTATTGTGATTTAAACGGTGTTGAAATCACGGTGAATGCACATAGCTACACAATCATTACCGCACATAAGAAAAGCACAAAATAAACAGGCACATGTGCCTGTTTATTTTTCATTTTATACAATAGAGTGAAACTTCATCCGTGAATCTTTTTGATACTGCTTGCGCATAGGATTTCCCTCGGCGCGATAGATTTCTTGTTTACTGATGTCATAGATCACCGACCATACAGTATCGGCATTCTGTTTTCGATCATATTGACACATAAAGCCATACTTCCCTGCCAATAATGATTCGACAAAGCTTCTGTCATAGCTTCCCTGAAATCTATTTAAGGCTGAACAGGCAACTTGATAGCGTTCCTCTGCTCGCCAGTTATCAATTCCCTTTTTATTAAAGCATTGCATACGCTCACTGTGAAACACATTGGCTGCCGCTAAATAATTTTGCTTAGGGGTAATGATCTCAACGTCGCAGCAGTTACATTCCGCAACGGCAATATCACCATACGCATCCGCTATCGTAAAGATCTGTGACGATGCGATCGGCAACTTTTTTAATGCCGTCGTTGCTTCATTGACACTTTTGCATTTTTCCAATAAATAGCGCAATAACATCCCTGCCTGTAATCCCGGTTGAATCATTTTCGGATAAACAAAAGTCAATCCGACAGCCAATCCATATTCATTAATACCGTCTTCCATCTCAATAAAGGCAGTCGTATTCCCTTGAAATGCATAGCCTTGTTCAAGACGATATATACAATTCATATACAGCTTTTCTAATGAAACAAGAAAATCAGAATTTCTGGCTAACAGTGTTTTCCCTTGTTCATGATACGCAATACACGTACAGTGCTGTTCAAGTGAAAAACAATACATACCGGATAAGAACGTATAAAAATCCTCATAGCTGCCGCACTGCCCGTCAGCCACTCCTTTGATTTCTGCTAATATCTCCGGATAATAACGCTCATACAAAGGCAAGCACTGCTCCGCAAACAGCTTTCGTTTTTCATCGATCACAAAGGTAGGCTGATCCATAATCAATTTGCCGCGACGAAATAACCGCCTGCCCCATTCATAGCCTGCTTCATAATGACTTTTTTTCATTCTTTCATGATACATGTTAAATAATCCTCCTCATTATCGGTGAGTAAGATCTTGCTCAACAGTATGCTAACAGAATAAAAAATTTAAGTCAATGAAATAAAAATCAAATTCACGCTTTTATATAAACAATAAAAACTTCATCACTTTTTACACTTTTCATATGTCCGTTTTACATATCATTTGTCTACTTGTTTGTTGAGAAAGGCCTCAATATTATCCATACATTTTTGTATCGCTGTTAAAAAAGCACATGCTTCCATTCCATCCATTTGCACATGATGAAACTGAAAGGATATTTGCAGTGTTGTCTTTTCATTTTCTTCACGATATTTTCCCCAGATGAGAAACGGATTATTGAAGATACCGCTGTACATATTCATAACGGCATCGAACTCAAAATGAATCAACGCACTTGTTCCGATCATCATTGTATCCTTGATTTCATAATCTGTGCAGCTTTCATACACAAGCCTTGTATTTTCCAAATATGCCCTTTGAAATTTCTTAAAATCATCTTCAAAAGGAATATCGCATGAATTGATACCACCGTTTTTATTGGCAACTATGACACTGATTCCGATTTTATCATATTGCATCATTTTTCGCTGCACCGGCAATAAATAAAATTCTTCGAATTGATAAGCTGCTTTGGCAATGCAGTAACATATCAACATATTTAGTTGATACCCCGCTTCCTTAAGTTTGATCAGCCTTGAGATTTTAAAAGTCTTCATAATTGTCACCATAGGCATCGGTGCGTCAATATATAATTCCCAGCTTGCGGCTCTTTTTGTTTCTGATGGATTTACTTCCTTCATTTGTATAACTCCTTTCTGATCTTTCTGTGTCGCTTTATTCAGTTGCTTTTTCATATTCATATTTTTTCATTCTGTTTTTCAATATCAAAACAGCTTCTCGGATATGTCATTCCGATGCAATGTACCCTTATATGCACTGCAAATAGAAAAATTCATTATACAAGAAAATACAGAAAACCGCAATCGGTTCATGCGGTTAATACAGAAAATACGTATCATTTCACTTAGCGTGTTTGCTTTTCGCATAAATGAAAACAAGAAAACTTCAGATACTATCGTGAACAACGGATAAATCATAGTCCAAATACAAAAAGATATAATAAAAAGACAATGGATCTAAATTCATAAATCCACTGCCCTTTTCACAGTTATTTAAAACTTATTTTATCCTCTGAAGAAATATAGAAATCTTCAGTCAATTCACGATATTAATGCTTGAAAATATTATAGAACGCTGATTTTCCCGGGAATACGGCAACATCACCAAGTTCTTCTTCGATGCGAATCAACTGATTGTATTTAGCGATTCGATCTGTTCTTGACATAGAACCGGTTTTAATTTGTCCGGCATTGAAAGCAACCGCAATATCAGCGATAGTTGTATCTTCGGTTTCACCGCTTCGATGAGATACAACGGCTGTATAACCATGTTTCTTAGCCAATTCCATCGCATCAAAGGTTTCTGTTAATGTACCGATTTGATTTACCTTAATTAAGATAGAGTTTGCGATATCCTTGTCAATTCCTTCCTGCAAAATTGCCGGATTCGTTACATACAGATCATCACCGACTAACTGAATTTTCTTACCTAAATGCTCAGTCAGTTTTTTCCATCCGTCCCAATCTCGTTCACCGAGACCGTCTTCAATTGAAATAATCGGATATTTTTCAACAAGTTCATCATACCATGCGATCATTTCATCGGTTGTTTTCACACCTTGACCGGATTTAGTCAATTCATAATTACCTGTTTCCGTATTGTAGAATTCACTTGCGGCAACATCCATCGCAATGCAAATATCATCCCCCGGTTTATATCCGGCTGCTTTAATGGCTTCCATAATGCATTCCAACGGTTCTTCATTACTGCCCAGATTCGGAGCGAAGCCGCCTTCATCACCGACCGCAGTAACCTGACCTTTTTCTTTTAACACTTTCTTTAAAGCATGGAAAGTTTCAGCACCCATACGAATTGCTTCGCGGATTGATTTTGCGCCGACCGGCATAATCATGAATTCTTGGAAATCCACTGAGGAATCCGCATGACTGCCGCCGTTTAATACATTCATCATCGGTACCGGTAAAGTTTTTGCATTCATACCGCCTAAATAACGATATAACGGCAACCCGTAATAGTTCGCTGCGGCATGAGCAACGGCAAGCGATATGCCGAGAATTGCATTAGCACCGTATTTTGATTTATCCTTTGTACCGTCTGCTTCAATCAAACGCTTATCAATCGCATTTTGATCTGTTACATCTAAGCCGACTACAACATCAGCCAAAATGTCATTTACATTATTTACGGCTGTTAAAACACCCTTACCTAAAAAACGCTTCTTATCACCGTCGCGCAGTTCTAATGCTTCACGCTCTCCGGTAGATGCGCCGCTTGGAACCATTGCACGTCCCATTGCACCTGACGCTGTTTCTACTTCAACCTCAATCGTCGGATTACCGCGGGAATCTAAAATTTCACGCGCATGAACATCAATAATATATGGCATTTAAAGTCCTCCTTTAGTAGTTTTGCCTACATTGTTAGTATAGCACAGCGAACCTGAAAAGTTAAGCAAGGTGCTTATTTTTAATAACATTTTTGTAGGCAAAATTCGACACGGAGTTCGTTCAAATCAGAAACGATATGATCCGGATAAATCCCCAGTCGCTCACAATCTGCCTCGGTATGAACCCCACCGAGTACGAGTACCGTTTCAACGCCGTTTTGTACCCCTAATAAAATATCCGTTTCTAAATTATCTCCGACAAAAATGACTTCATCCTTTTGTAATTGAGCCGCTTCCAATGCCTCAGTGAGAATCGGCTCATACGGTTTACCGATACAAGGACTTTTCTGATTACCGGCATACTCCATCATTGCCACAACACTACCGTTCCCAAGCATAAAACCGTTTTCCTGAGCCAATACTCGATCATGATTCGTACCGATTAAAACAGCACCGTTTTTCAATGCATTCACGGCATGTGAATATTTCTGATAGCTTGCCTTTTGATCCAATCCGACAAAAACGAAATCAGGATTTTCATCATCAAATAAAAATCCCTGTTCCAACAAAGCTTCCCTCAAGCCTTCCTCGCCGATCATAAATACCTTGCGCTTATCATAATTCTTACGGACATAAATGGCGGCTGCCATTGCACTTGTAAAGAAATCATTTTTTCTGATTCCGATATACCCCATACTTTCCATATGTTCTACGTTTTGTTTACGGGTGCGCTTTGAATTATTTGTTAAAAATAAATAACGCTGATGATTTTGATGTAAGGCTTCCATTAATTCCTTTCCGCCTTCCATCATTTTATTTCCTCGATACATTGTTCCGTCCAAATCTAATAATATTGCTTTCATAGGCTCACCCCTTTTCCATAATTATACACTATCTTCTGGAAATTACGACCAAATATTTCAAAAATGAAACACAAAAATGTCATTCTAAGCCAAAAATTATAACAAAAATCCATTTTTAGTGTTAATAACACTAAAAATGGATTTCATGTACATGATAAATACTACATATTCATTATAGAATGAAGTCATAAAAATGAATAGATATATAAACGGAATATTAGAGCAGCGATTACCGCAAAAAAAGTGTCTTAAAAAACATTGTAATGATAAAATACAGTTCGATCAGAAATAATAATAAAATATGAAACGATTCGATATATTGTGAAAAGATATAAAAAATGCACCTCATTATAAAGTGCATTATCGTTGTTTACCTATCAACTTTCATCATTTACTGCTATGAATATTACCACAATTCATTAGGATCTTTATAGGTCATTTGTAATGCGTCCGCAACCTTTTGATAAGTGATATGCCCCTGATACGTATTTAGTCCCGAAAGGAACAGCGGATCATTTTTTAAAGCATCAATACCCTGTTCAGCCAATCTCAATACATACGGTAATGTCGCATTGGAAAGAGCTGTCGTAGAGGTACGCGGTACAGCACCCGGCATATTCGCAACCGCATAATGTCTTACACCATATACCTCATAATAAGGATCATCATGAGTAGTGACACGATCGATTGTTTCGATACATCCGCCTTGGTCTATCGCCACATCAACGATTGCGCTGCCTTTTTTCATAGTCTGAACCATATCGGCAGTTACCAGTTTCGGCGCCTTAGCTCCCGGTATTAATACGGCACCGATTACTAGATCGGCACTCTTTAATGCACGGCGTAAATTATATTCATTATTATAGGCAGTATGAATCGTACCGCCGGAAATATCATCAATATAGCTCATGCGATTGGCATTGATATCGAACACGGTAACGATCGCTCCCAGACCGCAGGCGATTTTGGCTGCGTTTAAACCAACCGTACCGCCGCCGATAATTACGACTTCTGCCGGAAAAACACCCGGAACGCCGCCCAATAAAAGACCTCTGCCGTGATTGTTTTTCTGTAACATGGTCGCGCCGATCTGCACTGCCATTCTTCCTGCGACCTCACTCATCGGTGTTAATAACGGAAGTCCGCCTTTTTCATCCTTAATGGTTTCGTAAGCAATCGCCGTTGTTTTTGACTCTACCAAAGCATTCGCAAATGCGGCATTGTTTGCGATGTGCAGATACGTAAACACCATTTGATCTTCACGTAAATAATGGTATTCCTCACTTAAATATTCTTTTACTTTTACAATTAAATCCGCTTGTGCAAATACTTCTTTCACATCACATAAAATCGCATTTGCCGCCGCATATTCCTGATCCTCAAAACCGCTTCCTAATCCGGCACCGTGTTCCACATATACGGTATGTCCTGCTTGCGTCAATGCATAAACACCGGCAGGTGTCATAGAAACGCGATTTTCATTGTTTTTTATTTCCTTAGGTATTCCGATTTTCATGACCATCACTCCTTGTTATTTAAACTATTATAACACTTTTTTATGTCTGCGCCAATGTACAATTTATCATCTTCAGAAAGGTACAATGATGTAGTTTTGCGCTTATAATTATGTTATAATGATTACAATTAGGAGCGTGTACATAAATCGGTACTGTCAAGTATTGCATACCTTCATCAATGAATTCGGTTTGCCATTTATAGAGGAGGAGCTTATGAGAAAAGGATTATTGGTATTATCATTATTAGTATTACCGACAGTTTTAACAGGATGCATCAAAGGAATCACCGAAACAAAAGTACATCCGGACAGTAAAGATGTTACAATCAGCTTAGAGGAATATAATCAACTGAAATCCGGTATGACCGAAGACGAGGTTTGGGCTATTATCGGCGGGCAATGTACAAACACCGGAACGACTGACTTAGGTCTTGGAGAAGCATATAAAACCGTTTCATACGGATGTAACGGCGAAGGCAGTCTCGGCGCAAATGCTATTTTAATGTTCCAAGGCGGTAAATTAACAACTATGTCACAGGCAGGATTGAAATAAGGCGATTGCTTCATAACAATGAATGTGTGAATAATGCAGTGATCTTACCGATGATTGTGTACAAAAAAATTCGCTCCTATTTAGTAATACTGCATATAAAAAAACGGTGATGCTTAAGATCAGCTCAGCCGTTTTTTTATTGTTTAAAAATGCTTTATCCAAACAATTTGATTGTTTATACATTTAACCTTTTGATAAAAATGCGGTCGTTTTATTTATCAGTTTTTGATAAACAGGAAGCATTGCTTTTTCTGTCACTATACGATCGATTTCATCAACGGAAAACCATGCCGCTCCGCTGTTTTCATCAGCTTTTATCGATAAGGGAGCTTGATCATCAGCTTCACATAAATACGTAAGGTTCAGATGCAAGTGCGAAGCGATGTATTCATTGTGTTTGAAATGACCGTGAACCGGCAGAAGATCAAGCGCAAGCGGATCTTTTTTCAGCACTCTTAATGCAGCTAAACCGCTTTCTTCTTTTCCTTCCTTTAATGCCACTGCCAAAGGATCATTTGTACCGTCTAAATGTCCGCCGCACCAACTCCATGAGTCATAAATATTATGATATACCATTAATACCTTGGTATGATCTTGATTGATAATCCACAAAGAAGCGGTAAAATGTGCAATGTCATTGTTGCGGGTTATAATGTCGGGAAATAATGCGATAAGCTTTAACATCATCGAGCGATCTTTTATTTCCTGTTCGTCCTGTGCTTGATATGCATTGACTGTCTCATACAATTTATAATTCATTGTTTTTTGCTCCCGATAATGCCTGAAGTGCAATATCCTTATAGATATGAAATGCCGATGCAATCGCATAAGTGTGCATGAGATCGTGTTGATAACACCATATATCATTTTCATATTTTAAATCATCAATGACTGCCAGCCATCCCTGCATATGCCATTCTTTATGGGTAAAGATATGCTTGGATGCGGGCAGTGGTTCTATTCGCTTCATTGTCGCAAACGCACCGCAATACTTCTTAATTTCATTTTCAGTAAAATATCCTTCAAGAAAATCAAATTGATATAGATCTGCCAATAAGCCTTGATTGGGGCGTTTCGTTAAATGCACCTTGTTTTGATGTAACAGAATCAAAACCGTATGCTGTTCAATTGTTCGCTGTTTTTTGGCTTTCTTCAGCGGCAAGCGAGTTGTATCATTACGCTGATAGGCGATGCATTCACTTGAAACGGGACAACGATCACAATGCGGAGCGCCGTTGGGAACACAGATCAACGCCCCCAATTCCATTAATGCCTGATTATAAGCATCACAGCGATTGGGAATATACTCCTGAATGATTGTTCTGAATTTATGCTTTACTGCTTCTGATGAAATATCATCTTCAAGATAAAGGATACGCGCGAATACGCGCATTACATTCCCATCTACTGCACATACCGGAACGCGATAAGCGATAGATGCAATCGCACCTGCAGTATATAAACCGATACCGGGCAGCTGCAATAACTGGGCAACCTCACAAGGCAGTTGTCCGTGATAGCGTTCCATGCATATGAGCGCACTCTTTTTCATATTGCGGACACGATTATAATACCCAAGACCTTCCCACAGCTTAATCAGACGATCATCCTCGCATTCCGCCAAAGCTTGCAGCGTCGGAAGTTCTTGCATAAACCGATTGAAATACGGTTTTACTGCCTCTACTCTCGTCTGTTGAAGCATAATCTCACTGACCCATACTGCATAAGGAGACGGGTGATCCCGCCAAGGTAAACTACGCTTATTGGCATCATACCATGCCAACAGCTTCTCATTCATTTTTTCTTTATTATGTGTAGTATTCATAGCATTAGTATATCATAATCAATATGCTTATCCAAACATTTTACTTCAGCCTGCGTAAGCGCAGCGCATTTGTAACGACACTGACACTGGAAAATGCCATAGCCGCCCCGGCAAAGACCGGCGATAACAGAGGTCCGCCGAAACAGTATAATAATCCTGCGGCAATCGGAATACCGAGTGAATTATAAAAGAACGCCCAAAATAGATTTTGTTTAATATTGCGTATTACTGCTTTAGAAATGTGTATACAGGTCAGTACATCATGTAGACTGTCTTTTACCAAAACCACATCTGCACTTTCTACAGCTACATCACTGCCGCTGCCGATCGCAATACCGACATCACTCTGTGTCAAAGCCACCGCATCATTGATACCGTCACCGACCATCGCTACTTTTTTCCCTTGTTGTTGGAGCCGTTCAATTTCAATCGCCTTGCCGTCCGGAAGCACTTGAGCAATAACATGATCGATTCCTGCCTGTTGAGCGATTGCCTGTGCCGTTATTTTATGATCGCCGGTAATCATTACAACGTCAATTCCCTGCTGTTTCAATTCCTGAACCACCTGAGAGCTGTCATCCTTAATTTCATCAGCCAAAGCGATAATTCCCAATACTTTGGTTTCATCACCGACCCAAACGACTGTTTTACCTGCTTTTGAATATTGTTGTTCCTGTTGCAGGCAGCTGTCAGTTGTAAGTCCTTGTTGTTCCATCAAGGCGCGATTACCGATATAGATCGTTTTCTTTAAAACTGTCCCGCGCATTCCCAAACCGTTATAAGTAATAATTTGTTCGGCTGTTAAAGGATCACAAGACAATTCTTCTGCTTTGGAAATGATCGCTTTTGCCAGCGGATGCTTACTGCCGGATTCGATAGTTGCACACATTCGCATGAAATCATTTTGATCTGTTTCAGTTTCAATATCGGTAACCGTCAGTTTGCCTTTTGTCAGCGTACCGGTTTTATCGAATACGATCGTATCGATATGAGCTGCTTGTTCCAATGCTTCACTGCTTTTCATCAATACACCGAGCTGTGCCGATCGCCCGGTTCCTACCATGATCGCCGTCGGTGTTGCTAAACCGAGCGCACACGGACAGGCAATCACTAATACACTTACGAACACGGTAAGTGAAAATGCCGCATCTTGTTCTGCCAAATACCACAAAAATGCCGCCGCAAAAGCAATCGCCATAACCGTAGGCACAAATACTGCCGATATTTGATCTGCGATACGAGCAATCGGTGCCTTTTTGCCTTGTGCATTTTCGACCATCGCAATAATTTTTGCCAACATCGTATCCTGTGGCAATGCCGTGACTCTCATTCGCAATCGTCCGTCTAAATTCATCGTTCCGCCGATCAACCGATCATCCTCATGTTTATCTATCGGGATACTCTCACCCGTCAACATACTTTCATCAACTGCACCGCTTCCCTCTATCACAATTCCGTCAAGGGGAATATGGTCTCCCGGTTTCACGATCAACTCATCATCTAACGCAATTTCATCTAAGGAAACAACTATTTCTTTCCCATTTTTCCACAACAATGCGACCGGAGCCTGTAACGACATCAATGCCGCAATCGCATCAGTTGTCTTTGCCTTGGAGCGTGCTTCCAAATGCTTTCCGAACATCACCAATGCAACCACCACACCGGCAGATTCAAAATAGAGACGATGCACACTGTGAAGGTCTCCCTGCCATATTAAATATAAAGAATATAAGGAATAAAGATATGCACTTCCCGTCCCTACCGCAACTAATGTATCCATATTCGCTGCCCCGTGTACCAATGCTTTCATACCGCGAGTAAAGAAATGTCTTCCGAGCAATAAAATCATAGTCGCTAAGACAAATTGGATTAAGGCAAAATAAAACGGATGCGTATCATAATGAATAATGTCAGGAAGCGGCAATGTTATTTCTCCCAGCATATGAGACATGCCGATATACAAAAGCACGAATGCCAATACTAAGGTCACATAAATAGTATAGCTGCGTTTTTTCTTTGTCTCTTCCATACGCTGCGTTTCTTTTAAGGCAGCCTGAAAGCCGCTTTTTTCAATTCGCTGAATAATTTCAGCCAGCTTGATCATCTTTGCGTCATATTCTACATATGCACTGTTTGTCAATAAATTCACCTGTATCAAGCTGACTCCCGCCAATTTACCGACACTTCGCTCAATCGCCGCACTGCATGCCGCACAGTGCATTCCCGAGATGCTTAATTCGGCATGTTTATGTTGTGCTTTTGCTTCTGTTTTCATCTCACTTAATCGAAATCCTGCTTTCATCAGCTTTTCATTATACAATGAAAGATCAGGCTCATTTTTTGCCTGCACACTCACTTGATTCATCACCAAATTCACCTGTGCGCTCTCTACATCATCCAGCTTGTTTAAGATTCGCTCGACCCCTGCAGCACATGCCGCACAGCTCATGCCGTCCACATGATATGTCTTTTCACATTTGTTTTCCATGAATTCACCTCTATTTCAGTACCTTTGCCAACAGCTGTTCTATTTCTTTCAGCTTCTCATCAACATCATTTTGGCTTGAAATCGCTGTTTTTACACAGCTTTCTAAATGCCCGCTTAAAATATGCAGATTAGCTTTTTTCAATAATGCATTGCTTGCCATGATCTGATTCGATATATCGATACAATACCGTTCTTCCTCAATCATGTGTAGGATTCCGTCAATTTGACCTCGTGCCGTTTTTAAACAGCGCAAGGCGTTGGATCGTTCTTTATTCATAAGCCCTCCCAACACCCCCTATGGGTGTTACGTTAACAGTATATAAAAAATTTCCTTGATCGTCAATTGATTTGACTGACTTCATTTGATAAGCACACCTAAAGCTTCAAAAGTTGTGAAAACATGAAACTGTGTGAAAATCCATTTTATATCGGCATTTGGAATGAAAACAATGTTGGATCCCATACTAAGCTTAAGAGGTGATAATTTTATGAATGAAAGCTATTGGATCAAACAAAATCAAGCGAAACAATACCCTAAGCTTGATCATGATGAACATGTACATACACTGATTATCGGCGGCGGTCTCTGCGGTTTGACTACAGCCTATTATCTTTCCTCTGTAACAAACAATCTGATGGTAATTGAAGCTGATCAAATCGGAAACGGAACCAGCGGCAGAAACAGCGGTAAAGTTACGGTTCAGCATGGCTGTATTTATCAAAAGCTGATTAAAAAGCATGATTTAAAAACCGCAAAGCTGTATTATGAAGCACAAAAAGAAGCATTAGAATCGATCGCTTCAATTATTGATGAACATCACATTTCGTGTAATGCGGTAAGAAAAGATGCAGTATTATATACAAACGATGATACAAAGGTTGCACTGCTTCAGGATGAATATCAAGCGTATCTTGACATCGGTATTCCCTGTGAATTTCTCGATGCTCAAGAAGCTCCGATTGCTTATCAAGCTGCAATTCGCATAAAAAATCAGTTGGGATATGATCCTTATGCTTATTTACTCGGATTATCCGACTGCTTGGATCAGGAAGGCATTGTGATTTATGAGCATTCAGCGGCAACTGCGATTGAAAAGGACGGCAGCGGATTTAAGGTATCTGTCAATGATCATGTGATTTATGCACAAAACATCGTTTCAGCCACAATGACACCTTTATTAGACGGATTTACTTTTATCTATGCCAAAAGCTATCCGTCTGTATCTCATATAGCGATGATGCCGGTATCTCATTCTTTATCAAACCAAATGCTTTACAGCATCGACGATCCGATGGCTTCCTATCATGATATTTGCCAAGATCTGTTATTATGCGGCGGTTATGAACACCCTTGTGCCAAAATTGATCAAACCCAATATGATGAATGGCTGATTTCCTTGCAGAAAACATGGAAATGTGAAGGCGCAGAAGCAGTATGGGACAGTCAGGATTTAATCGCTTTCGATCATTTGCCCTTTATCGGTTCCTTATCAAAGCGTTATCCGAATTTCTTCATTGCCTGCGGCTTTTCAAAATGGGGCAATACCAATGCGAATGTCGCTGCTAAATTAATTTGTGCCAAACTGTTGAAACAAGACAGTGATGCGATTAATATTTTTGAGCCGTCACGCATCCATCCGTTTTTTCAAGCACAGTGCTTCCACATGAATCTAAAAACAGCTGTCAATTTTATCAAAAGTCAGTTTCCCGATGTCGGTGATTTAAGTTGCAGTATGAATGAAGGAAAAACTGTTTCATTAGGCGGAAAACTTTACGGCATGTATCTTGATGAAAATGAGGAATTATATCTTGTGGATATTCGCTGTCCGCATTTAGGCTGTATTTGTAATTTTAATGAGGTGGATCATACTTGGGATTGCCCTTGCCACGGATCGCGATTTCATTATGACGGCAGTATTATAAAAGGACCGGCACAGAGTCCTTTATCGGAATATAAATCCGATGAACACAACCATGTCGATCCTCATGAAATGCTTCATAAAGCAGATTAAATTACGAATGAAGTTCCAACTTTTTCACATTGGAAATTGCCGCTACACTGTTTGCTTTCACCAATACTTTCCAAACGCCCAGTGAGATCACAAAATCAATCGTAGAATGTACCAGTGTACCGATTCCTACCAAAGTAAATATGGAATACAGAAAGCCTTGTGTATAGTTTGCTTCGGGAAGTGCATGCGAGAAATACAGCGGTAAAATAATCAATACCTCACAAATTGCATGAAGTATTCCGATCATTAAAATAAACATCAGACTTTTCTTGCGGCTTTGAAACAGATTCGGATCCTTTTGCAGATACCATGCACCGATCAATGCCCATACGACATGGGATAATGCGCGAAGCACGACCGCAATCGGAAATCCGCCTAATAAAAAGCCTAAAGTCGTTCCTAACGCAACGGTTACGGCGACAAACGGCGACACAAACATCGCAACGATGATCGCAACGTGGCTTGCCAAGGTAAAACTTGCCGGCGGTATTACTAATTTCAGCGGCATAAACATCGGAATGACAACTCCTACCGCAATCAGTAATGCGGATAATGCCATTGTATGAATTTTCTTTGTTGTACTCATCAGATAACCTCTCTTTACATATGTCATGACAACTGACTTGTTTATTATAGAGAAGATAAAAAATAATGTCAAGCTTTTCTCAGCCTGACATTTTATTATTGCATAATTTTTCATTTATTATAAAGTACATCTCTCTATTACCGATTATCCTTTTTCATATAAATAGCCTTTTTTACGCAAAGCATCAAGAATTCTTTCATAACATGCTTCATCATGCACACGAATGGTATGAAGATGAATTCCGTCCGTTAAAGCGGATAACGGCACTGCTTTTTTATCTGCCAGCTTATTAAAAAACTGATCGGCATCATAGCGTGAATAAATATGCAGAGAACCGCGCAGTTCTCCATACAGCGGATGCTCCACAATTACATCGATCAGCGCTCCGCCTAAATCAACGATCGTATAAATTTCATCGCTTAATTCCTCACTGCGATGACATACGGCAATCGTTTTCATTGTTTGATCCTGCTCTCTTTGTTCATAAAGATAGCCTCTCGGAGTCGCAATAATTTGGCAACCCTTTGCTCGTAACAGTGCAATGTCGCCGACAATCAACTGTCTTGATACATGAAATTGTTTTGCCAGTGTACCGGCACTGATCGGAGCCTCTCCTTGTTGAATCAGCTGTAATATCGCATCTCGCCGCTGTTGAGTATTCATGAGCTACATCCTTTCTATTCGGTTATATCATATCAAAATTTATTGTCTGATACAATGAAAATCACCATATCTTTGCCAATGAAGCGATTGCCTTTACAAGTGTTTCCTCAGCTACTGAGGCAAAGGATAACGCAATAGCATTTTGTTCTGTCCCCTGTACTAAAATATGTTGTTTTTCAGCAGCTTCCATATAGAAAGAAAGTTCTTTTTCATTTCCCATATATAATAAGACCTGCAGATTACTTTCATCCAGTAAATAAAATTTATCGGGAAAATAAACTTCAAGCAGCTTTATCATTAAATTACTTTTTGCTTCATAACGCTTACGCAGCTGTCTGATTTGTTTTTCCATATGTCCATCCATTAAATAATGAGCCAAGGTCAACTGTTCAAGCTTAGAAGCACTCGGATGATAATTGTGTTTCTTTTTAAGATACCTTGTCATCATTTCCCGATTCAAAACCATAAAGCTCATTCTGATTGAGGGTAATAACAGTTTGGAAAAGGAGCGCATATAAAGAACATGTCCGTTGGAATCAAAGCCTTGAATTGCCGGTCGCAGCTTGGTTTGATAGCGCAGTTCTCCGTTATGATCATCCTCTAATAAAATAATATTATGTTCATTTACATAATCAAGCAAGGCTTTGCGACGTTTGGAATGCAGCGGCATTTTTTTCGTTCCGCAGGAAGCACTGTTGATATACAGCATACCCAGTTCTCTTGTGTTTAATTCCGACATATTGATGCCTTCCTCATCGCTTTCTAAATAAATTATCGTAAAACCACAGTCGGTAAATACTTGTTCTGCCTGTCTGAAGCCGCTTTTTTCCATACCGATTACTTTTTTTCCTTCATATAAGGAACAGATCAAATACAACAATGACTGAAAATTGGCACCGATAACAATCTGATCTTCTTTGCATAATACTCCACGCATCGCATAACTGTATTTTTGGATAGCTTTTCTTAATAAAAATTCGCCTTGTGAATCACCGTAAGAAGTCAGCCATGTATGGTTTTGTAAAACAAGCTTGATATAATGAAGCCAAACCGTAGTATCAAACGCCGAGGCATCAATCGATGAGGTTCTTAAGTCAATCACTGTTTCTTCGCTTTGCGTAAGAACATTTGTGTTCATGATTTCCTTTCTCAATTCACTTTGTGTTTCATCCGCATCTACAAAATAACCGCGCTGTGGATGGGCGATAATTAAGCCTTCCGTCAGTAAACGCTGATACGCATTTTCTATTGTGGTTCGACTGAGATTCAACTGCTTGGCAGCATTTCGTATGGAAGGCAGCTGATCGCCTTTTTTCATTTTTCCCTGTAAAATATCTCGGCATATCGCATCGTATAATTGCGTATACCGACTTCCCCCATCTTTTTTTAATGTAAATGCAATCGTATTCAGTTTCATTTTATCACCTGCTTTGATCTTAGATAGATTCATATGTCGTATGCTTATATTATATGCAGAAGCATTATAACATAAATGATAAATATGATACAAAACTGTACATTATTTTTTTATTATTTGTGGCTATTTATATAGTGTACAGTTATTGATAGAATATGGTACATACAAGGAGTGATCATCATGAACAATAAAAAAATAATTGCGAAATTCAGCGCTACTGCATTATTAGGTGCGTTATGTTACATCGGCTTTATGTTTTTGAAAATCAATATTCCGACTCCGGGCGGTACAACAGCTATTCATTTCGGTAATACGTTTTGTGTTTTGGCAGCGTTGTTAATCGGTGGAGTCGAAGGTGGAATTGCCGGCGCCCTCGGAATGGGATTAGCCGATCTGATGGATCCGATCTATATCGTAAGCGCACCGAAAACCATCTTATTGAAATTTATGATCGGTGTGATCGTCGGTTTGATTGCACACAAGGTCGCTCATCTGAAAGAACACAGCGATGATCACAAGTACAGTATGAAATGGGCTTTTTGGGCTTCCTGCGGCGGTATGGTATTCAATGTATTTGCGGATCCGATTGTCGGTTTCTTTTATAAAAATTATATTCTCGGGGTTCCTTATGAAGCTGCTAAAATATTTGCGGCATGGTCTTCTGTTTCTACATTGATCAACGCCGTTACCTCAATTATAATCGCAACCGTTCTTTATTCAGTATTAATTAAACACCTAAAACATATGACTTTTTTCAAGTAGTGATTTCATTAGAATCACTGCTTTTTTTCATTCCTTACAAGCAGCGCTGTTTTCTTTGTTGGTAACGAATGTTTTTTTGATGAATAAGCCGTCATTTATTGACTATCCATAGGAAAAAGTTTACAATATAAAGGTAAGCGTAAAGCTTCTTCTACACGCTTGTAACATATGCTCATTTTCGAGCAGAGTATTTCTTTCATGGAGAATGAAAGAGAAAGGAGAAACTAATGATATACTCAAAAGAAGTAGAAAACATGTGCACGGTAAAATGCGGCGCAAGTCATGGCTGTGCACCGATTCCTGAAGAAGGAAAATGGGTAAATTCCCGCGAAATTAAAGACATCAGTGGCTTAACACACGGTATCGGCTGGTGTGCTCCGCAACAGGGTGCCTGCAAATTAACTTTGAATGTTAAGGAAGGTATCATCGAGGAAGCATTAATTGAAACTTTAGGCTGTTCCGGTATGACTCACTCTGCCGCTATGGCCAGTGAAGCACTTGTCGGTAAAACTTTGCTTGAAGCATTGAACACTGACTTGGTTTGTGATGCGATCAATACCGCAATGCGTGAATTGTTCCTTCAGATCGTTTACGGACGTACTCAATCCGCATTCTCTGAAAACGGTTTGCCGGTCGGTGCAGGTCTTGAGGATTTAGGTAAGGGTACTCGCTCTCAGGTAGGTACTGTTTACTCAACTAAGGTAAAAGGTCCTCGTTACTTAGAGTTGGCTGAAGGCTATATCACAAGAATGGCATTAGATAATAATAATGAAATTATCGGATATGAATATATCAATATGGGTCTGTTCATGGATGCAGTGAAAAAAGGAACAGACGCTGATGAAGCATTGAACAGTGCTAAGAAAACATACGGTCGTTTCGCCGATGGCGTTAAATTCATCGACCCACGTCACGAATAGGAGGAAGAAAGCATGTCATTATTTGAAGGTTATGAAAGACGTATTGATAAAATCAATGAAGTATTAAATTCATATGGTATTTCTTCCGTTGAAGAAGCAAAAAAACTATGTGATGATGCAGGTGTTGATGTATATAACATCGTAAAAGGCATTCAGCCGATCTGTTTTGAAAATGCCTGCTGGGCATATATCGTAGGTGCTGCAATTGCCATTAAAAAAGGTGATAAGACAGCTTACGATGTCGCAAAATCCTTAGGTGAAGGCTTACAGGCTTTCTGTATTCCGGGAAGTGTTGCGGATGATCGTAAGGTTGGCTTAGGTCACGGTAATTTGGCTGCCATGTTATTGAATGATGAAACAAAATGCTTCGCATTCTTGGCAGGTCATGAAAGCTTTGCGGCAGCTGAGGGTGCAATCGGTATTGCCCGTAATGCGAACAAAGCAAGAAAAGAACCGCTTCGTGTTATCTTAAACGGTTTGGGAAAAGATGCAGCGAAAATCATTTCCCGTATTAACGGTTTCACTCATGTAGAAACTGAATTCGATTATTTCACAGGCGAATTAAAGGTTGTTTCTAAAACTCCTTATTCCGACGGTGAAAGAGCTGCAGTAAACTGCTACGGCGCTGACGATGTTCGTGAAGGTGTTGCGATTATGCATCATGAGGGTGTCGATGTTTCTATTACCGGAAACTCTACAAACCCAACTCGTTTCCAGCATCCGGTTGCAGGTACTTATAAAAAGGAATGCACTGAACAGAATAAGAAATATTTCTCTGTAGCATCAGGCGGCGGTACAGGACGTACACTTCACCCTGACAATATGGCTGCAGGTCCTGCTTCCTACGGTATGACTGATACTATGGGACGTATGCATTCAGATGCACAGTTCGCAGGTTCTTCTTCCGTTCCGGCTCACGTTGAAATGATGGGTCTGATCGGTATGGGTAATAACCCGATGGTAGGTGCTTCTGTAGCGGTTGCCGTTGCAGTTGCCGAGGCAATGAATAAATAAATCATTTATAAATCAGATAAGCTGTATCATGCGGTATGTATGGTACAGCTTTTTTTATGGATAAAAAGAATTATCACTGACATAAACAAAGCTGAATGAGAAAGGATGGCTTTGTAACAAAAAAACAGCCTTCTTTTATAGAAAAGCTGTTCTATTATTGATCATTGCTTTCTTTTGCCTTATAGCTGTTTCCGTCAAGAAAAAACATGGTAAAGGTGGCACGGGATAATAAAATTTCATCATCATTATAAATAAACACTTCATATACACCGGTCGTTCTTCCGGCATTGATTTCCGTAGCGATACCGATCAGTTTTCCGCCCTTGCCCGGTTTCATATAATTTATGGTTCCGGCCAGTGTCACACTGTCTCTCCCGGTCGCAAAGCTTGCGGCTCCCGCAGCCGTATCTGCCAAGGAGAATAATGCGCCGCCATGCACAAAGCCGTGTACATTCAAGATTTGCTTATCTATCACCATTTCTACTCTTGCGTATCCGCGCCGTAATTCTGTTACTTTCATATCGTTACTTTGCAGATATTGCGAATTACCGTTTAGACGAAGCATCAATTCATCTAAATTTTTCATATCATCCATTATTTCACATCCTATCATGACTATTATAACTTTATTATGGTTAGAAAGCTACTTCTGTTATCGTTTTATTTTTAATTATGATAGATAAGCGCATTTAAAGATGAAAGATTCACATGCATAACGGAAAACAGGCATTATCGTTCAATGCCTGTTTATCATGATTGTTCATTTTATGAATACTTTTATCTGAAAAATCAGATCATATTACGCTTATAAATGATATATAGCATGATACCTAATGCAATAAAGCATAATCCGATATTAAGCGACAGATGAGACATATCTCCTGTTAAAGCACCGCCGACACTGTCTCCCGGATAATAAGTACCTTTTACATCAGTATTATGCCCCTTTTGATCGGGATCCTTTGGTTCATCAGGATCGCTTGGATTATCCTGTTCATCAAAGGTCATTGTATCGAACGGAAATTCACCATCGCCATTTTTATCAGGCTTCCATTCTGTAATTTCTTTGATGTTTTCATCAGGATTGCCATCGCCGTCCGTATCTATATTTACATCGGGGATACCGTCACCGTCACTGTCAATATCTATATCGGGTATTCCATCTCCGTTGACATCAATATTTATATCTGCTGTACCATCTCCATCTAAATTGACATTCACATCAGGAAGTCCATCACCATCTGTATCAATATTCAGGTATGGCTTATGTTGGATCGTATCGTAAGAAAAACCTTTATAACTAAAATCTTTATTCGGTTTCCAACTTTCGATAGTAGCTATATTAATACTTGGTTCAGTTTGACCGCTTTTTGTAATATTAAGGTCTGCTTTCATATCACCGTTTGTATCAATGTTGATATCAGGGATTCCGTCTTCATCTGTATCCACATTGATTACTGCTTTTACATTTGTGCCGGTACAATATTCCTCCAAGATATTGT
>CANOSP010000014.1 GCA_947569705.1 uncultured Erysipelotrichaceae bacterium
CACCCGATGTATCGACAACACCGTCTACCTCAATTACAGGTTCGACTTTTCCTTTGCCGTTCACAACATAAATTGGATTTTCCGCAAAAGTAATTATTCTTGTGCCTTTATCAATATTGATTGGTAATTCGATTGTTTTATCTGCATAATTCCCTCTAGGATCATGACTTGTTGCCTGTACAATCACTTTTCCCATTTGATTATTGAGACTCGCATTCAGAATCGTTACTAAACCGCTTGGATCTACCGAGATCACATCAGTAGGACTTCCTGCTTTCAGCTGATAGCTCACTGTGCTTCCGGTTGGATTACCTGCCGTATATAATTGGAATGTCTTGTTTGGTTCATAGACTTCTTTTTTGGCACTGTAATTACTTCCCGATTTCGGCAATTCATTTCCTGCATTATCCGTATAAATAAAGTTCTGCGTTCCTGTCGTTACTGTAAAGGTAAGTTCCGCATATGCATCTGCTTGTCCTGTGGCTCCTTGTTTCTCTGCCACAATCGTTACTGTTCCGACTCCGTGGATTGTGATTGCCCCACTGTTTTCATTCACTTCTATTACATTTGTGGAACCGTCCTTTATTTTGTATTTTACCGGATTTGTATTCGTACTGCCTTTTACACATGCGAATACTGCGACATTTGTATCTGTAACCTTAACACTTTTTGAAGTGATCATATTGACTGCCGCACTTGTTTCATAAAATTGTAAGTTTTCCGCTCCTGCCACTCCGACATTCACAGTCACTGCGACATCCTTACTGCTCCAATTGTCTGAAACTCTCACCGTGAAATGATAGCTTCCCACTCCTAACTCAGAGCCTGCTTTTACTTTAATCGTTCCCTTGTTAGAACTTGTAGTAATTTGAAACATTCCCGAATCCTGTCCGGTTATGATCTCATAACGATAAGTTGTTTGTGTACCACCGATTGTATCGGGAGTCCCCTCAGTTCCTTGAATGGTTCCGATCACTCCGTTTCCCTTTACATTCGCTTGACTCGCCGTAAAGGTCGGTGTTGTTGTATCGCTTGAAGCACTGTCCGGTGTCAATGTCGCATTCACTCCACGATAGATAATGATTTCCTTTTCTGCATACACAGGATCATAATTATCATTTCCTGTCGCCGGATCATCATCAGCCGTTGCCCGAATCGTTACCTTATTAAACGCATTATTCCCGTTATAAGTAACCTGACCTGTTTCCGAATCAATTTCAATCAGACTTGAGAATCCACCTGTTTTTGAATAAGTAATCTTCACTCCCGTAATTGGTGTAGCTGTCGCGGTTTCACTCCAAGCTGTTGCCGCATCTGTCATTGACTTCTTGGTCGTATTCGGATCATCAAACGCTACTGCCAGCTTTGTTTTAGCCACTACAATATGCACAGTGGCGGAATTCACTCCGTTTGCGGGATCCCCGTTACTGTCTATCGCATTAATTTTAAAATAATAATCTCCGGCAGTTAATCCATTCGAACCCTTCACCACCACATTTCCGTTAGATAGTGAGAATAATTGATAATCATTTTCATGTCCGCTGACACTTGTATCACTGATCATGGTTACTGTGATAGGATTTACTCCATTACTGGTGCTATAGGTAGCGACAGTATCATTTTGATTCACGTTTTTATTAAACTCTAATCCTGCTTTCGGTGTCGCACTGATACTCAACGGATTCACAATCTGTAAGGGTAAAGAATTAGAAATTGCTGAGGAAGCTACCGGATCGGTAGAACCTTCATTATAAGCTTCGTTCACAATCGCAATCTTGTAGCTTCCGACCGGTAACCCTGTTGTATCAAACTCATATATCCCATTGCCTTTTGCGTTTTCTAACGGTTTATAATAAATAAAATTACCGTTTGAATCCTTTACAATTACAGATAATGTATTAGGATTTCCTTCACGGTCACTTCCTGCATTTGCATTCGCCGCTAAATACACTGTTGTATCCTTCGTTGCTTTAGATATACTATCGCTTTTGGCATTTTGGATAGCGGCAAAAGAAGCACTCCTTGTCGTATCCAAATACCTCAGTTTCATACGTGCTCTGTTATTACCGGTGTTATCAATTTTCGAAATATTACCACCGCCCGATGAAGCAGATACTGCGAATACAATTTGATTTGGATTCAATAATACTGCAGGTTGAATCGGTCTTGTATTATTATAAGTCGCGGTTGATTCCCACATCACTGTCCCACCTGAAAGATATTCAGGAGAATATTTTTGAATAAACATAGAATGTCCAACCCAAACATCATTAAGAAAAATATCGGTATCAGCCATAAAAACTCCATTTTTATATGAAATTAAATTCTGTATATCACTACCAAATGCACCATACGATATTTGTAAAAATGGATTACCAATGAAGTATGGCATAGCATCAGAAGGAATATTGTTAAAATCTTTGGCTGTATCATCTGTTCCTTGAAGCTGAGGCTTTACATATTCACTTAATATTCTTTTATCTCTATTATCTATTGATTGATTCATACTTTGTATCATTTTATAATAATTAGATTTAGAATAACGATAGGAATTCATTAAGTCTGATGCAGATTCATCTGTCCAAGTAATATTGCCTATGGGAATATCTGATAAAGCCAGGGTTCCACGCGTATTATTGTTCACAACCTTAAAAGAGTATTGATTCGTATATATATAAAATTTATCATACTTTTGTAGAGGCCCTACTCTTCCGTTAATATTTCCTCCAACCAAATAACCGGATGCAGCATTCAAACTATGATTATAAAAAATAAAAGTGATAGATAACGATGCAACCATGAATATTAAGCCAATAAACACCTTTTTCCACATACTTTTACTCTCCTTTCTCTAACTCCATATAAACAAGCATCAAAAAACATATACCCCAATATAGCTATAACCGTTGTAACTCTGACACAGCCATGGTTTTAAAAGTTCATATAAATTTAAAAAATTTTTATTCAACTTTGTTAAAATATGATTTACTGCTATCTGTAATGCATTTTCCCATATCCTGAAATCATGTTCCTATTGTTTTTGCTTATTTTTTAATATTTCTTCGCTTTTTACGAAACTTTCATTTCCGAAACTTGTCAATAAACATACGATTTCTATAAAATAAGCATTATAAAAACAACATCACTGTCTGAACAACACGATATAATACCGCTAAACTAAAATCCGTTATAAATCAACTCAAAATCATGAAACCATTGATTATCTGCAAGTCTTTCGGCATACGCAGAATCGGAATTTTTCAATTCCTTATAAATCGGCATGATCTCATCAAAATCCTTTTTACTTTTCACTAACATATCATCTTTGCAGCACGCCCAATCCATCAATGTAAAATAATATTGCTTATACAGATTATGATCCTGTGCCTGAATCGTTTGATCCCTATGATTGGACGGTTCTTTAAAAGCTTGAAAAGCTAATACACTGCTGCAGACACAAACTACGGCAAGTGATGCCATGATTCCGTTTAATACATGATCGTTAAAACGATATTTCTTTTTGATTTTCACACTTGTGATCGGTAAAGGAAAAGCCGTATGATGATACATATACATAAACAACGCGGCCAAACCAAAAGAATCCACTTTGAAATTAATCTTCGTATCATTTTCTTTTTCATAAGCTAAAATCAATTCTTTTAAACGATTCTTTCCGTATAATAAACGTGTTTTTACCGTACCTACCGGTACCGCTAAAGCCTCTGCCATTTCCTGCATTGTCATATGCTCAAAATATCGCATAAGCAGCACTTCTCTTTGAACATCACTTAATTGCTTCATCAATTCATGAACCAATTCCTGATCATTTTCCATATGCATCTTATATTCCGGAAGCATATAAAAACGATCTTCAACCACATGGTGTCGATACCAATTATCCTCTTGATCCATTTCTACATTACGTTTTGAGCGAAATAAATTTTTGCATTTGTTTACCACAATACGATTCATCCATGCTTTAAAATTATGCGGATCCTGTAAAGATGAAATTGATTGCTTAATTTGAATAAAGGTTTCTTGGAGAATATCTTTAGCATCGGCATCATTATGACACAATTCAAACGCAATAAAATATACAAGGCGATAGTATTGATCATACAACCGATTAAACGCTTCTTCATCTCCGTTGATTACCGCCTGTACTACAGCAATATCTACTTCATTGGCACTCATAAAGAATCCTCCTTTTATTTTTTTATCTTATGCGAATTTGTTACATATGTCAATAAGTTTGTTACATTTTACAAATTTTTCATCTTTATTGCTTGAATAAATTTATAATATCGTGAAACAATCTGTAACAATTAATCACTTGAAATCTTGATGAATTATAGTATAATAACACTGAGAAACAAGCTGTGAGAAAATATGATTTAAACATAAAAAAACATTGATTATATTATTACTATTCTTGTATATACGTTCACGATACTGAATAATTTTGGTTCAGGCTTTTATCTGTAGTTGTATATAAAAAACTGAAATGAGGTAAAGCTTTATGTACGATGCGAAACAAATCCCCTATATGTTAGATGCAAACTTCAATGATGCGATTATTTATCGAGAGACAAAGCTCAAGGAGTTGTCTTCTGTTTGTATGTGTATATGGGAAATGAAGTCAAAGCATCGAATTGATCGAGTCATTACCAATCAGATCCTTCCCGACGCCTGCATTGACATCATTTTTGATTTTGTGAATCGACAGATCTGTTTTGCCGGCTATAGCAAGCAAACTGAATCTTTTCCGTTATATCAAGAGATTGATTATATGGGAGTACGATTAAAACCGGGGGCGTTTTATGCGCTGTATCATATCGATGCGGATCGAATGATGGATCAAATTATACCTTTTAATGAGATTGAAACAAGCTTTTCTTTAGATGCCGTTTTTTCTTGTAAGAATTCACAAATGCGGATCGAACAAATACAGGCTTATTTGATGCAAAAAATATCTTCTATGCCTCAGCTTAAGTTTGATTTTATTCATCTTGTCGATGAGCTTTACCAAAATCCCAAGGATCAAAATGTAATAATAACGGCAGAAAAACTCGGATATAATCAGCGACAGCTTCTGCGAATTTTTCATAAGCACTACGGAATCTCTCCTAAGGTTTTGTTAAATGTGTTAAGATTACATTTATGCCTGTCGATGCTGCAGCGCAAAACGATGAATTTAGCTGAGATCGCAGCTCAGTGCGGCTTCTATGATCAATCCCATTTCATCAAGGAAATCAAGCGATATACGGGCTTTTCACCGTTAAAGCTGATGGAATATAATTAAGTTTATCTTGTCCTTTTTTTACAATACAAAGTGATTTAATATACTTATAATATATAGTATATTCAGGAGGAAATTATTATGTATGAAACTGTTACCACAAATATTATGGTGAAAAATGTAAAAGAAACAATCGCTTTTTATGAAAATGTATTGGGATTCCAAAAAGTATTGAGTGTACCTGATGACGGTGAAGTTTTAAACTTCGCAATTCTTGCCAAAGATAAGATCTCAATTATGCTTCAGGAACAACAGAATTTAATTGAAGAATATCCGACATTATCAACTGATGAGATTAAACCAACCTTTACCTTGTTTATTACCGTTTCCGATGTCGCAGCGTTGTATAATGAGTTAAAGGATAAAGCACAGCTGGCAAAAGAGCTTCATAAAACTTTTTACGGCAAAGATGAATTCGCTGTGTTTGACAACAACGGCAATATTTTAACAATCTCTTGTTAAAACGGATAATTTCTATTGCTGTTATTAGCTGAATGATTATCTGAAAAGCTATATAATAACCGATTGCTTTTGAATAAAAAGTATTCGGTTTTTTTGTGAAAGCAACCTAACAATTTCAGATCTTTTTCATTATTTTTGTTCATGAACAATCAGATGTTCATGCAATATAAGATCTTCTAAGGAAATAATCGCCTATAAACGATAGAAAGATAATAATAAGCAAAAGAACAGCAATTCAAAACAAATCGTACAAAGAAAAAAGCATATTCAATAAACATGCCTTTCATAATACATCATACTAATTCTTTTCGCTCATAATGCATGATTGCCGCTGTCAAAAACAGCAGTGCAACAACAATTGTAATAAAGATAAGCATTGGATTGATCACTTCATTTATAATCACATTGCGAATATCCGCAAGGGTAAATACCGATAGATATTTAAGAAAAGCGACACTTGATCCCATTTCCGATATAATATTAAAAAAGTAGCCGACAAAAACAATTCCTAAGCTTACCGAAATGGTTTTCTTTGTTTTATGAGTAAAGGTTGACATAAATAAGCTAACAGAAAATATGACGGTTGATGAAAATATCGGTGTAATACTTAAAAGAATATATGCTTTTCTGTCAAAATCACCGCTTAAACTTAAACCGATAAAATTAAATACGCTGACACACAGTATCATAAAGATAATATATAATATTCCGCATTGGATTTTATTTAAAATGATGTCTTTTCGTGTAATCGGCAGACTGTTTAAGTACTCTATTGTTTTATCATTTTCTTCTTTCGTTAAAATCTGTGATCCCAAGATTCCGCTGTATATTCCGCTGATTAACAGCACAAAGACAAAGCCTTCGGTTTTTAACCATCCGTATGCAGTTTCTAGACTTGCAATATCCATATTAAATGCTTTCAGCAATTCTTCGGGAAACATTTCCATCATATCATCAATCATTTTTTTATTTGCACTGTTGAATATTGAGGGATATACCAAATAAACAATGGTAAATAAACCGATTAATATCAAAGTCCATATAATAAAGCTTTTACGATTGACTTTCATCTCACGCTTTAACATTTTCATTCTCCTGTTCATAATAATGGAAGAACATATCTTCAGGGTTTGCTTCTTCGATCAAAAGTCGTTCAACCTGATATTGAGCAAGTTTTTTTATGAGTTTATCATGGTTCATCTCATTCTTAAATCGCATCGTTTGATCACTTTTCGTAAAATCGATGAGCTGTAATTCACTGATGATTTCATCGATTTGCGGAGAGCTGACAGTAACATAGGTTAGATTATGATTAAGTAAATCCGTAACTGTTTCCGTTTTAATAAGATTTCCGTCCTTGATGATTCCGATTCGATCACATATTTTTGATACTTCGCTTAATATATGTGTAGAATACAGTATTGTATTTCCTTTGGCTTTTTCTTCGGCTAACAGTTCATAAAATACATTTTGCATAATCGGATCCAAACCGCTTGTCGGTTCATCTAAAATCAATAACTTCGGTTGGTGCATAAAGGCTAGTATAATTCCAAGCTTTTTTAAGTTTCCCAGCGATAGATCCTCTATCTGTTTCGCTTCATCTAACTGAAATCGTTTTACTAATTCTTTTCGACGTTGCTTTAAATCATGCGTATAAAAGCTTTCATGATAATCCAACATTTCCTTTACCGACAAGTCATCATATAAATGTATTTCACTCGGTAAATAACCGATAGATGATTTTATAACAGTGTCATTTTTATGAAGCGGTTTATGATTGTACAGGATTGTCCCGCTTGTTTTATTGATGAGATTCATAATACAGCGGATTGTTGTGGATTTACCGGCTCCGTTGGGACCGATAAAGCCAAATACTTCACCTGGATATAGCTGTAAAGAAAGATTCTCTACACCTTTGTGTTTACCGTAATATTTAGTTAGTTCTTGAATTTCCAGTATAGGATGATCCATAGTTACTCTCCGATCTTTGCTATTTTGTTTCTGTTATCATTATATACTTTATATGAAGAAAAGACTATATTTTTATGGTATTTTTGATGTACATCTATTTATCGATTATCCTATTTTTATGTAACTTCTCTTGCTTTTTTATTCTATTTCCCATATAATATTCACGGGGATAATATGAAATAGACACAGCCATTTCACTCATTCTTTCTGCTGTGTCTTTTCTTTTGGTTGAGCAACTGCGTTTCTCGCGTATTTTATTGGTGAGGAAAATTAAAATGCTGTTAAAAAGGATGCGAAGTTGTTCAAAAAGCAAGCAGCCTTGAAACAATGTGCATATATATTATAAATAATGCGACAGTTTCACCCTATCGCTTAAAAATATCAAGTGCAGAAAAGTTACTACTCAAAATACATCATCAGAATTTTTCATTTATTTGCTTGTAACAGCAGTACACCCGTAAATTCATTAACCATACTTTCAATACTTTTTACTGTTTTGATTCGTCATGTGATTTTTTAACTCAGTTAATTTTATAAAAATTGAACCTATCTCTTAAAACAATATCCTTTTTTACAGGATGATTCTTTAATTAAAAACATCGCATCTGTATACTCTATTCTATTACAACATTCAGCTTTCTGGTAAAATTATTATTTATAAAAAGTTCTTCAGTATCCGTATTAAGTTTATGATAATCCACCTTGCCAACAAAAGTACGAGGAAAAGTGTCTAAAATCCGAATAACATCCGGATAATATTTTTCAGGCAAAGTTTTTGTAATAGTATGTTTGATACTCTCTATTGCATCAGCTTTTGTAATATCATAAAACTCATCTATAACAGTATGTAAAATTAATTTTCCCTTGTATTCCATTAATTTACAAATTTTAATGCATCTGTTCTCCTTTATTCTTTCAACAATATCTAATAGATTTACCATTTCGGTATTACCATCAGTTTTTATCTTTACCATAGGCACGTCACGGTCTAGGACAAACAAACAACCATTATCATCCACATAAGCATAGTCCTTGGTGTCATACCAATTAATTCCATTTTCATCAGTATAAAGGGATTGGCTTGTTAAATCATTGCGTCCAAAATACCCAAGCATAAGGCAAGGACTAGATATAAGCAAACGCCCGCATTGATTATAGGTTAAATCATTAAACTCAGAATCGACAATTTTTACATTATTAAATGGAAGTGGTATTCCGGCAGAACCAACTATATTGCAATTAGGTGAAGCAAAACTAAAGCATGTGTTAACTTCAGTGGCACCATATCCTGCTTCCTGAACTATATTTGTCAAATTGTAAAAAGAATCTGCTTGATTTTTTTCACATCTTTCTCCGCCTACTACTGCCTTATCTAAATTATCAGACACTTGTTTTAAATCTTTTTTAGGTAAATGCAAAATAGAGTCCCATAGATACTGTGACCATATTCCATATTGCGGTAGATATTTTACCATATACTTCGGGATATTTTCATAAGATAAATTTAATTCTAATATATTCTCTACCCCCATGCACAAAGCCATATGTATAATATCTGAATCCCAAAATGCGAGAAATGGCGGCACCAAAGCTAAGTGTTTAGCCCCCCTTCTAAGACCTAAGTTCGCAAGTTTGTGTTGAAAAGCTAGGGCATTATTGGCATCGTGCGAAATCAACACCGCCTTGTTTTGACCTGTTGTTCCACTAGTAAATGCAATATTACAAGGTAAATTAGGCTCATAAATACTTCTAACTTTTTTTCTATTAGACTCGTAATGACTTAAAAACTCTTTAAAAGATAAAATTCCATTTATAGACGTATTGTCCTTTTTATTCTTTAACATCAACAAGGCTATCTTCCAATGTTCAGAATTATAAAATGGTGTTGAATATGCCAACGGCAAACGAACTTTTATAATTCTCTTACATTCTTGCATATTAAGAACGGATGAAACCTTATCTTCCAATATATCTAATATAAAAATTATTTTCGGTTTAATTAAGGATATTTCATCAAGCATCACATTCTTACCATTAACTATGTTATTTGAATCAAGAAAATTAAGATTGCAAGTTATAACGCCGATCGTAGCACAGGCATACTTGAGAGCAACAAGTTCTGGAGTAGAAAGTGCAATATTACAAACAATATCGCCTTTTCGCAAATTATAGCCATAATAAAGAATACTAGAAAACTTGTCCACCATTACCTCAAGTTGTTTAACTGTATATTTTTTCTTACCTCTATTATTTATAATTACCTGCTCTGAATAATCTGCATTACATTTAAACATAAAATCTCTTTGGTTCATTTTTGGAAATTCACTTTTCATTGCATCTTCTGTATACCACTGTTCCCAAATTCGATCCTCATAAATTATACCTGTTTTTGGTCGATCGAGTATACGACAATATTTATAATTAATATTATTCATCAATTTCTTTTGAATATCTGTTTTTGTATCTTTTTGCTGCGCCATTCCAATTACCTCATAGATTATTATCGCATAAAAAAACAAGCTGGCTTTTATGCCAATTTTATGTCAGCAAAAACAAAAAGCCTTATTCAAAGGCTTTAAGTTACACATGGTGCGGATGACAGGATTATAAATAATTTGTATTCTCATAAATTATCATGACACATCAACGCTTGTTAAGGCTCTTACAGCATTGGTGTAACTTGCTGAAATTGTGTTTTACGAAAAACTTTTCGGTATATTTTCGGTATAAAAAAACAGCCTACCTCTCGTGGTGAGGGAAGGTCGTTTTAAGTTCAAAAGCATAAAAGTATTGCATAATTAGCATAAAAGATAGTATAATGTATTATAACTTATCAAAAACATGTATTTTTTGATAAGAAAAGGAGGTAATTTATGGGCTATGAATTATTATCTAAGCTTTTCTATAAAGATCCGGATTGCTATGAACAAAGATATAGGCAAAGATTTGATTGCGAATTATCTATAAAGCTACGAATTTTCATTCATGGTAATCAAGTTTTTTTTACTACTCCAATAGAAATGCTTAACAAAATAGAAAGAATTTTCAAAATGAATAATAATGTAAATATTATGGCGGCAAATCTACCAAATATTGCTATAGAATTCTTAGTGAATAAATCTTTAAAAGATGAAATTGCACTTACAAACAATATTGAAGGGGTTTCCAGTACAAAAAAAGAAATAGAGGATGCGGTTTTTAACCAGAACACTAATAAAAAAGCTAGATTTAAGGGGTTAGCAGCAAAATATATAAAACTGATTCAAAACGATGTAATACCGTTAAATACTTGCGCAGATATTAGGAGTGTATATGACGACATTGTTTTAGATGAAATTGAAGAAAAAAGTAAACCCGATGGAAAGATTTTTAGAAAAGAAATTGTGCACGTGTTTTCTGCAACTCAAAAGGAAAAGCATAGAGGTATTATGCCAGAAGATAAAATAATAGAATACATGAATACCTGCCTTGATTTTATCAAGGATGAATCCATAAATATGCTTATTAAAGTTGCGGTATTTCATTATCTGTTTGGCTACATACACCCGTTTTATGACGGGAACGGTCGAACAAGCAGATTCATTAGTAGCAGTCTTTTAAAAGATGAATTAGGAATATTATTATCGTTAAGATTATCGTATGTGATCAAGAACAATTTAAAATCATACTATAAGGCTTTCGATATATGTAATGACAAGAAAAACAAAGGTGATATAACCTATTTTATACTGATGTTTTTAAATTTACTAGAAGAAGCGGAAACTGACCTTGTTTACAAATTGAATGATTTAAGTGTACGATTAAATTACTATATAAGTAAATTAGATCGTTTAAAAATGGAAAAAAACAAATACAATCTTTTATTTGTATTATGCCAAAATCAATTATTTGACGATACAGCCGTCAACGTAGATGATCTGTCTAATATCCTTTCATTAAGCAATTCTTCAATCAGAAATCTCTTAAAAGAATTAGACAAAGAAAACTACATTATAAAAATTAAATACGGTAAAAAAATAGGTTATTCAGCAAATTTAGTTAAATTTGATGAATTACCATAATAAAAAAAACGTCCCACCTCTCGATTAAGAGAGATGGGATGTTGTTAATAATTATCCTTTATTATTCTCATCTGGTGTGATTTCTTCTTTTATGTTTGAATCAATATCTTCTATTACCTTATTGAAATTGATAGTAGGAAGGATGATAACATCTCCTCGAGTATCCACACTTGATATACTATGTATTAATGCCCTTATGTAAGGATACATTATAGCACTTCCATTTGTTTTTACCACATTCTCTTTTGATTTGTCTTCCAAGTCGCAATCTTCCAAAAAAGCAAATCTGCCCTTCGTTTCAATAGTTATTTCTACTTTATGATCCCCTTGTACATCAGCCACTTTAGTTAATATAGATAAAATATATGTATCATCGACTTCTTTTAAGCCATATGCAAATTCAAAATTATCTTCATTATCTTCTTCTAAAGAGACTACCTTATAATCAATATTTGTTATTATAAACTCTACAAATTGTATATCGCTTATCACGAGCACGCACCTCCATAAGATACCCCAAAACTTCTACCGTATCTAGCATTTCCTATCTTTGAAGCTTTTGTTATCGTTTCAAATATTCCTAATCCAATTGCGTGCATTTTAACATCATCTTGTATATAACGATTATAATTTATCTTTTTACAATCGTTTTGTTTAATAGATATTTGAACTGAATCTTCATATTTACTGTTTAAATCAAGATCATTTTCTTTAAGATAATCAGCAAATAATTTAGATATGTCATCAGCATCTGTAAAACCAGCTTGTACTAAAAACTCTTTTGTATCATTGCTAAAATTATTTAAAGTAACACCTTTTCTCACATTAAACATATGCCAATTCCTCCTTTTACACTATAATCTTATGAACTCCATACAATATTCATGTCTTCATATTTTATCACTTTATCATTTTTTATGCAAATCTGAGCTGTCTGTTTTGGTGGAAAATGTATATCATCAATTACAAATACGTGATATACTAAATCATATTTCTTAATCATATTATCCCCATTTTTAAACAAAAAATCACAGGCATAGCCTATAAATTTATTTTGCTCATCTCTAGGTAATTCGCAAAAGTTAACAACCCGTTTGAAATCTGATTCAATAAGTATGTTTATCACTTCTTCTATGTATTTCCTATTTTTTTCAACAGTTAAATCAAAGCACCTGCTATTATCGTAACATATTTGTGTTTTAATAACCCCAGCTTTTTCGCCTTGATTTCTCGATACTATCTGAGCCCAATATTTCGACATTTCAAAATTATTAACCCAAAAATAAACCCCATCTCCTAACCATTGGTATGTATTTTTCCTTGAGAATATGCTTTGAAATAAAGATTCATTTGAAACGCTATTATTGAATTTTTTCATTTTCATAATACTTTTGCAATTTGTGATAGTAGTACCGTGATATACAGTTAAACAATCCATTTCATACCCTACCACCTCTCTCTTAAATAAATTATAGCAATATTTTTATCATTTTACAACAAAAAAACGCCCATCTCCCATTATAGAGAGATAGGATATTAACTTCCATGATCATATAATGAATGGTCGAAATCAAACCCTAATATATGCAATGCAGCTTTGCAACCATATGACTTATGTCCTACTAATCTATATTTATTGCCTCCAAAGCGAAACACATACAATTTTGTGTCATTCGTTAAATTCTTTTGCCTAATATTACTACAAATGCTTCTTTTGAAATTTGATAATTCCATTGTTTCAAATCCCCCGTTATCTTTTCCTTTTGTTCTTAACTCTTCCCAGGAGCTTTGAGAAACTCTTTGTAAAAAAGATAATAAATCTCTATAAATTTCCTTAGCGTTGCCACCCTGTTTTTTTATTTGTTCAAAATTATAATTTGAATCTGATGTGATATATTGAAAATTAAAGAAAATGCTGCTATCAGGCACACAACATTTTCCTTCACTTGTTACTAATCCGGAAAGCTTATGAATCTTTTTCTGTTGCTTAATTTTATTCAATGTAATTCTCTTTAAAATATTCCTTTATTTTAGACAAAGAAATCACATCATTTAAGTTAGTTGAATTCCAGGGCATTTCTCCATGTGTCATATTTCTCAATCCCCACGCTGAGTATTGACCGAATGCACTGTATACCTGTTTTAAAATGCCAGTCGTTTGTGGATCAATATTAACGTGTTCTAACTGATTATCAGGTATACCTTCAGAGCCGTATTTTTTGTATATCTGATATACTTCATTTACCACAGGACCATGTTTCCACGCCAATAAATCTTCATCAAATAATGGTTCATTAGTTATTGCCAAATAACATCCTTGAGCATAATATAATAATTTTTGCAATTTTAAATTCGAGATTGAATCGGCATCAAAATCATCTTTTATAATACGATTTTCTCTCAAAAACCAAATAGCTATCTCCTTTGCAGAATACTTTGCCATTTTCCTCTTCCTCTCTCCTTTTATAAAAAAATACTAACATTGTCCGAAACTCAATTCAGTTGTTAGTATGTTCTTTATACTTATAGTATAATAACTTTTTTTGATTTTGTAAACACAAAAGTATATTTTTTTCACAATCTTAATAAGCGTTCATAGTTCACTATAGTCTTCCACAGTCCTCTATAATCTTTTATAGTATAATACAACTATTTAAAAATACTAAAAGCACAATATTTGCTTGTGAATTTTTAATTTTATTACACAAAAAAAACGCCCATCTCCCTCATAGAGAGATAGGCATTAATGTTTATTTTATAATCGCACCGGTTCCTGATCCGACAAAGATATTCACCTTACCGAATATCTGCGTTTGAATCGTCACAACATCTTTTTGTGGTTTGGCTATTATTTCATAAGTTAAGCCACCGTATTGCTTAGGTGCAAGCATTCCGCACTCATTACCGACAACGGGTGCCACATTTAACGGATACACTCGCCAAGTAGGCGCTGAGGCAGGCAATGTTACAGTCTGCTTCTTAGGAGCCTCAGGCTTAGGTTTAGCTGCTGTTGGCTTTGTTTTAACGCCGCACAACTCGTTTACTTTTGACTGTACAGCGTTGTAATCATATCCCGCAGCTTTCAGCTTCTGCTTACGTGCATCACCGTTTCCCCATTTGCCTGCAATAACTTCTTTGGCGATAGTTTCAAGGGATTTCTTGGCGTTAGGTATTGGTTTTGCGGAAGGTTTAGCCTCTGCAGGTTTCGATGCAGCTTGTACACCGATTCCGAAACATGCCAAAATGCCCTTAGCGAGCTTATCAATGCCATTGTTAAAGATTTTCACATCCTCAGCATTGGAAATAAAGCCGCATTCAATCAAACGATAACCATATCCTTTCGCATATGCTCTTGCAGGATTTGCTAAATCACTGCGTTTAGAGATTGTAACTGAGCGACCGGGAAACATTCCTGATACGAATTTAGCTAAAGCAATATCATATTTATCAGGCTCCAATCCACCTTTAATGATAACATGTGCACCTCTCGCTGTGGCAGCTGCACTATCCATATGTAACTCCACAATCTGATAGTCTTTTGAAATTGTTAAGCCACTAATTCCGTTATCAGCGTAATAGTTACGATTTACATCGCCGAGCATTACGCTATCTCCGCCTAGTTCTTTGATTCGTTTTCCTAACGCTCGCACACGCTCCGCTTCTTGATAGCCGTTACCGCAAGCGCCCGGATCTCCTGCGCCATGTCCGCACATCACAAATAGTTTTGTCATTTTATTTGTCCTCCTTCTTATATAATCGGTAAAGCATGAATCTCCTTGTCCATGCCTTCAATCATACCGTTGCCGCCTAATCGCTTATATGCCTCGTACATTTCCACCCAATTTCTAAGCGCATAGGAAGGAATGGCTTTCTTCTCCATGTATTCATCATGATATTCAATCAGTTTTACTCTTAACAAGCACTTAGTTCCTTCGCTGTTAGCGCTGCGGATCAGCTTACTTTCTTTTAACAGCCATACGATATAACCTAATACAACTGGTAATGCAATCGTATAGGTCGTCATTAGAAATTCGTTCATGCTATCTCTCCGCTTCCGGAATGCCGGCAAGAGATGTCAGCATCGATAATACTCCTGCAAGAACAGATGCAGATACTACTACACCGATATTGACCTCTGATAGTAATGCAGCACTGCCGATAGTGGCAACAGCCGTTTGTGCCATAGTTTTAACGGCTCTTACTCCGACCGCGTATAACCACGGATAATCCTTCTTGAATAATGCTAACTTACTGTTTTTCTGTTGTTTTACCATTTTGTTTGTCCTCGCTTTCATTCAAAAAAAAGAAGCCTTTGCTTCCTTATTCAACCAATTCTTCTAATCCTGATTCAATCAAGATTTCTTTGACCTGCTCTTTCAGCTTAGCCGGTACGTCTTTATACTCAGTTTTGCCTAAAATCACACGCTGCGCAAAAAACATTGCCATCATCATACACCCTCCTTTCCCTAATATAATAAAAAACACAAATCTAAGCATATGCGATCATCGCTAATTCTGCGATCAAGTCATCTTGGAATTCTTCTCGATCTGACAACGCTTGTACCTGTGCTTTCAATAACTTATTTTCTGATTGCAATACTTCAAGTGGTGATGGTTCCGGTTCTTCCGATGGTAAAGGATCTAACTCCCATAACCCATCTTTGTACATGTAATCTTGTGCATTAGCGTAGAACTCTAAAGCTTCTGCTTCGCTATTGAATTCTTTTTCCACCACTGTATCACTATCCATATATATAGCGTTTACCGATTCACATCGACCTGTTTCATCAAGTTTTACTTTAACGATGATCTTCTCTGTTTCATCTGAAGCTTTCTTTTTACCCATAATTACCTCCTATGATACTCCATCTATTCTCAGTAATCTAACACTCGATACAGTGTTACCATCTGTTAAATTCAATCTTTTAAGAGCCTCAACTCTGATTTCATTACCGCTTAGATTAAAATGTCCTGCAATCAGCGTAAAGCTATCACCGCCGCCTTTTAAGGCAACACTACCATACACAGATTCTTTAACAGGGACGATGATTGGATATTCATAAGTGCTGACATCAAAATACAATTCTAAGTGCTTAAAATAAAGTGGTGTATATTTTAAAGTTGCAGAATTCCCCTGAACTATACTGCCAGTCCACAAATTTACACGTCCTGATACGCACACAAGTTCTCGCATCGTCTGATTATAAACCTGCATCCATATATTTCCGGGATTCGGTGCCGCTTCTAAAAGTAAATAAGATGATATCGTAGAAGAGATATTAAACTGTATCCTATTTCCCATGAATGGCTCATAAGGACAATTTGAAGTTCCACCGCTGTACGCATTGGCTACAGTTATTGCACCGTTTTTATCACCGGTTAAATCGGTACTCTTTGCATTCGTAATTGTGCTTGGTTTTGTCAATAAACCGGCAGCTGCCTTTGATACATAATTACTTAAGTTATCAAACGCTACTATTCCATCCTCGCTTATTGTCAATACAGTTTTAAGCAGCGTACCGTCAGCCGAGAATTTGCGGACATGGAATTTTCCGTCTGTTCCATGATCGGCGGAAAAATAAGAACCGTCTGCTCCGTACCAAGCGATATTTCTGTTTGGATTATCTTTAGAGCCGACAGCTAGCCTATTTGTATTAGATGCATACTTAGCATTATCCACTGTAGATTCGCCATCCACTGCATATAATGCTGTTTTAATAACATTTCCTGCGCTGTTACAATACTCAATACGGAATCGTTCTTCTGTTCCTTCATGCCATGCGCGTATGCGATAATACTGCCCATTATATCCGGTATAAAACTTCATTACCTTGTTGCCAGTTGTTGATGAACCGATGTCAAAACCATTTGGAGCGTTACGAGCATTATCAGCATTGATTGCTTTGTCTGCAATAAGACCATCAGCAGGAGTCAATTTCAAAACAGTTTTAGTTACATGTCCTTCCGTATCACATAAACGGATATAGAAATTGCCGTCCGTTCCATGTTGCGCAATATAATAGGTTCCGTCAGCTCCGTACCAAGCGATATTTCTGTTTGGATTGTCCACTGAACCTACGGCCAATCTGTCTGTATTGGATGCATATCGAGCTTTTTCAACAGTAGCTACACCATCCACAGCTTGCAAAACAGTTTCTAACTTATCCCCGTTTTTATCGCATAGTTCAATCCACAAACATTCATGACCGTTGTATTTCCAAGCGTGAATACGGTAATAATGCCCATTGTCACCAGTGTATAGTTTTAGTATTTTATTGGGATCTGCATCAGATCCGATTTCAAAACCATTAGGAGCCTTAGAAGCATTTTCAGCAGTTTTAACTGTTTTTTCTCCTGATAAGATTTGATCGATTTGCCTTTGCAATCGTTCGCCTTCCTCAGCATTATTGATTACATAACCGCAGACTGTGGTATCATCTCTTGTATCTGTAATCATAGACTGTTCAATACTGACTATCCCCTTATTAATGGTGACATAGCCTAATTGTAATTCATAAATATCACCATCTCTAGTTACAGATGGAATAGCTGCGCTACTGGCATTTTGTCCTTTTTTCAACTCAACTGTAATCTGCCTTAATGAAGAATCCAATCGAACAATTATACTATCAATACGATTATATACACCGTCCGCGTTATCAATACTTATGATTTTATCATCATCATTCACGTAAAGATGACCGTTGATAAAGGCATATCCTGAGCTAACAATGACCTGCATACCATCACCAGCTGTTATATCGAGAGAGCCACTATCACGCTTCAAAACACCTGACTCAAATAATGAAGCCAAATACAAGCACAGATCATCAGCATTATATAATCTGTCTCGATCAACCGAATTGAAAAACATCGATTTTTCCATATCATCACCTCAATCTTTTTATCTTTTTCATTAATGTTGGAAGTTCATTTCCGAATATCAAATCAATCTTCTTCCCTGATTGCTCGTATATTTCATTTACTCCCATGATTTGCGTATTAATAGTAAAACCCCATTTTCTATTGATACATGTAACTGTATCACCTAAATCATAATCACGCTGATATACAAAATTGCTTTTTTCTGCATTCTTGAACGTAAACTGTTCAGTTATCGGATGCTCTTTTAATAAAGATGCTCCACTGTCTTTCAGCAATTCCAAATACTCACCGTCTGTATATTCGCTTTCTCCATCCTCTTTCATCATCGTCATGCCTCGCTGATCATCAAATATTTCATATCTGTTTAAACCTGATGAGTCGCCAACAGAAACGATCCTTCTGTCCTTTCCTTCACCGATACCTGCTGATAAAACTACATTTGCATGATCCATGACGGAATACACATAATTCTGATTTTTTACGTTTTCATACTCATCAGAAAACACAACATGGTCGTTTATATTCTGATTGACTGTCCGATTCTTTCCTGAACATGTAACAACTACGAAGCTTCCATCTGACAATATCAAACGATACCCTATATCACCAAGCAAACATATTTTTTCGCATTCTTCCATTACATTCGCATAAGATGTTTGCATTTTTATGTTTTTTCCCTTTTCAGAAATATTGCATGATAAATAAGGGATTTTGCGCTTTGCATCTTTAGGAGATATACAATGATTATTTATAAGCCTTGAAATAGCCATACCCGCAGATGTATTAAAGTGTTCACTTCCCCATATAATACGTCTTTGAAGCAAGCACTTTGAAAGTCTGCCTCGTATGACGATACTTTCTTGTCCGCTGTCGTCTTGATACAGTTGACGATACATAATAACCCCAACTTCTTCATCGTATCTTAATACAATATAATGATCTATCTGTAAAAGTTCCAAATGTTCCATGGTGAGCGGGGCATGTAGTTCAAACTCTCCGCATTCTACATGCCTTCTCTGCCATTGAAGCGATGTTATTTTTTCAACTGCACCGATCGGATGTAAATTTTGATCCAATATTTCTAATATCATTAATAAACCTCCAAATACTTCTGTCTGAAGTATATCGATACATCCAAACTGTTTACATTTTCATCAGCATCATATCTAATTGGGTTGTCACCGCAGTATAATGGAAAGAATACAGAACGATGATCCTTCACCGCCCAAATAGACGTTGTGATACCGTCTTTTGTACTGGAAATGTATTTGTTTCCATATTCAGTACATATCTCAATCACCTCACCGCTTCTCATCGTAGTGTTTAATGCAATGATTTCATTCGTATTGATGTTCATAATATTGGGATTTACGACGTTTCCCCTTGCACGAAGTCTTATTACAAGATCACAGTTGCTATCGCCTTCATTAACAATGTTTACAATCTTTTCAGGACTTCGATAGCCTAATTCAATTCCTTCATTAGGGAATTCACAAGGAAACGAGAATCCGTTTATCCATTTCGCAATGTCAATCGCTATTAATTTAGCATCACGCCAATATGGATTAAAGCAAATGAAGCTTAACAAGCACTTACAAACCAAGCACCCAATAGGCGAAAAATACGGAAGCTTTACCGGCGCAACCTCAATTTTTTTGTTATCGAATCCCTTATAAATCAATTCTAATCTAAGCTTAGGATTCATTAAAGTTATTAATCTGCGCCTTAATAACGACAATTCTTTTTCTGAAGATGCGCACAAAGTGCATTCAATCGTAATTGATCTACTGCTTAGGGTATTTCCTTCAACACTGACACCGTCTTGGCTGATACCTTTTGATTCGTAATGTTCAATATCTACAGACGTATCAAAAGACTGCAATACATACGGAATAGTGTTCGTTATATGTAGCTGTTGATGATTATTGCTTAAAATAAGTTCCATTTTCACACCCCTAATGCCAGTTCCTGCATCATTATCCTAATTCTTTCAGCAGTTTCACTAGGATTTAATGCTTTCGGACTGTTCACATTTAAAATAATACCCTTTGTATCAGCGCCTTCTTGTTTGGCTTTTGTATATGCTTCGTTTTCCTTCTTAGTCAATACTCGTTCACCCTCGTGTAAGCGTGCATTATATCCGTCAAAAGGTACATAATCAAGACCGTTGTAATGAGTACCGTTTAATATTAATCTTGTTTTTTCCATTGCTAGATCTATTTTATCTAAGCCAGTTGTTTCAAATTTAAGCATAAATGTTTTAACACCGCCATCCCATTGTTCATAACCGAGACCGCCCAACATTTGTTCCCAACGGCTTACGACTTCTCCGGTATTAACAGATACTTGTTTAGCCAATTCCGGATATGCCCTCATCAGCTTATCAATGCCTTCACTTCTTGTCAGTTCAGCTGCCCTTACAATACCTTCATATTCTTCATCTGCAGCTTTAATCATAGCATCAGCTGCTTCTTGTGATTCTTTACTTTTATCTTGTTTCAATCGCATCGCAATTGCAACAACTTTATCATGTTCCTCTTGTGCAGCGGCAACGTTGTTGTCTCGAATCTCATTCATCTTTTTAATGGCATCGCCTGCCATATCAGCGTCAACCCTTTCTCTGCTGTTTTTAAGATTATGTAAAATTGTTTCCTGTTCAGCTTTACTTTGTGCCATTGACTCAATAGCGAATTCTTGCATTTGTGCATAGCATTCATTTAATTCAGTCTGCATGTCCTTGGTGATCTCACCACCGTTTTTGTTAATTTCAGTGTATATTTCAGTCAATCGATCTCTTGTGCTTTCTACTTTCTTAATGCGTTCTTCACATTCTGTATCCACAAGTTTCAATACCTTGTTTTTTTGATCATCAGTTAAATACGTAGCTTTTGAAAAAATTGTTTCATACTCTTGTATGGCTTTATCTCTTTGTGTTTTTGAAGCAGTAATTATTGTGTCAGCCATACCATTTACCTTATTTGTGATATTTGTTATGTTCTTATCAGTAATTTGTGTAACACCAGTATACATATTCGTAGATTCTTGTTGTACACTTTTAGATAAATCCATATATGCTTGTACTTGCTTTTGTGTTTCTTCACTAATTTTTATAGAAGTGTATTCAGTCTTTCCGGTAACTTCATTTAAACTAGCTACTGTTCTGCCTTTAAACAAATCTACCTCTGGTATAACTTCACGTGTGAGTCCTTTATAAACAGTATATAAAGCAGCACCTGCCGCCACAGCACCCGCTGCAGGAACCGCAACAGCACCCAATGAAGCTGCCATACCTCCAATGCCCGAAGCACCTAGTTTTGTTACTCCTGTAACTTTCGCAAGTTGTCCGCCTAGTTTACCCATGAGTCCGCCGCTCTTGGCTGCCTCTGTTCCAAGACCACCCATAGCTGTGGATGTGCCTTTGAAATAAGTAGATAAACCTTTTATTGCAGGTTTTAATTTACCGTAAGTACTCACTAGATTACCGGTAACTTTAAGCAAAGGTCCTGCCGCTGCAACCGCGGCACCCATTTTAAGAATGTTTTCTTGCTGAGCCGGCGAGAGTTCATTAAACCAATCTACAAGATCGCTGATTTTATCAGCAATCTTAGTTACTATGGGAACCAGTTTTGTACCTAGCTTGATTCCTGCGTTTTTCAGTTCGTTCAAAGCGCCCTTTAATTGCTCCGCAGGTGTTGCATCCATTTTATCAAACGCTTCCTGTGTAGCTCCTGCGCTGTTTTTCATGGATTTCAACATCTCGTCGTATTCTTTACCTTCTTTTCTGCCAAGTACCAAAGCAGCTGATCCTGCTTCTACAGAACCAAACATATCTTTAATAGACTTACCGTTCTTTTTCGCATATTCATCTAATATATTCAAGATTTCAGAAGTAGACTTTCCTTCCTTTTTCAAATCTGCAAAACCTTTACCGGTAAGCTCTCTCAATGTTTTATCTGTTTCTGATCCACTCTTACCTAACTCAGATAGCATCGACTTTAAATAGGTACCTGCTTCTGCCGTAGCTATACCGTTTTTAGTAAGCTGAGCATAAGATGTTGATAACTCATCCATTCCAAAGTTGACACTGGAAGCAATAGGAATCACTTTACCCATACTTGCAGCCAACTCATCAACTGTCGTTTTTCCTAAGTTTTGTGTAGTTATCAGCATATCAGAGATTTTTGTAGCATCATCTGCCGATAAGCTGTAGCCATTGATTGCCGTAGTCATGACATCAACCGCTTTAGCACCGTCAGTAAATCCACCCTTAGCAAGTTTCATCGCATTAGTAGTAAATTTAACTGCTTTTGTTTGATCTACACCTGCGGATATACTGCTATATACCGCTTCTGAGAATTCATCCACCGCTACTTTTGATTCACTGGAAGCATCTAAAATATCGTTTTTATACTTGTCGTAATCAACGATGTTTTTGTCTAACAACGTAGAAACTTTCGCAAAAGATGATTCAAAGTCTACAGCCATTTTAGTTATAGCCGTACCTGCACCAACAATAGGTAAAGTCAAAGTCTTTGTCATGGTGGATCCAAGCTTTGACATCGTATCGCCTACTTTGATAGTAGACTCCATTTGTTTAGCTACTTCTTTCGATTTTGTTACTGCTTCGGTTTTAACCTTATCCATATCGGATTTAAAACCTTTAATATCAACTTTAAAAGCCAATGATAAAGGCGCTAATTCGATACCACCTAATAATGACATTATGAATCACCTCGTTTCTGAAAGTTTCGGATTGCCTCATAGTCAGGTTCTGTCTGTCTTAAGCGCCATAGCGCTTTTAAAAATTTCTTACCCTTTTCGCTTTGCATGTTGTTATGCATCCAAGCGTCTTTACGCAGCAAAAGAAAAAGGCTGATAGAAAGATTCAGGACTTCATTAAAAGAAAGTCCTGAATAATCACTGATCGCCTTTATTTCACCACTTGAAGCGTTGTAATCACTTTCCCATCCTTCCGTTTCAAAGTACTTATCAATAATCGCTTCACGTACTTTTGAATCATACGGAAGGGGGATCATTAGTTTGGGTCAGTCAATACTTTGTGATGAAGCATGATGATTTCTTGATAGATACGTGCTACTGCTCCTGCAGGCATTGCCTCTATATCATCTTTTTCAAATTTTTTACCGGATGTATTTCGATTCAATAGCCACATTACAATTTCTAATTCATCCTCACGAGTGGTCTCATCATTGTTTTGATAATCATTCACCCTTTTTAGTTCATTATATCTAAGCTCAGGACATTTAATTAATTTGCCATCAATCAGAAAGTCAACACTGCGATTTGCATAAGCAGATAAATCAATCGGTTTAGCCATTGTTTGTATCCTCCTCAATCAAATATGTTTTACCGTTTTCAAGTCCTGTGATTTCAGTTCCTTCAAGAGCAGCTTTGTTTGATGCTGTTGTTAAGGTACCATCCGCCTTGGTGTACTTCACTGTACTGCCTGTCGTTACCTTGTAGATCTTGCCACTTGTAAGTCCTGTTACCTTTCCATTGCCTACGACTCCTAAAGAACCGCTTTCTAAGAAGACGCATCCAAGTGCAGCGACTTCCTCATCGCTTAACTCTTCCTCAAACTCGCCTAGCCATCCTTTGTTTTTCTCAATGGAAGCTAATTCTGCATCGATAGTCAACTCTTTGTCTCCTGAAAATTCAAGCGCAAAGCCGTTACCGCCTTGAGCAATCGTTGTCCAACGAATTTTTTTGCCGTTTTCTTTTGTATGAACAAACCGGACAAGCACTGTGGTTAAAGGATTTTTACCGCCAAAGATTAGTTTACGCACTTTCTTAGCAGCATCAAGTACATATTTTGCTGTAGACAGCATTTGTAAACGCTCTAAATCCCATGTCAGAATACCCGTCTTAGTTGTAATTTCCTCGCCGATCGTAAAACGACGCACAATTACGTTATACTGATTCTTCACGTCATACACTTCAGGCTTGTAATCAATCGAAAAGCCTCCTTGACAATGCCCTACGTTATTCTTTTCTGTTTCGATTTCCTCGTTTGACGGAATTTCAGCGCCATTAAAGATCGTCATGTAAAGCTCGCCTGCTCCCATGATGATTTCATCTTTTTTACTCATGTATTTTCCTCCATTTCATTATGAATATTGTGTATAACTCCCACTTACCTAAAATATCATTATACAGTGTGCCGCCACCTGATAGACTGCTGCGAATTACATACTGATCTATCAGAATTGACGGTCTGTTGCCTTCCATATCAAGCCTTTCTATAATCTGATTATTGATTTTTGATATTTCATCATAATCATCACCGATGATCCTAACTTCTAGCTGATCGCTTCTTACTACACCGCCTTGCATTGTAGTTACCTTATAACAAAGGGCAGGAAACGGTGCGGTCGCAAACAAAAGTGAAACATCTAAACCGGTTATATCCGTTAGAATATCTTTATATGCTTTTTCTATCATTTGCTTTTACCTGCCAATATACGAGTGATCCTTTTTTTATTTTCATCTCGTGCTGGTTCAAGAAACGGCTGCGGCTTCATTCCGTCTGTTTTATAGTACTTCTTACCGCTTTTGCCGTAAACAGGGGTAACTTTCCCTTGAAATGTCGGTAGTTTATGACCGCCTTGTAATGCTTCCTCAGGAACATACCACGGTGTCATTCGTCCGTTTCCTTCTTCCGCATAAATACCGGTACCCTTTTCAATATAAGGTGCATAATCGAGATTACTAAACACTTTTCCGATGATCATCTCGGATGTTACTTGAGTATCATGTGAAATAGATGCCCTTAAAGTACCGTTATCGACAGGAACATTTTTCTTTGCATCGCGCTCTACTGCAAGACAGACCTTTTCCATATTTTTTGTTGCTTCTTTTATCATTTCATAGGTTGCTTGTTCAAGCGATCTGACAAATTCCTGCTGCTCAGCCATAATTAATCTCTTTCAACAATAATGTTGCCATGCGCCCTGCCGTGTTGAAATAAGTAATATCCATTTCTGTACCATTAAATTCTAAACGGTATTCCTTCCCGTCCTCAAAACCTTTGTAAGACGTCATAGCGTTGTGCGTGCTTTGTTCGTATTTTACATTTTGTACAGATTTAAAGGAATCGTTTTTGTAAACAGCGACCATAATATCACAGACTTTTACACACTTTTCCTTCAAGGCACCGGCAGCACCCTTTCCATGTTGAATTTCATACAAGGTACATGGAACCATATCAGTATAAATACTCATGGCAGTCTCCTGTATTTTTGAAGCTTTCGTCTGATTGGTTTAGGAATCGATGTAATATAGGATTCACTTGTTCCCGCCTTGCCGGATGAGGTTAGCCCCTCATTACCTGTGAGATTGATACGGATCACACAAATATCACAAATCGGCGTAATCAGACATCCTTTCATATCATCATCAGATTTTGCGTTGATATAGGCGTATACGTCATTGAATGCATCTTGAATCGTTGCATTCATATAATCATCATTGATATATTGCATATCAGGTCTTACTTTTAATTTAGCAAGCACCTTTTCTGCAACTTCTTTATTTGTCATAAACTCACTCCTTTAAAAGAGTAAAGGGAGCGCTCGGCTCCCTTATTCAGCAGGTGTTTCAGGTGTTACAGCAGCAAACTTAACGACAGCAACCTTGCTTTCATTTGTCAGCGCTACACCATAATGCTTGGTTGCACTTGGAATGTTTTTGCCCGCCAATGCATCACGTGTATTTTCCGCCATTGTATCACGCTTTAGGAAAATAGTAATTGCAGCTGTTTCATCCTCAGTTTCGCTGTCCTCTGTCAGCTTAATAATAGGATTCAAGTATGCGCCTTTTTCCAGTTTAACACGATTAGATACAACAACCTCGCAACCTGCAATCATACCGATTGCGCCTGTCATCATTAATTCCATAGGATATTTATTTTTATCCAAGAAATCAGGATTTTTACGAATCTGTGTCAGCTGTTTTGAGTGAACAAACAACACTTTTGTGCTTTGTGTTTCCTCGTTGAACAAATCAACAGCATTTACCACGCCATCATAGTCGATAATGTGTGTTGATTCATCTTGTACAAGTTTCGCTTTAGTAGCTGCTTCAACACAATCACGATCAATTTTAGAAGCAATCGCTTTCGCTAATTGGGAAGCTGCCTCATCGACGGGATTACCGTAACCGGATAAAACGGCTTCATCTGTAATTTCCACCGCTTTTCCAACTTTCTTAATCGTGAAATTTGCTGTGCTTGTAGTAAGTTTTGCGGTACCCATCTTCGCGCCTTCTGCCACTTCCTCGGCATCTCCGATATATCCGTACTTAGCAGTTGTTACCGTGTTACCGGCTACGCCGACAAGCGTATCATCTACCTTTGCCAAAGGTGCGAAAAGAAGCTTTTCACCGATTTTTGCCGAAATCATTCCGGCTAATACCTGCGGATTAATCAAATCCGCTAACATTGTTGTTTGATTTTCTGCCATTTTTATTTTCCTCCTGATAGTTCATCATATAGCTGCTTGTTTGAATTAAACAGCTCCATACGTTCCGCGTATTTCATTTTTGCAAATTGTTCTTTGGTGATAACAGTATCTTTTTCTTCCGGATTCACAGGTGATACCCCTGTCTTATCAGGCTTGAACATGTCCTTGTAGGATTCCTTTAATGACTTAATCTGTTCATCTAAGCCTGTGATTGTGTCATCATCATTGATTTTCAATTTGCTTTTGTCAATCTTCCCTGCCATGAGCTCGGGGTGCAATGCACCTGACAGTGCTTTTTCAATCGCCGCACTTAATTTCATGTCTACGATTTTATCAGCATACTCTTCTTTGTCTTTCTTATTTTTCTCTAACGCATCCGTCAGTTGCTTCTGTAAATCCTCGACTGATCCGGCTTTTTGTAATTCAGCAAGTTGTTTATCTCGAGTCTTTACATCCTCATCAAGTTTCTTTTTTGTCTCCGCTAAAGAGTTGTACTGTTCCTTAGGAACCACATTTTCAGGCGCCTTCTTATTGATTTCTTTCAATGTAGCTTCTAAGTCCAGTTTACCATCTTCACCGATATACTTCTCAATAATACTTTTAATCCAGTCCATAATTACCTCCATAGCATTTATATACCGCTCGCTTGCGGTTCGGATTGTCAGCCTATACCCGACTGAAAGGGTAAATTAAAAACGTGATTACTCACGTCATTACAAGTGTTTACCAAAATACGGAAGTTTTCTTTTCGGCGGATCCTTCACATATATCACCTCTCTTTCTGTTTTGCCACAAAAAATGCAGGTACGTATTATTTTCAACGTCCTGCATTCTAATTTGCTATCATAATAGGATGAATGTGTCTGTTCTATGTATGCATGAACAGACATATTAAGGTACCTTAAACCCTTTTGCCTTTTGTTCTTTCCATTTTTCAAGTACTCCTTCGCACCAATCGGGATGATCGGGAATAAGTTTCCACGGAACTATTAATCTGCCGCATGGCTCATGCTCTAAATAATCAATCAATCCGTACCATCTGATATGTTCTTCCCAAATTTCATCATTATTTTTCACTTTTCTCACCTCGTAATAATGCAAATACTGTATGTGTAAATTCATTCCCTTTTCCTGATAGCTCTAATCTAACGCATTCAGCTAATCCTTCACTGTCCGATTGTGCTGCATATCCGGATATAGCCCTAAGCGTTGTGCTATACTTATTTTCTTCATTATAACACTTTAAACTTGCTTGCTTCAATATCGAAGTAGCAGCCATGCAATTATCCCATGCTTTTTCTTTCTCACTGTCAGAGTAATTTTTGTCTATATATAGTCCCTCAAACATATGACCTATTTCGTGATACGGCATAGTAGCAATCGTTGTTTCTGCATCAAACAACCCTTGTCTTATTTGTTTATTAAGCATTTTAGCAGCGTAATCAGAATAGCTAAAAAATTTAGGATTCACGGCTAAAATAAATTTACTATAAGATGAACCTAATCCAACCGCCATAGTAGCGCTTTCTATCTGACAAATTTCTTCTATACTTTGATTTAGTTCCGGATAAGCGATATATATATTAGCTAATGTATTAAGCATTATCTCAGCAGCCCTGTCGTCAACATTTTTAAGATTTACTTTAGGGATTTGCAACACATTATTACAATATCGTATCACTTCTTGTTCACTGTTAATATCACCTTTAAACTTTTGTAATTCCTCATTGATCACCGGAAGCCATGTACATCTACACCCGGGATGACACGGAAGATTCGGTGCTTTATCTATTGGATACGTCTTTCCGTGATTAGCACCGCAAGTAGGGCAAGTTCGCTCGTCTTTTGCCGCCCACCATTGCACCTGCTTCACTCCCGCATCTTTATATCCAAGCTTTGTACTTTGATTCAGATAGTTTACTGTTTCTGTGCGCACTAAACGGTGTGCTTCATTGAATGAACGATTCATCGAATTAGATAACTGAATCGCCATTTCCGTTACTGTCTTGCCTGTGGTTATTCCATTCACAATTACCGTATTCAATGTAGATTCTAGCTTCGCCATGTTTTTCCACAGTCGTTTGCTGAAATTGGAACCTTGCCATGGCTTTCTTAGCATTTGCTCCATTACCTTTTTGTTTGGCATAGAATAATCATTAACATTCAGTGATTCCATCACATTACCGTATACTGCTTCACCGCCGTTTATCATACGGTCTTTACTTTGTGCTTCTAATTGTTCGCCAAGTCTTTCACATTCCTTGTAGATAGAACCCTGCTCACCAAGCAGTTTCTGAAATCTGTATTGATCGGTTCTGCTTAAGGTTCCGTTTATTTCAGCTTTTTCAGCTAATTCAAGCAATTCACTCTTTATCTGTTTGGATGCTTCTTCATACATCTGCAGCAGATCGATATTTTTTTCCTCAAGACTGTTATAGGTTTTCCATGTTTCGTTAGCGATGCGCTTCTCCCAGTATTCACTGTCCCGATAATTCTCATTCTTCTTTGTTTTCGGCATCCTCTATATCCACCTTGTCCTGAAACACTTCATTTTCTCCTATAAAATCCAGTTCCTTTTGAATATCATCCACCCATGCACATTTACTGAGCCACGTATCCGCTGAAATACCAAGGTTTTTCGCCCTTTGACAATTATCCAAGTTTTCAGTTTCATTGATTTTCATGTTCATATTGAAAGTGATCTTGATTTCAGGTGCTTTACTAATATCTAAATAGGAATTAACAAAGTACATTAATGAATCAAAAGCGAAAGTAAAGTGAGTACACATAGCACTGGCTTTTAAATCTAAACTGCTGTACATAAAGGAAAGTGCGATGCCTGAAGGATTGTTACCAAACTTGTCGAAGTCTTTTAGCACTCCTTGACCGGCTTCTATAATATCTCTTTTTAGCTGTTCACTGTGTGCAATTACTGCGGTTAGATCTGTCGAAGGTGATAATACACTGGCTCCGCTTTCCTCGTCCTCATCATTATCAAGCACCAACAAACGACTTCTTATTTCATTTCGCAACTTATCCTTGTCGCTTGAAGTATAGCCTTTGATAACATAAAGCAAATTACGAACATCATCGATATAATTCGCTGCTTCACTTCTTGAGCTATCGTAGCCATCAATCAATGATTTAACAAACTTGATGTCCGGTGCTTCGATGAAGTTATTCTTAAACGGAATAAACGGCACTTTGCCCCATGAACACCATCCTTCTTTTCCTTGGTAATGGCTCACCGTGTTACCTGCTTCATCAAAGTTATTTTTATAATCTGACAACCACACTTTATCTTCTTTAATAAAGCATTGAACCCCTTCAGCAGTCCAGTATTCAGCGTGTTTCCGTTCTCTTTCTTTACTACCTTCACGATAGACCTCAGTATAAAAGTAAATGCCTGCACTCAATTCCTCATGTTCATTGTCTTTCCAAATAGGTACAAAGCGTTCATACGGCACTATCATTGTTTGGAATCTGCCTTGTTCATCTATGTATGGATGTAACCAACCTATCCCCGCGTTTGAAGCTTCATATCCAAGTTTGGCCAGCTTATAAGGGAATTTCTTCCCTAATGTTTCCTGTACCCTTTTTAGATATTCCTCATCTTCGCAATTTAAGGTGTATTCTTTGGACAGCGTATAGGATACCTTTTCATCTACCATGTTTTTGTAGTGTGCATGAGCAAGCTTATTATTTGCTTGGCTCTCGTCCTTTACCTTTTTACCGTTCTCGTCTAATGTATAATTAACGTGTTTTAAAATATCGTTTTCTGTTATGTAGTATTTTCTACCGTTTACTGCATTTTGATACTTTTCACTTGCTTTGAACGATGATATTTTATTATCTATCATCGTCAGCAAATCACTGTTATTGCTTCTCAACTCGTTTGCCATAGCCTTTACACCTCTTTTCAGCTTCTTAAACAGTTTCATTTGAATTTCACCTCTTTGCGTATGATCGTATAACAGAAGTACCTTACGGCATCCATCACATGATCTTTTTCTTTCACCGGCTTATCCTCGCCTCTTTCACTTGCCTTGCTATCCCACACATAACCGGCAAATTCCTTTTGCGCATATTCACATGTATCCATAAATTGTATAAGTTCACGTTTTAAGCATGTTCCTACAAATCGGATACCGTTCTCTACATCGTTTTTTGCTTTTTTCACGCGGTAGCCGCGTTTCTTTAATTCAGCTTTAAAGGATGCTGCAGAAGGATCTAGGATGATTGCATTAATTGAAATGCCGTTCAAAAATGTCTCTAAATCATCCGCATACTCACTATCGGTTTTCTGCTTTTGTTTATCTCTGCCGGAATAATAGTATTCTTTTTCACATATCCATGTACCTTTAGCTGTCTTGTGCCACAAAAGAAAAACGGTAGCGTTTTGCGTACCGTAATCACAGCTCACATAATATTCAGAAAGCAATGCGCCCTTAACCTCATTAATGATATGCTTTGCTTTATCAAACATATCATATATTAATCCTTCTGCCACCGCCCATTTCCCAAGGATGTAGCGCTGATAAAACACACCGCTATACATGGATTGGTATCGCTCTTTTACTTGCTCAGACAAGCTAAGATTGTCATCCATGGTAAAGTGTAAATATATTAAATGCTTTTCCTTGTGTTTGTCAATCCAGCTTGTTTTAAACCAATGGTAAGGTCCTGCCGGATTACAGTTAAACCAAAACTTAGAGCCTTCTATTGAGCAGCGCCCTGTTGCTTGATTGACGAAAGATTCAGGCATCAATGCCACTTCGTCACAGAATAGGCCGGCTAATGTGATACCTTGAATTAAGTCTTGTGAGGATTCGTCTTTGCCGCCAAAGATATAGAAATAATTTTCGACGCCGTTTCTTGTGATAATCAGTAGGTTATCTGCTCGATGGTCCTTCACATGATACCCTCGACTTCGCAACATTAGCTTTAGCACTGTTACTACATTACGACGGAAGGAACCTATTGTCTTACCACACATACCGAAATTCTGACTTTGGAATGTTTCCATCGCCCATATGACAAATGACAATGACATTACAACCGTCTTACCGGAACGAATAGCGCCGTCAGCAATGATCCCATCCATATGCTTTACTCGTGGATCAAGCCACCACTTCAATACTTTTAGCTGCTTGATACTAAATGGTTTGAAACGGAATACTGCCTTAAACCTCTTCATCGGTCCAGTCTCCTATATTCACACTTTGCAAAGCCTCAACAAATCCATCGCTTTCGTTAAGTTTGTTGTCATCAGTGTCTATTTCAAGTTTTTTACGTTGCACCTCCATAAAACGTATACGTTCTACTTGATAATCACTGGCTGTATCGATACGTCTATCAAGAATTTTATAATATGAAGCAATCAGTCTGTCTAATTCAGATATAGCCCTGCTTCCTGCCGTTAATGATTCCACTTGTTGTCTCCAAGCCTCGCCACTTTTAGCATAAAGTATCTTTTGTGAGTACAGTATATTCGCCCACTGTATTTCGATATTATACCAAATTACATCTAACGGATCTTGTGGCATTTCTCCGATGATTTCCAAAATTGCAGGAGGAAGCCACTTTGAATACAAGCCGTGCTTTCTTGCGTTTTGATTCCGCAGATTCTTTCCTTTGGCATTTTGATTGCCCGGCTGTCCGCCTCTTTTGTTTTTCGTTGTACTCTGTTTTATCGTTGTACTTTTATCATTTTTTATCGTTGTACTCTGATCATAATCCCACTGATCTTTACTTTTCCAAGCAGCTACTATTTTTTCAGAGATTCCAAGTTGATTGGCGATTTCTCGATTGGTGATGTTGCCTTTATAAAGATCATATATGTCATGGGCTTTCACTCGGTTCTCTGACTTCTTTCTTGGCATTTCATCACCTCACTTCTTCATCCTAACAGTGTTATTCACTTATTCATCTTATACAACCATACCAACAGCGCTACGGTTATGATAGCACTGCATATCATTTCGATTACTTTCATGTTATCACTCCTTCAGCGTAAAAGAAAAGCACCGCGAGGGTGCTAATTAAATTTTATTTTTCCTTCTTTGTATTTTTAGATCTAGTACCGTTTCACACACTTTTAACCTTTTATTCAAATCGTTAAGCATAAATACAATCCCTATATCTAATAACAATAACAGACCTAAAAGTATTAATGCTACTTCGATTCCAATCATAATCTAACACTCCTTTTTGACATTATATATTATGCCACATTTCGTTTAAGAATACTCAAAAAAAGCACTCCACATCTGCAAAGTGCCTTTTCATACCGCATACACGGCATATCTCAGTTAATTTTAGTCGGCTAGCGGAGTTGCACCGCTATAGAGGGGAGATGTACTACTGCCGACATGTATTGCCGGATTGCTCCGGCTATGTGATAGAAAAGAAGAAACAAAGACTTATGGCTGAAATGATTCCTCTGTGCCATTTCTAACCACTACCATTATATCACGAAACCAACACCCAGCGACTGGGTACTTTTATAAAATTTTTTTAATTTTATTCGCAATCCTCTCTACTGCTTCACCTGCATATTGATAAATTGTGTCTTTTTCATACCCTGTTTTTTCTGCTACCTGTTTAGCTTTTTTGCATTGATTTTCCATAATATACATTTTTACAACTTTGTATTGCGGAAATGTCAACACACTTAACCATTTCTTTATAGTGCTCATTTTATCGTCAAGATCCCGCTGTTCTTGCTCGAGGGTTGCTTTATCTACAGCAATACGGTGTTGTATGCCATCGCTAACCTGATTTCCTTCAGGCATTTTCACTACACTGCCACCTATTTTTCTGTTACTTATCCGTTTTTTTTCACTCTCTAGTTCTTGCCACCTTGCTAGATACATATAATAATTCTTGAGTTCTTTTTTAATATGATCTCTTAGCTGTTCATCTTTGTCATATTCCCTTGGAACGACTTCATCTCGCCAGTTCATTTCTTTTACCTCTCTTCCTTTTTAGGGGCTTTGAAACTTTGAAATAGGTATGATTGATCGCCTGTTCCGGTGTCATGTTCTCCCTCCTCTTTCTCTAATAACCAGCGCTATTGCCATGCCGATGTCAATACCGGCAAGGAATATGATGAAGTTAATCATCTTCCTAACTCCTCATTTCGAGTTTGAATAAATCGCTGAATCATTTCTTCTTCCTTATCTCGATACCCCAAGAAATAAACTACATCAATATCCTCATGCTGGAAAAAAAATAAATCTTTGGGTTCAATAATTCCTTCCGGATAGTAACATGCGCAATAATCAAAAATTTTCTGATCACTTTCACGCATTTGTAAACGACCGCAAATCATAATGCGCTTCGTTCCGTTTTTTAATCGTACCACACTTCCTAACGGATAAAATTCTTTAAGCATCTTCATCACTCCGATCCTTCGTCCTATCTCCACAATACACCGCTATTGCCATGCCTATATCAACACAGGCAAGAAATATGATTAAGTTAAGCATTACTGCCCTCCTTCTGTTTTTTCATTAATAAGATTCTTCCAATAGTCCTCTATGTATTCAACACACGACTTGCCACTAACCCCCCCCACTCCTATCTTTCTTACATTTTTCTTTTGAACAAAAATCACAAGACAACGAATGGGGAAGATTATATAAAGCTATCGCAAAAACTCTCAAGACATTCTTTTTCATATCTTAGTTCTCCTTCTGCCGCCGATAAAAGCGGTTTTCTTCAAATGATGTAAACCATGTCTCTGTCTCAATCGAGGAAGGCGTGGGTGAATCCAACGAGATTATTTGATCATAGAAACTGTGCTTGTCATCCCACACCCACATACCTTCGTGGAGATCATCAAAGGATAGCGGTGGGTTGTCAAAATGTTCATGGATAAGTTGTTCAAGCGTTGTGATATATGATTTCATTTTCATGCAAAATTCATCACAACATTCATTTATATATTCAGCATCATAATTTAACTCAATGTTTTTTAGCGCCTTTTCGCATTCTTCTTTACTCAACATCTTCATTACTCCAATCATTCAATCACTTTGAATCCATTATCATCTTCTGAAACTTCTTTAGCATTATTGTCTAGCATGAATGCATATAAGTTTTCGAATGTGTATCTATCAACATCAAAGTCAGAAATAGAAACATCATTATACGAATTTGATAGATTTTCTTTTTTTCTATTCTTCAAATAATCAAAATTAACTTGCTTTAAAGAATTATTTCTTTCTATCCATCCACTATAACTGCCAATAACTAAGAAGATATATGGCTTATTGTCTATAATAAGGAAATATTGTTTATCCCAATAATAGCCGTCATCGCTTCCATATGCATAAGAAACAATTATATGATGATTTTTGTCTTTATAAAACATGTCGAAACCTATACGTTTATTCATCTAACCACCTCAATTCTTTACACTGTTTGTTTATCGCCTCTATATGTTTTGGTGTTAAAACTATATTTGCAACAATAATTTTTTCTGTTTTGTCAAATAAAATTTGACATGTAAAACATACTCCATACACTAAACAATCTTTAAAAGGATGATTTTCATTTAATGGTAGATTTAATTCTTCAAACATCTCTTGTGCTGTCATAACTCATCACTCCGAGATACTGTTCCAATTCTTTAGGCATTTCACAATATAAAGGCATTTTTTTGCCATTAAATCTGCCGCATCGATTGCATCTAACACATGTCATACCGCAGCTATCTTCATTTTTGCATTCATCAATAGGCGGTATAGAAAGATGTATTTTCATTGTTTCCCTCCTCATCAAAACGGCAAATCATCGGTTTCAATATCCGCCGCATAATCCGCACATTCGTTGTTTTGCACCGGATAAGCTTCATTCTGCACGTTCTCCGCTTGTTTCTTACTTTCCAAGAACTGAACACTGTCTGCAACCACTTCGGTAACATACACACGCTTTCCGTCTCTGTCGTCATAGCTGCGTGTTTGGATTCTGCCTTCCAGTCCCAACAAAGCGCCTTTTTTTACATATTGCGTCATAAAGTCCGCAGTCTTGTCCCAAGCAACACAGTTAATAAAATCTGCGTCCTGACCTTGACTCGGTACACGGCGATTACATGCAATCGTAAACGAAACCACGGAAGTACCGCTCTGTGTTTTTCTCAATTCAGGGTCTTTTGTGATTCTGCCTACTAAAACAACTCGATTTATCATTTTCTTACCACCTCTTTTAATACCCTCGAGCGTTCCACTGGTACCGTATCTCTTGTAGACAGCACAACCACATCATCAGACAAATGTGGTACATTCTTAGCAACATGCGTTATCATTACAATCATATTTCGCCCTGTGTAGTACTCGTCATACTCACTAAGCACCATGTAATCGCCCGCTTGATAATCACAATCATTTATCCTGATCTCCCAGTCTTTTAACCCTTGCAATCGCAATTCAAACCATTGCGAGGCAATCTTTTTTTCATGTATTCTCATCTTATCATCTCCTTAAATATCGCCATCAGCACTTGTTTAACAATGCTGTTTCCTGCTTGCTTATAAAGCTGAGTATTGCTATTGACCGCCTGCGCCTTTCTGAAATCATCATCGCTGAATCCCATCAAGCGCCAACATTCAAGAGGCGTTAGTTTACGGATGCGCTGATTGTATATGTTAGGCATATATGATTTAGTTACTGCCATTGATATTGCGGCTGCATCATAGATGCGATCCTGAGTTGATGGTTGTTTGCCGTCAACTTTTGAATTAAGACACACAGGTTCCAATGAATCGGGTATCGGTTGGACAATTAAATCCCAAGTATGTTTATCAAGACTGCCTCTGCCCGATGTCCTAATACAATTCGATATGTCTTTATTGGCTTTACAAAACTCCTGTACCTTTCTATCCGAAAGATAATACTTTTCATCTACATTTTCCTCCAGCACAGCACATAAACGCTTTTCTAGCGGTATAGGCTTAGGAAATGTATAACTGTATTCTCCTAAAATAGAAACCATAAAACACCTGTTACGATTCTGTGGTATGCCGTAGTTCTTGGCGTTCAAAATCTTGTAATATGATTGATATCCGACGCTTTCTAAGAACGCATACCATTCATTGAAATCACGTATGTTTTTAGATCCAATCACATCTGGCACGTTTTACATCAACAACACTTGAGGAAGCGAATCCGTTTCATTCAATTCTTTCAAGATTCGCTCAACTTCCCAAAGTAAACCGCTTCTTGTACCACTATCCTTAGACATGCCCGCTTGCTTTCCTGCTTTTGATAAATCTTGGCAAGGAAAACTGTATGTCATAATGTATTCGTATTGTTTCTTATCAAAAATGCCAAGATCATTACCATGCAACTGCGTTATATCACTGGGTTCAAATGATGTACCGTGAATCGCATTGTATGATTTGATCGCAAATAGATCTATCTCAACCACTCTATAGTGTTCAAAATTTGCTTCGAGATCACGCAACGCCATCGCCTGACTTCCAATACCGGCGAATAACTCAATCAGTCTTATAGGCTTTTTAATACAGTATGACGGATACAAGCAATCAAATATGCTTGTTTGATTCATTACCGTTTCCGCTCCTTGAGACTTTTCATACCTCATTAGCTCTTTTGGTTCTTGCATGATATAGATTTACCCTTACTTTTTCAGAACATCCGCATCGCTGTAACTCCATACCCAAATCGACGCATAACTCAATCAGTGTATCAGTCTTATCCATGATTTCATTCACACGACCACAGCTTAATGATATTCCAAGCAATCTCTTGATTTCGTTTCTTGTTCCTTCTGTCATATCACGAAGCGGAATGACATGATTACTGATTACAGCTTTATTCTGTGCTTTTATTTCATCTTGTTTCATATCATCCCTCCTACAGCACCGATTCCAAAATCTGAGAAGTTGCTTCGTGCTTTTTCTGCTTTCTGACGTAATGCTTTTGATACCAACGCTCGCACTCTGTACAATAGGCGTTGTATCTATTTTGGTGTTTCATAAATCTAAAACACTCATCTTTCTTGTACTCGCCGCACATACTGCATTTCCTCATATCTAATCCTCCTCAATCTTCTCTACCTTAAACCTCATACACCACAATATTCGCCATTTTCGTACTGCTCTACTGTGTATCCGGCTTTATTCCAGTTCACCAATATTTTGCTGATATAATCGAAATCAAGCTTATTTCTCATCAATGCTTCACGAAGCGCATATCCTACTAGCTTCGTGTCGTACTTAACACACCAATCAATAAACATTTGATATTCTTTCGCATTAAGTGATCGCTTAAATTCTCGTTTGAAAATTTTCAAAAGAAGTTTTTGCGGATTTTCGCCGTCGTTTTTCGTCATAAGAGAGTTTAGAGAGTTTATATTTAGTTCTTTATATTCTTTATCTTCTTTATATTCTTCTTTTTTAGTATTTGCTCCCTTTTCGCTTCGTTCTCGCTTCGTTATTTCGTTCATATAATATTCGTTATTGGTTTCGCTGTTGCTTTCGTAATACCTTGGGTCTTGATAAACACTGTATTTAACGATGTTTATGACAATTCCTCGTGTTGCCTTCGCTGTAGTTATCATTGTTGCTGTATCGTTGCTTTCGGAGTTTGGTTCATTGTTGGCTTCATACGAACCTTCGTGAGGTGTCCTCAACCACTCTAAAATATCGAATATTTGGCTTTTCTTTGGCACCTCTTTTCGATAACCGACGTACCAATGATTATCCTCTGCTATCTCATCTAACGAAGTGAATAACTGACCTCTTTTCAAATTACCGAAGTCATCCCAATTCGCTCTTGCTAACAGATAACACCATACTTTCCAATACAAAGGAGGTTTGTGCCATATTTCAGATTCAAGTGTTTTTCTCGCGATGATAAAGTATCCTTTTGCCACCTCTACACCTCCTCAATACTTACCTCAACTCTCGGGCTGTCGCTATAATGTTTCGATATCGACATCTCTGTAATGTGACTATCGTCTGTATATGCGATACCGTTCAATGCATCATAGATGATCTTTTCGATGTTGTCTAAATCCGGCTTTACCTGAGGGCGAATAAAGCCCTCTAACATGGCTTGCTTTCGCTTCTTGCTTGTTGATAAGGGGATGGGGTAAAAGGCTCTGATACAGCCCTTTACCTCGCCCTCTAACAGTTTTGCGTTTGGATACGCCTGTCGAAACATCGCTATTACCAAGTTCTCATAACTGATTGTTTCTTTTGGCGTGTATACCTTGGTATATCGCCCTCTGCTTGTTGCTTTAGGGCGCTGCTTCCCCATTGGCTTACCGGGAACGATAAAATTAAAATTCATCTTTCTCTCAATTCCTTTGAATCGATGTATATCATTTGTTTTTTTCTCCTACAGCAGATCCTGTTGTACCACTGTTTCTTGTGATATTTCTTCAATAGTTGTTTCTTGTTCCGGTTGTTCACTAACGATGATATCTTGATTTACATTAGGTGCTTCCTCAACATCGACATAGAATGATTCTCCGTCTTGTTTGTCCTTGAAAGTCATGTCGCTTTCAAAAGCCGTTTGAAGTTCGATTGACATAATACCCCATTTTGAAATCAGTTGACGAAGCATCGTTTTGGTTGCCATGGAATCAAAATCTTTTTCCCAAAATGTATATCCTTTTTTTACTTTGTAGCCTTGAGAATACTTTAAAGCGTGTGCTTCCATTTTTTCTTTCGACCAATACATTGTTTTCTTGAATCCATTTACTAATTCAAACATCGCATAATATCCGATAGTTTTGGCATTTTCTCTTGCAAGTTCATCTTTCATTAGATTCACTTCTAATTCTTCATTTAAAGGATCATAGTTTATTAACTCACCCTCTTTGATTAACAGAACATTAATTCTCTTATATTCGCCCGAGCGTATCGCTAATTGAATATATCCCTTATATCCTAGCTGAAAGGTCGCTACTTTTCCTTTTTCCTTGTCGTTATAAGGCACCATATAATACTGCCCTAGCTGCGGACTGGGTGATAAGTTTAACGTCTCCCCTAACAATGCAGAATTGATAATTGAGAAGCCATCACATTCCTGTAGCGCTTGATTGGTTGCTACAGCGCTTGATATCGCTGTGATAAATCGTTGCGCCTTCTTTGGTTCTCCAAGCGTGTTATTGATCAACTTCTGAATTGAATCTGTTTGAAGGATCATACTGAATTTTGGTTTTTTCTTTGATTCGGTAAGGCTATTACTCACGTTTGCCATTATCTTTGTTCCCCTCTTTCTAGCACTTTGCAGGATGGCTTATATTGCGCCACCAGTTGATTCATTGCATCGTAGAATGGTCTTGTTGCGATGAATTCTACAACGATGCGCTCTTTCATCTCCGCTGTCTGCTTTGGAACCTCTGTAACTTCGTTTGAAACAGATACAGGTACCTGTGGTGCAGTTTTCACTTCCGGTACAGCCTCTTGCTGCTCTTTTTCATTCTTAGCAGCTACTGCCTTGTGTAACTTCGCCAACTCATCAGCTTTTTGCTTTGCCATTCCGATCATGAGCGTTTCACAATAAACTTGCTTGATCTGCTCCTGTTCAACCGGATCTGTAGGCATGAAAAGTTGCATCATCTTGCTGTCCTCAACGATTTTATCGATTTTCGTTTGCATGCTCTCCATGATCTTCTTTTCAGTCATAGCTTTACGATCATAGTCTTTACGGTCGTATAACTGCTCAAATCTGATAGGCAAAGGCAGCGTAACAGCGTTAAACATCTCTCTGATATGCTCCATCTTGGATAGCTTCTCTTTTTCATCGATAATATCGATCCCGTCTTTTAGATTATTAGAAGCTGCCTTGATCATCTTTTCAGTATCCATGATGATTTTCTTTGTTTCTGCCCATTGTCCGAGCTCATTTTTTTCAAAGCTAGAACGCTTTTCTTTCAGCTTAGCTTCTAAATTATTCAGCTTCGTTCTGTCTTTAGTAGCCGCTTCTTTATTCGTCTCATCGACGATGTAGTTATATGATTTCAAGCCCTCTGAAATCATTTTCTGCAAAGCTTCCGCATTGCTTACGATTCCGTTTTCACTCATTCTTAAGTCAAGTTCGTATCTTTGTTCTTCCATTGTTTTTGTCCTTTCTGTTAAAGCAGTAATATCGTTGGTGGCTCAATGTTGCCTAAGTAATATTTGTTCCATTGTTCTTTTTCTTGGGATAAGAGCCATTTGAGATCAGCTGCTTTTTCTTCTCTTGTGAAGAAATAATGTTTTGTTTCGATTCTGATATCATTTTTATAGACTGTTTTTAGTTGTGCTTTCAAGACCACAAAATCAAAACCTGTAACATTCAATCCGTGAAGCCCCTGTATGTAATAGTTCATCGGTAATGAACCTTTCCACTTCTCTTTCTGCATGGACTGCAGTATATTGGTTGTCTTGATTTCTAAGATACCTTTGAGACCTGTGGTTCGCTCATAAATTAATCCATCCGGGCTATATAACATCCAAGGTTCAGAAACGGATTGAAGTATTACATTGTCCATGTACTGGACATCATATTCGGGAAAATCAAGAGCAAATAATCCTCTCAAATACTTTTCTGCTTTAGTACCATATTGAATATATGATTTATCAGATATATCATTAGGAACGATTATCCCTTTCTTTTCCTTCCACAGTGTATTGTTATCTTTCCAAGGATTTCTACCGATCAATGTTGAGGCATCGCTACCACCGATGCCCTGTATTCTGTTCGCATGCCATTCGTCACGACTTTTGTATTTATGACATACATAATAATCGCTATCTTGATAAAGATTCATTTGCCAAGCTGTTCCTCTCTCCAATTATCTGTTCGATCAGCTTCTATATCTCTTTGCTCGTTTTCTGAGATATAGTCTGCCTCTCCGTCATGATTGGGACTTCCCCTTGGTGCCTTAGGTTTATATCTGAAAGGAATCATTTTCTTTTCTCCTTCACTTTAACTTCCGCATACCTTACGCCGATTACCTCTGATTCAGCTTCTGTACCGACAAACATATCAATGATGTTGCCTTTGATTGTACCGCCTGTGTCCTCAGCTATGTACTCTTTGCCGTCTATCAGCACTGTACTTCCTAGCGGAATCACTTCCGGATCAACTGCTATTGTCCTGCCGATTTCCGGAACGGTGCCGGTATATGTAAGTCCTGTACAGCCTTCGCAATCGGCTCCGTATGCGGTGATTTTGAACACCCCTAGAGATGTTCATTTGACTTCTTTAAGCTCCTTTACCTGAGTGTTTAACTGTTCGATTTCAAGATTCTTATCGACGATAACTTGTTCCATTTGTTCAACGATTTTCTGTTCAGCTATGTAATTGTCGTTCAGTTTGTTCCACTCTGATGTATGGTGGTCGCTCCCCCATTTCATCCATAGGCAGCATATAACAAACGTTAAGATGCAACACGCTTTCCACTGGTTTCTATTCATTTTATTTTCTCCTCCTTACCTGTAAATCCTTCGCATAAGCCACTGGGCTTCACGTTTTTTAAACGCTTGAAGCCGCAATGCCCCGCGAAACATGGTCTATAATGACCGCATGTGTATATGTAATGCTGCATATAATACACGCAGTTTGCACATGATTCTTTTTCGACCATGCCCTGAATAAAGTTGTACATATAAAAAACCTCCTGTTTCTATTTCATTGCGAAAGAACTCAAAGAGGTTGTTTTAACTACACTAAGATGTTATAATTTCCGTGTAATCCTTAACCTCGTTGAGGGTTGCTGTTTATGGCAAGTGCCTTTCTGTCCGTCAAAACTGAAGCACTTGCCTTTTCTTATTTGAGTTTCTCTAAAGCCATTCTTATAATACTGGCTCTATCCAATTTGTACCTTTTAGTTAAAGTGTCTAATTCTTTTAATTCTTTATCACTAAAACGTACCTCAACTCGTTTATTTCTTGGATTTTCGACTTTAGGTCTGCCCATTTTTTTTGTTTCGGACATATTCCTCCTTTCTACTTTCTGTCCGTATCATAAGTATACTATTAAGCCGTACGGAAAGTCAAGGTATTTTTTGGAAATTAACATCTTAGGTTATAAAAAACCTCCTGTTTCTATTTCGTTGCGAAATCTACAAGAGGTTGTGCCTATATTGAAAATATATTGTATTTCTGATACAATACTGGTGCAATCTCTTGTAGGTTGTGTGTTGGGTAACCGTCTTACGTTCGACCAAAAACTTACACGGTTGCCCACTTTCTTTTATTTAATAAATTCTATGATGGCTTTTCTTATTGCATCTGATTTAGATAAGCCTTTTTTTTGACAATATTCATTTAATTTATCCAAAATATCATCATCTAGCCTTATCCCAATGCGTGTATCCTTTTTTTTCATTCCTGTTAAAGGTCTACCCATCTTTTTTTTATCGTCGTTAGTAGCCATCTTTCCTCCTTCCTATTACGTTCGACATAAGTATTGTACACTTTTGTTCGACGTAAGTCAAGAGGTTTTTATATGTTTTCAAAGCAAATCACAACAATCATACATTTTTATATAATACGTATTGACAAGATACGTATTATATGTTATTATTATTGTGCAAGGAGGTAGTCATATGCCAATGGCGTCTAAGGATATGGAAAAACTTATCCTTGCTCATGGTTGGGTGTTGAAGAATCAAGTAGGTTCTCACAGACATTACATACACCCTACCAAACGCGGAAAGGTTACCATTCCTTTTCATTCAAAAGACTTGAATCGGAAAACGGAACTTTCCATCTTGAAGCAGGCGGGGCTTAAATAAGCCCTGCTAACGCTTCTCTTAAATAAGGAGGTATATATATGCTGTCTGCTTATCCCGCTATTTTCTACAAGGAAGAAAACGGATATTCTGTTGTCTTTCCTGACCTTAACTATTTAGCCACTGACGGAGAAACCTTAGAGCAAGCTCTTGCCATGTCTGTTGATTGTTTAGCTGGTTATTTATATTCAGCTAAACTGGACAAAGAAGAAGTTCCTACACCCTCTGACCTTAAAGCTATTGACCCTTTAAAAGTAGCCAGTGAGCTTGATACAGAGGCGGGGGAGTACTTCGTCAATATCGTTACAGTTGATGTCGATGAATATGCAAAGGTACACTTCAACAAGTCAATCAAGAAAACATTAAGCATTCCTGAATGGCTCAATCGTGAGGCTTTAGACAAAGGCATTAACTTCTCACAAGTATTGCAAGAGGCTTTAGTTGCTAAACTTCGTTCCCTTTAATATTTGCTTTGTGACACTCGCTATGAGTGTCTTTTTTTCGCACAACCTCATTCAGTTTTCAAAGAACCTTGATTTTAACGCTCACATCGTTTATAATTGATGTGAGCTATTAGTTAATGGATGTCACTTCTTAGTCAGGGTTGACATCCTTTTCTTTTGCCTTATACTCATTGATAATTTTACCGATAAACTCAGAACGGCTCATATTTTCGTTCAGCCTTAGCACATCCAGTTGCGCTAATGTCTGAGCATCTAATACCAATCCCCTGTACACATCTTCACCGATCCATTCCTCGATCCATACGTAGGGGATGATTTTTTTAGTTTTGCAGGGTAACGGAATGTTAGGACGTTTCTTCTCCCATGCAGCTAACAAATCATCTCGCCAACCATATGCTGTCTCTCTTCCGATTTTATTAACAGGATTAACTTCGTTCCACAGTTGTACAATTTCCTCTGCGTTTACGAATCTTGCAATAGGCATGTTATCATCTCCTTTCTGTTTTGACCTCTCTTTCCATATATGGTATTATTACCTTATATGGAAAGGGGGTGAATAAAGTGCAAAAGACAATGGAAGCAATTAATATTGATAACTTTAAAGATACCATTAATGTTCGATTTGAGCAGATAAGATTATGTCCGCGTTGCAACGTCTCAACTAACAACGATGAAAAAGTTGCATTATACATTCCTACTGTTCACCCTCTTGTTAAAGTCTACTTAGTTTGTTTCTGCACACATTGCGAATCTCTATACTTCGGTGAATACTATTGTCAAAATACTACTGGAGACAATATCTTTGCAAATGCCCCTGTATGCACTTATCCAAGTCCGCATGAACTAAAAGATTTCTCCGAGAACATTCAAACCCTATCACCAAAGTTTGTAGAAATTTACAATCAATCATTAGAGAGCGAAAATATAGGGCTGTCCGAAATATCAGGCATGGGTTACCGTAAAGCGCTTGAATTTCTAATCAAAGATTACGCTATATCCTTAAAAAATAATGAGAGTGATAAAATATCAAAAATGCTGTTATCACAAGTAATTGATGAATTTATTGATAATAAAAGGATTAAAACACTTGCTAAAGCTTCAGCATGGATTGGTAACGACGAAACTCATTATCAAAGAAAACACGAGAATTATGATGTCAATCACTTAAAGTCGTTCATTCAGGCTACCGTGTCAACTATCGATTCAGATTTAGAAGTTATTAAAGCTGAAAAACTTTTAAACAACCAACAGAAGAACAATTAATTTTGTTCTTTTTCAATTTCTTCAAGACACTTTAAGAGAGTAATGCGAGATTCAATTACTCTAGCCAATGCTTCCAGCACTTCAATACTTTCTTCATTTTTAATAGCCGCCAACACATCTCTGCTATTCATACCCACATCACCTCCTCTTTTACCTTGACCTCTCCTTTTGGTAATGGTATTATTAACTCATAGAAGGGAGGTGCTATAAATGGATAAAAAATGTTTTGTTATATGCCCTATTGGTGATAATGATTCTGATGTACGCAAGCGCTCTAATCAATTATTAGAGCACATCATTGAACCTGTTTGCAATGAATGCGGCTTCTCAGTTGATAGAGTAGATTTAATGAACAATAATGGTTCTATTACAAACCAAATATTAGAATGTTTGCGAGTGTATGAACTTGTTATTGCAGACCTTTCTGATCACAATCCAAACGTATTTTACGAATTGGGATACCGTTCTTCACTGAATCTACCAATAATTCAATTAAAATCTACTGGTTCAAACATACCCTTTGACATAGCGAGCATTAAAACATTAGACTATGATTTATCTGACCTTGATAAAGTAAAAAGACTTAAAAACGAACTGATTTCAATTATTAATAACATTGATTTCATAAACTCTGTTACCCCGAGCATCACTGTAAGCAATTCACAAATATTATCTGAAATTTATAAATTACAAGACCAAATTCAAATGATTAATGATCAAAAAAGCACATATGATTCAGAACTAATGAATATAATGCTTGATAAAGTTTCTGATAAAAAAACAGATGATCAAGTAATAATAGAGACTATGATACCTTTGTTAGTAAAAGAACCTGAGAAATTCATGGATTTAATAAAAGTTATTAATCAATCAAAATCTTTAATCAACGGTTAACTCTCTCAAAATTTCCTTGAACATATGCTCGAGGAAATTTTTTAATTTAGGAACATCCCCATCTTTTAAATCTTCACAGTGAACAGTAACTTTAACCTTTTGCCCTGATTGTTCAAACGCCATAGACTTTGATAAACATTTTGAGAAATGTTCTTCCATAAACAGCCTCCTTTCTACGTTGTATTTGGTAAACGATTTTTGGTTTGAGTATGATGTAAGAAGTTATCAATAAGCATCTGCTCAATGCGACCTTTTTCTCGCTCAGAAAACTCATATCCTTTATCTTTTAAAAAGGTTAAGATTTCCGCTATTTCCATTTGCTGCTCACGCGCTTCATTCACACTTTTTTCGTCCATGCCTTTCACCTCCTTGTACCTTTCGTATACATTATAGTACTCATTGAGTATGTTGTCAGCATTTTTTTGTTTACAATGTGTATTTTTTTTGTTATCATGTATATAAAGGAGGTAATTGGTGTGAATTTAAGAATTAAAGAATTAAGAAACGCAGTAGGTTTAACACAAACTGAATTCGCCGAAAAATTAGGTTTATCACGAAATGCGATTGCCAGTTATGAAGGCGGTATTAGAACCCCAAATGATGCAATTATTAAATTAATGTGTCGTACATTCAATGTTGATTATTTTTGGTTGACTGAAGGAAAAAATGAAATGTTTTCGCGCGTTCCGGATACCATTGCTGAAAAATTAGCTAAAGATTATAATCTCGATAATTTTGGTTTAGAAATATTAAAAGCATATTCTATCATGAAACCCGATCAAAAAAAGGCATTGAAAGATTTTCTTGTTGCTATAGCTGATAAAGTAAAAAACGAAGGATAATGTCCCTTCGTTTTTATATGCTGATATATAAGCGATGAATAAAATCATAAACAACTATTAAAGTATCAACATCTAATCTATCAAGCATTTGATAAATCATTAGCATTATTTCTTCTTTCATGTTAATGCTGCCCACCCTTTCTTGATTAAGATTATAACTCATATTAGATGTACAGTGAATATATTTTGCTTTGATTTCCGTAAATACGGAAATTATTTCATTTCCATCAACAATAATGTCCACGGTGTCAACATTTAGTCCTTTAGCAATTTTTTCAAGTTGAATTAATCGAGGTGATATTTTACCGTTTTCAATATCATTAATCGTTGTCTTGCATATCCCCGATAATTTAGATAGCTTTGATAGTGTAATACCCCTTTCAGTGCGAAGTTCCCATAATCTTGTTTTTATCATCCTTTTTCTCCTTATAATATGGTTTCGCCCCACCCTTTTATTAAAGCAAATTAAAGTTTACGCGGAATTTATTAAAAAATCTACTGGTAAATATTGGAATTTATTACTTTTTGTGGTATAGTATGGATTGTTAATATAGGAGGAGAAAAAGATTATGAAAAGAACGCCCGAATTTGTTTTAGGTCTTGTTGGATCGATTTTTGCAACAGTCATAAACGCTTTTTTTGTTATTGTTGTAGGCTTTATGCCAGTAACGTGGGATGTTAGTGAAGCGTGGGGGTATTTTTGGATTGCGTTAGCTTTTAGTATTGCTGCTATTGTTTTTTCGTGTTTGGTAAACAAGAAAACCAAATTAAGCGGGATTATGATGATTATACTCGCTATACTAATTGGATTTTTTAACATATGGAACTTTATCCCAGTGATACTATTGCTTATTTCAGGAATAATGTGTTTGGCACGAAATCTACCTGTTCAAAATTAAATAATAAATGTTTATCAGAAAGAGAGTTAGTATGAAAAAAGTATTAAGTTTAATGTTAGTATTAGGATTATGTATCGGTTTGGTTGGATGTAGTAACGGTGATGACTCTAAAGAAACATCACAAGGTGAAACTGAAACAAATGAAACTGTTGATCGTATTGGACTAACAAAAGCTAGAGTTATGTTAGAAGTAGAAAACGCTGAGGGTGTACAGGAGGTAGGAGTACAATTAGAGGAGAAATCACAGGAAAAATCACAGGATACAAATTTAATCATCTATACTGCCAAAAAGTCAAATTGTGAATTACAAATTGAAATAAAAGATGACGGAACTTTTACGGGTGCACAAGTAACAGGCGATATCTCAGGCGATAATGGGCAAGAGTTTGCAGCTATAGTTTCAGGTGTTGCGTGGATAAGTGATTTCAATACCGATAGTGAGCTATACTCCAAGATAGGTGATGTACTTAAAAATCAAAAAGATAGAGAAGAAATCGGCAACCTTACACTGGGTGTAATCACGAGTGGGACAGTGGCAAAATTCTACATCAATCTCAACGATAAATAGCACTTACCATCAATGCTTAAAAGGAGCTTATCAATGAATCAAAACAAAGAAAACAACTTAGCCTCGCTTACTATCGAAATATCCCCTAATGAACTCACTCATTTAGAAGAATATCGTAGGCTTAGCGATGGCGAGAAAGAAAACATTGATAGAATTATAGAGATGTGTATTAAAGCAAAAGAATCCCGTTGAGGATTCTTTTTACTATACACCCAGTATTTCCTTCTTTTTCAAATTGAATTCATCTTGTGTAATGACTTCCATATCAAGCAGCTGCTTCAATTCAATCAATTCGCTGTACTTGCCTTCGGACTTCGTTTTAGTCGGCTGTACATCGTTTTCGCTACTGGATACATCTTTGTTAATAAAATCGCTTAACTTCTTATCAGCATTCTTAAATTGATGCGCATAAGTGCTTAACACCGTTTCAACTGTATCCCCCAATCGTTTGGCTATATCATAGACAGTAAACTTATCACTCATATTGTTAATCAAATAAGAAGCATGACTGTGCCGGAATTCATGAATTGTAATTTTTGACAATGGCTGATCGCTATTCTCGTTCACACGATCTAGCACCTTGACCATATACCTACGTGGGTAATCATCAGGCATAGGTCGGTAGTAACCGAAAAGGAAAACCTCGTTATTGAAGCCGTACATGACCTTTTGTCTATCGTATAATGCTTGAAGTTCATTCACCACCACGTCAGGCATTGTAATATTACGGATGCTGTTCTTTGTTTTAGGATTAGTGAGTGTCCATATTTTTCCTTCAACTCGTCTTGTCATGGTCTTACGAATATGAACCGTACTATTATTGAAGTCAATATCCTGCCACTGTAATGCCAATGTTTCTCCTTTTCTTGTCCCCATCCAAAAAGAGAAAATAAAGAATGCTTTCATGTCAGGGTCATCTGCTTCATTGATAAATCGCTCGAAATCTGTAGGCTCCCAAAATTTCTTCTCTGCCTTCACCGTATCACGATCAACTCGTAATTTTACCTTTGAAAGCGGATTTATTTGAATATAGTCCTTTAGCAACGCGTATTTAAACACTTTATTCATCGCACTGTAAATAGCTTCCACATATGATTCAGAATACTTTTTTTCAAACTCCCGTATCATGCTGCGTAAATGTTCTTTAGTTATTAAATTGATTTTCTTTGATCCGATAAAAGGATATACTTTTCCTAGTCTTTCTATATTAGAAACTTTGGTAGAGCTCTTTATATTAGTGTCCTCTTGCAAAGCTTCTTCTGCAACTTCTTTAAATGTCTTATTACGCACTGAAACTTGAATTTCTTGATATTGTAATCTAAACAGCCTCTCATACTCTTTAGCCTCTTTTTGAAGTTTACATCCCTGTGCTAATTTTGTATAGCTATAATAAGTTCCATCATCCTTCTTAATTTTCCCGCTGATATACCACTTATCCTCTTTTTTGAAAACCGCCATTGCTATCATCTCCTTAACAGTATGATAACATATACCTAATCGAATGAAAATAAAAAAGTTCCGTATATTTTTCCGTACGATACCATGAGAGCAAAAGAAAAGCCTTTATTTAAAGGCTTTGAGTTACACATGGTGCGATGTATACGTCCGTAGCCGAACTATACAATCTTATATCAAGAAAT
>CANOSP010000015.1 GCA_947569705.1 uncultured Erysipelotrichaceae bacterium
GTTTTTCTATTCAGAAACATATATTTCAACAACTTTTTTCTATCTCTATTTATGTTAACCAAAATAGACCTTTATTTATTAAAATGTATTTTTCTGATAGCTGTAAATTGCATAGCTTATGAATCCTATGCTCAACATTGTTAAACTTAAATAAAGCATCAATTCTGTTTCATCACCTGTATTCGCTCCGCCCATACTTGTCTTCGGATTATAATATCCTTTCACCGATGTATTAGGTTTTTCATCAGGTTCTTTGGTTGGTGGTGTCGGATTATCCGGCTGTTCCGGTTCTTCTTGTGCATTGATATTCATCGTATCATAAGGGAAATCACCGTCAACAGTCTTTTCAGGCTTCCATTCCGTAATTTCTTGAATGTTTTCATCAGGCTTACCGTCGTTATCTGTATCAATATTCAAATCAGGGATACCATCTCCGTCACTGTCAATGTTCAAGTCAGGAATACCGTCATAATCTCTGTCTCCGTTTATCACGATTCATTTGCTTTCATCATTTGGATCTTTCCATTTAATGTTCAGATCGGGACAACCGTCTTTATCAGGATCATTAAAGTCAGGTTTTGCCGCTGCACTTAAGGCATTATTTATAATCGGCACTAAGCTGACTGTAAATAACAGCACCAGTTTGGATCTTTCCATTTAATGTTCAGATCGGGACAACCGTCTTTATCAGGATCATTAAAGTCAGGTTTTGCCGCTGCACTTAAGGCATTATTTATAATCGGCACTAAGCTGACTGTAAATAACAGCACCAGTATGGATATACATGCTTTTCTTATCATACAGCCTCTCCTTTCCGAAATCATTTCATTAAAGCTTTTTGATAACATGAAAAAAGGAAGTCATACGATTACATATAAAATCCCTTAATCTTGTATAGATGATGACCCAAATCATAATTAGGTTCATTTTTTTTATAAATTATTCAAAATATTTTTCAATGCCCTTTGTTAAAAATAAATTCCAGTATACTCCCTGTTCCTTTTTTAAGATTTCATAATACTTTTGATATTCAGTAATATCCGCAGCTTTCTGTTCAATCAAAGCAGGAGTATTCGCCCACATTGCGATCTTATAATACGCTTTCTGAGCAGTGATATTATTATTATGATTCTCACTGATTCGATCTGCATTACGCTGATACACATGTACTGCCACCGCTGAGCTGCATACAACAGCGATTGACAAACATCCGGCAACGATAGCCTTTGTATATATAAATTTCATATTTGTTCGCATAATGCCTTTCAGCTTTCCCACAGATCTTATATTTGATGACTGCTGCAAAAGCGCCGCAGTGACAAGCGCCGGCATTGTAATTTCATTAAAGTCTAATTTCACATTTTCTTTTTTCTCATATAATTCTATTTTATGCCTTAACGTATCTCGTGCAACCTTTAAGCGACTTTTTACCGTACCGCTCGGGATATTGCAGATCATCGCGATTTCATCGACACTGTATTGTTCAAAATACATTAGTGTAATCATTAAGCGCTGTGCCGGCGGAAGTTGATCAATAAAATAATTGATAATTTCTTTATCATTGTTAAATCTAAAATGCTCTCTCGGTAAGAAATCTACATCGGTTTCTACATATTGCATTAACGGATCTTTATCGCTTTCCTCAAATAAAAGTTCTTTACGCTTACGATACAGCATATTACACTTATTGACGGTAATTCGATTGATCCATAGCTGTAAATACTGAGGATTATACACGGTATGAATGGAATTATGAATCTGTAAAAATACTTCCTGCACTACATCCTGTGCATCTGCTTCATTATGCATTGTTTTATATGCAACAAAATACACCATACGATAGTATTTATCATACAGCAGATTAAAGGCTGTCTCATCGCCGTTCGCTATTTTTTTAATCAATTCTTCATTCGTATATTCCATAGTTTCTACCTCTATAAATTCAAAATATCATATAATTCTTACATTGTCAATCAAAAATATGCTGTTTTTAACTGGAAATTTATGTCTATGCATAGATATGCGTATTTATTTGTTTTTTTGTTGATGCAGAAATAAAAAACAGAGGAAGCGATTTCCTCTGATAACCGTAAACTTACAATCAGTTATTTAACGCATACAGCTGTTAAGCCAAGCACGTCCTTGTGCATTCGCAAAGGCTTTCGCATCAACCTTACTCTTTCCCTCAACCTGCAGTTCATCTAAAAGAATATATCCGCCGTTTACGGCAATCGCATAACCGTTATCGATGATACCGCAACACTCGCCGATTTGATGTTGATGTGCGCATTCTTTTTTTCTAACCTTATGAAGCTTAATTTTCTTATCATCATGGTAAAAATAACCGACAGGAAAAGGAATCAAGCCTCTGATATGATTATAAATAGCATGTATATCTTGATCTAAATTGATTTTTTCATCTTCTTTTGAAATATTATACGCAAAAGTAGCGGCATTTTCATCTTGTTCAATAAAAGAAGCAGTCTCATCAATCAGCTTCGGAATACTCTCATGTAATAATTCCGCACCGCATGTTTTTAACTTTTCATAGACATCTCCGGTTGTATCATCCGCAAGAATAGATACCTTTTTTTGTGCCATTACGGCACCGGCATCCATTTTTTGAATCATGCGCATAATTGAGATTCCGGTTTCTTGATGCCCGTGAATAATTGCCCAATGAATCGGTGCGCCGCCTCTTAATTTCGGCAATAACGAGGCATGCACATTTATACTGCCAAGCGGCGGATATTCCAAAACTTCCTGCGGAATAAATTGACCGTAGGCACATGTAACGATCAAATCCGGTTTCCATTCCATAATCTTTTGATAGTCATCTTTTATGGAAAGCGGCTGAAATACGTCAAGCTGATGCTTTAGGGCAAGCTGCTTTACTTCACTCATTTTTATTTCCTGCTTTCTCCCTACCTTTTTATCAGGCTGAGAAACCACACCTACGATCTCATAATCATCATCGATCAACTGTTGGAGCATACCGCAGGCTATATCAGGTGTTCCCATAAAAACAATTTTGGTTTTCACTGTATCACTTCCTTAATTATTATGCTTATTATAGCGTATCATTATCAATTCTACAATGAAAAAAACTATTCGGATTCGATTTAATCAAGGATGCAGAAAGATGACCTATAAATTTAATGGTTATGACTCAAGGTGATACTTTGCAGGAAGCTTATGAAATGGCGGTTGATTGTCTCGGACTTGCGCTTTCAATCAGAGAAGATGAAAAACAACCTTTTCCTGCCACATCATATCCGGAAAATATCAGTTTAAAAAACAATGAATATCTTGTGATTATTGAGTTTAATCTATTGGATTATAAAAAGCGAACAAATTCTAAAGCAGTGAAGAAAACACTGAGTATTCCTGAATGGATGAATACAGCAGCCTTAAAATAGGGAATTAATTTTTCTTAAGTACTACAGGAAGCCTTATTAGCAAGGCTTGAATCTGACTGATTAACATTTTCTCAGGCACTGAATAAGTGTCTTTTTTTGTTATTTTAATGTCATCAGGTATCATTATTTATGAAGATACGATGAAAAAGCGGAATATCACATTCTTTTACAATCCGCTTTTTCTGTAGTTTATATTAAAGTGTATTTTTTACATAGAACTTTTTATAAAGCAAATAGCTGATGATGCCTAATGATAGATTAACGATCGTAATATAAAGCAGAATATTGGTAGAATCCCCCGTATTCGCACCGCCCATACTTGTGATTGGATTATACATTCCTTTTACTGATGGGTCTGATTGATCTGTAGGATCGTTGGAATCAGGCTGTTTTCCATCATTGTCAGGCTCTTCATTAAGTTCAATTTTCATCGTATCATAAATGATTTTGCCGTCCTTTGATATATTGTGATTGGGCTTCCATTCCGTGATTTCTACGATGTTTTTATCGGGGATTCCGTCTTTATCTTCGTCAATATTGATATCAGGTTTGCCGTCTCCGTCACTGTCAATATTTGTTTGCGGTTTATCCAATTTACCATCTGTATTAATATTCAATTCAGGTAAACCGTCTAAATCAAGATCTAAGTTTAAATCAGGGTATCCGTCATTATCTGTATCAATATTATTGATTCCTTTTAAGGTAGAATCTGTTTTATAATCAGGGTTACCGTCACCATCAAGATCTACTAATTGATCAGGATGCCATTCTTTAATGATTCCTGTATTTATATCCGGGATACCGTCTCCGTTTGTATCAATATTCATATCGGGTTTACCGTCACCGTCTGTATCGATATTCAAATACGGTAAGCGATCTTCCGGATCATCCGGATTTCTTGTGACATTTAGATCAGGAATGCCGTCACCGTCTGTATCGATATTTATATCGGGTATACCGTCTCCGTCACTGTCAACACCGATTGCTCGTATATTAAGCTGTTTGCACGTTTCACCACTTATATTCCCTGCATGGTCTGTTAAGATTACACAGATCTTATAAGCACCGGTTGTTTCATCTAACTTGATACTTCCCTTTTCATTAGAGATAGTTAGGTTTCCTTCTTTAATTAATTCTTCACCTGCTCGAGCGACTGTATCAAGCTTATATACCTTATAACTGATTTCTTTAGTACCGCTGACTTTTAAATCGCCTTTTGCATCACTTGTAGTAATCTCAAATGTGGTTCCCGGTTTGAAAAAGATTCCGCCGCTAAGCTTGTTAATAATATCTTGAAGCTTATTATTTGTATCCTTTGCCTTGATACCTTTTACCTTTGGCGGCGTTTTATCAATCTTAATAATCTCTTTCTTTTCCTTTGTGATCGCTTCACTATCTTTCTTCATCCAAAAACTTTGATTGTTTTCTCCCTCCTTGTTTACGGTTACTTGATTGGGCTTCCATGTGCTTTGATTTAACGACATATTTTTATATTCATTATGATCACTGATGATATTCACATCTCGGTTCGTCCATTGACCTGTGTAAGTAGTGTTATTCCCGTCATCAAGTTCTAAATGATACCAGTCATCTTCGATATTATCTTCCTTAACAGTCAGTATTCCCTCTTTAAAAGTAAAATTATAGTTTGGATAAGTCTTATTTAATGTATTACCGTCACCTTTAATCGGATAGCTGCCTGCATTACTGTTTGTCTTTGCGGTTGTGCTTAATTTAATGTCCTTCTCTTGTATGACATCTTGTGTTCCGTTCCATGTGACTAATTGGCTTCTGAAATCTTGACAAGTCAATTCAGGATTAGGCTCTCCCTTGTATTTCTCTTGATCATCAATCGTGATTTCGATCGGTTTCGGTAATACCGTTACTTGTACTTTCTTGCTTAACGGTGATTCACCATCTGCCGTTCTTGTCACGGTGATTGTCGTTTTCTTACTTCCGCTGTATTTCAATGCATCAAACTCCGCCTTGTTTCCATTCACTGTCGGATTGGATATATAGGTCGTATCATCAATTTCAAATGTATATTGTACATTCGTACTGTCTGCATCATATTGCGTACTCTTAATTGTGAAATGATCTCCATAGATAATCTGCCCCGGACTTGTGATCGCTAAGACATTCTCATCAGGTCCCATAATATGAATCGTTCCGTCGGCTTCCGCTACTTTGTAGTTTCGATCCATCGGTTTCGTCGCATGGATCTTAATATCTTTTCCTGTTTCTCCGCTATAGTTATAATCAATCACTTTATTATCATTCGTCCATGCGATTGTATGATCTTCATTACTGTCTACTTCAATCAATATATCACCCGATGTATCGACAACACCGTCTACCTCAATTACAGGTTCGACTTTTCCTTTACCATTCACAACATAAATTGGATTTTCCGCAAAAGTAATTATTCTTGTGCCTTTATCAATATTGATTGGTAATTCGATTGTTTTATCTGCATAATTCCCTCTAGGATCATGACTTGTTGCCTGTACAATCACTTTTCCCATTTGATTATTGAGACTCGCATTCAGAATCGTTACCAATCCGCTTGGATCTACCGAGATAACATCGGTAGGACTTCCTGCTTTTAGCTGATAATTTACTGTGCTTCCGATTGGATTTCCTGCCGTATACAACTGAAAACTCTTGCTTGGGGCATATGATTGTACATACGCATTGTAAATACTTCCTGATTTCGGCAATTCATTCCCTGCATCATCTGTGTAAATAAATTCCTGCACTCCTGCCGTTACGATAAAGGTTAATTCTGCTTGTGCATCTCCCTGTCCTGCGGCCCCTTTCTTTTCTGCGACGATCGTTACCGTTCCTACTCCGTGCATTGTGACCGCTCCGTTGTTTGGATTGATCGTTATAATATTATTAGAGCCATCTTTGATTTTATAGGTCACAGGATTATTATTTGTGCTGCCCTTAACCGTCGCATACACGCTTACTCCTGTGTCGGTGATCTTCACACTCTTTTTCGTAATCATATTGATGGCGGCTGTTGTTTCATAGAATTGTAAGTTCTCTGCCGCAGCTACTCCGACATTGATCGTCACAGGGATTTCCTTGGTACTCCAACTATCCGATACCGTGACTGTAATATGATAACTCTTAACACCGAGATTTGCAGTAGTCTTAATCACACCGCTGTTTGCGTCAACACTGAAGAAATTCGCATCTCCCTCTCCCGCCTTTATACCATAGCGATAAGTAGGCTGACTGTTATCAAGTGAAGCCGATGTGCCAAGCGTTCCGACAATCGTTCCGATAATTCCGTTAATCTTTATATTAGAATCCGAAGCAGTGAAAGTCGGTACAGTATTATCCGATGAATTGCCGTCAGGATTTACATGCCCGTCTACTTCCTGATAGATTACAATTTCTTTTTCCGTAAAAGCAGAATCATAATTGTCATTTCCGCTGCTTGGATCATCATCTGCGGTCGCCTTGATCTTCACTTTACCGAACGCTCCGCCACCCGTATAAGATATCTTGCCTGTATTCGCATCGATATCAATTAGATAAGTATCTCCGCCGCTCACACTGTAAGTAATCTTTGTGCAGGCACTCGGATTCGTTGTCGCTGTTTCATTCCAAGTGGCTGTCGCTTCTGTGATTGATTTCTTTGTTTGATTCACATCATCAAACGCAACTGTTAAGTCAGTCTGATCTACAGTGAATGTTGTACAGACCTTTGAGTCCGCTGTGGCTGTCGTAGGATCACCGTTCGCATCCTTAGCACTCACACAAAACTTATAGCTACCTGCCTTCAATCCCCCATTCACTAAATCAGGCGCACTGCTTTTGATTTTCACATTCAATGAAGAACTGCTTGAAGCACCGTTACTGTCTAAACCATCAATTTCAAAGTTTTGATACGTATCATCTCCGTCTGATTCTACTGTATACGTAAGCGGTGTAATTCCCAAAGGATTCACAGTAATCTTGCCTATGATCTGTCCTGCATTCACATTCTTACTGAATTCATAATCTTTTCCGCTCAATGCCCCGCTTTGCGGTGCCTTTGTATAAGACAGCTTATGTGGTTCCACGATTTCAAGCGGCAATAATTCAGATATCGCTGAGCTTTCCACCGGTAATTGCGAGGAAGCTTCATACTCTTCATTAATAACAGCAAGTTTATATTTTCCTACCGCCATTCCGGTTAAATCTAATGAATAATCATTCGTACCGCTTTTTGTGGCTTCAAGCATTTTATAATATTGTATATTTGAACCTGTCTCATTATATAAAAGAACTGATATTCTTGTATTGGTTCCTGTATTTGCATTCACCGATAAATTCACATGCCCGTTTTTTATAGCCTTTTGAATACTTTTTGTTTTACTTACATTTTTAATATCTTGTAAAACTGCAGTCAATGACGATTGAATCCTTAATTTATTCGCATTCAATTCATTATTTTCATTTAAGTTGCTTGTATCAATACTATAAGCGTGCCAAGCTCCATCAGTATAAGAAGTATTTGCCGCAAACACAATTTTTGATTTTCTTAACACACTATAAGGTCTTAAGGCACGTGGCTGTGTTCCACCGCCTAAATGTGACCACCACTGCGGATATGCCCAATCTAATAAATCCGTTTGCGGTATCTCTATACCGGTATCAAAAAATTGATACTGTAATGCATTTCCTCGATCGGTGGAAAGTTGTATAGGTATACCATAATGAGAAGCATATATTCCTCCATCAGCATTGGTAGTAACTTGCCCATCCAACCAATAATATAAGCCGTTTACCTTATAAGCACGCTCAGCCCCGGTTAATCCAAGTGAACCACCTGTGAAGACTTCTGCAATGTCAGGTAAAAAAGGATTTCTCAAAAGGATATTCGTCTCTTTTGTATTAAGATCGATTTTTCCGATTTCCTCATGAAGCGCTGTAGGCGGACAATAAGTAATCATGCTATTCTTTTTATTAAAATATCTTAAACAATATTTATTTCTATCCTCAATAGCCACCGGAGATGTAATTTCAGGTAAACTCGGATCATAAATTGCAATACTATCCACAATCGGCTTACTACTCATCAGTACATAATCGTTTGCATTATTACCGATATCCCATACAATTTCTCTGCCAGTATATTTGCCTAAAACGACCTTTGCGCCTTTAGGGATTTGAAAGGTAGGGGCAGACTGTGCATTCAAAGTAGTAAGCATACTACTGTTGAAATACATATAACTAATAATGCTCACACCCAATATAGCTGTTAAAGCTGTAATCAACCTTTTTATCATACGTATCTTTCCTTTCCTTCAAACAATCCTTCCACAAAAGCTATATACTTTATACATGTATGATACTAAAAGCCTATAAAACAAGCAGAGATCATTAAGATTGTTTTCATCCAATCCTTGTACTCGTTAGGTTTTACATATATAAAAATAAGCAAAAATAACATGAAAAAAGTGTTATAAATACACTTACCCCATTGTATATTCACTGTAAGACACCAAAATATAAACCTGCGTTCACTTAAATTCAAAAAAAATTAAATATTTTTTAATCTGTTCTCAAAACAATATGACCAACCGCATTCTACCAGTACATGATAATAGCTTCCGTTACACTGTTTTAAAGCCTCATATAAAGGCTCCATCTCTAAAATCAGCTGATCGCTGATCACCTGTAAAGCTTTTTCATCATACGCATAATTTCTTAATAAATAATATGCATCCTGTTCATTAGTTATCGTATAGGTATCTATGGAAACCAACGGAAAAACTACTCTGTTCACCGTATTGGGTTTTTGATATTCATGATAAATTCCTGCGGCACTTAACGCTAATACACAGCCGCAAGCACCGATCGCATAGTTCAAAGAGATTTTACTCATCAATGATTTTAAATGCTCATGAAAAGAAGGCTTGATCACTGCAAGTCCTTTGATCCATGAAGACTGCTTCTGTAAAAAATACAAAGTAAATAACATCGGAAGCTGAGAAAAATAGAAATTCAGCTTTACCTGTTCCCTTGTTTCATAATCCTCTACCTTACAACGTAATGCTTTTCTTGCCGCATAAGCACGGCTTTTCACCGTACCGATCGGTATATTCAACAACTCGGCAACTTCCTCTTGCGAGCATTCCTGATAATACAAATACTTGATAATATCCTGATGTTCCTTGCTTAAAGATAATATTAAATCATTTAATACCTTTTGATCAGAAGTATAGTGTGATAAAGCCTCACTGATATATTCACGTCTGTTTTCCGTAACCTGATTAAAATATTTCACATATTCATTATCATATAAATCACTTTTATTGTCACGAAACAGATTCTTACACTTGTTTACACAAATGCGATTGATCCATAACGGAAAATAAGCCGGTTTCTCTAAATTATGAATCGATTTACGCACTTGAAGAAAAGTCAGCTGCGCAATATCCTGCGCATCGGCATCATTATGACAAAGCTTGATCGCTGCTTTATAAACACTCGGATAGTATGCTTTAAACAGTTCTTCAAAAGCTGCTTCATCATGTTCTTTGGTTTTTTGAACCAAATCTATTAAACGATCTTTGTCCATAAGTATGCCGCCTTTCTTTATTCAATCATATGTGACAATAGTGAAATTGTCAATATACAAATTCAGTATTTTTACATTTTTATCTTGAATACATAACCAGATAATAAACAAATAATTAAAAAAAGAAAGCTATTTCCATAACTTTCCATTAATATGACAGTTCTGATACATATGCATTTATTTTTAATGAATATAGTAATATACAATTATTGTTTGACGTATTTGATCACGTAATCAATCGCATCATTATACGTGAGCAGAGATATGAATCTTCTGACTTATTTCCATGAAAATTCATTTGTATACTTTAGAGTATACTACTTATGTGTATACAAAAAACAATGTACAAAAAATGTAGAATCCGTTGATTTATTGATAGATTAACGATGTTGCTTTTTCCACATCTGAATTTGTTTCATACGTTCTTTTACTCTGCTTTCGGAACCCATTTCGGTCGGTTCATAATAAACCTTATCCTTTAAAGAAGGCGGCAAACATTCCATTACAGTGAGTTTATCCTGATGCTCATGTGCGTACTGATAGCCGCTGCCGTAATCGAGTTCCTTCATTAAGCCGGTAACGGCATTACGCAGCTGTAACGGTACCGGTTCGGCAATTTCATTCAAGGCATCCTGTTTGGCTTTTTCATACGCCAGATACAGCGCATTGGACTTGGGAGCCAAGGATAAATACGTCACCGCATGAGTTAAATGCACACTGCACTCCGGCATACCAATATCATGACAAGCATCAAATACCGCAGTTGTAATTTCAATCGCACGGGAATCAGCCATACCAATATCCTCGGACGCAAAACGGATCAAACGTCTTGCGACATATAAGGGATCCTCACCTGCTTCCAGCATTCGTGCCAGCCAGTAAACAGATGCCTGTACATCACTGTTGCGCATTGATTTATGCAGCGCACTGATTAAATTATAATGTTCTTCGCCTTTTTTATCATAAAGCAATGATTTTTTTGAGATGCACTGCTCAATGATTTCCTTGGTGACAATCACAGCTTTGTCTTGATACGATCCGTTTAATACAACCATTTCCAACGTATTTAAAGCCGTTCTCGCATCTCCGTTCGCAAATCCGGCAATCATATGAAGTGCATCCTCATCAATCGTAATATCCACCTGCGCAAAGCCCTGCGGTGAGGTCAGTGCATGTTTCAGCAATTCCACGATTTCCGCTTCCTTCAGCGCATGTAATACAAAAACCTTGCATCTTGATAACAACGCACTGTTGATTTCAAACGAGGGATTTTCAGTGGTAGCGCCGATCAGCACGATACTGCCCTTCTCCACATACGGCAGAAACGCATCTTGTTGGGCCTTATTAAAGCGATGGATCTCGTCGACAAATAAAATAGTGCGCTCCCCCATTCTGCGGGCGCTCTCGGCTCGGTTCATCACTTCTCTGATTTCCTTAATACCGCTTGTGACCGCACTGAAATCAATAAAATTCGCTTCACTTTGATGTGCGATAATGCGTGCCAATGTCGTTTTTCCGACACCCGGAGGTCCCCAAAAAATCATCGAAGGCAAACGATCGCTTTCAATCAAGCGAAGCAGTACTTTCCCTTCCTCAAGAATATGCTTCTGTCCGATATAATCGTTTAACGTATTCGGGCGCAAACGATTCGCCAGCGGTTCATTCATCATTTCATCATCAAATAAACTTGTCTGCATGATTATCCCTCACATTCTCTTTTATTATAGCATTTTTTATGGTAAAATTATGAAAAATCATACTTTAAGTTAGGGAAAGAGGAAAAAGGAGAATTATATGGATTACCAATATACATTACAACTGCACAGCGGTACGTTTCAGGAAAGCAACTATTCATGGGAAGAAATAAAAACCAAATGCGATCAAATATTAACGCATATTCAAGTGAAACAAATGATTATCGGATGGAACACCGATACGGAATTGAATCAAAAGATTCTCGATTATTTTCATGAAAAAGACATTCGTGTGCTGTTGTGGTTTCCGCTGCTGTTACAGGAAAATGATGAGCGTGAATTAAAAAAGATGGAAGGCTGTCACGGCAATTCATTTGATTTCTGTTGTCCGACGCATTTGCATAATGCTCATTCATGTATTGCATTATACGAAAAATATTTCGCAAAGTTGCCGTTTGACGGAATTTTCTTAGATAAAATACGCTACGCTTCTTTTTCACAAGGCTATGAGGCCGGCTTCGGCTGTTTCTGTGAAGAATGTATGAAACAGATGCACTCCGTTGATATCGACGCTGTGAAGGCAATGATTGATACCCATGATACACGTCTGTTAAGGGGCGAATACGATCGCTGCGGGCGTTATCATTTCGCCGATTCACAAGTCAATGCATTTTATAAACGCCGATCACAGCTGATCAGCGATCTTGTATTTAAGCTGGCAGCTTATTTCAATTCCCGCAAACTGATTGTCGGAATCGATCTGTTTGCGCCGATTTTAGCATACCATGTCGGGCAGAATATTAAGGAAATCGCTAAATATGTAGACTTTATTAAACCGATGATGTACACCCATACAAATGCCCCGGCAGCGATTCCTTATGAATATAATGCGTATTTACGCAACTTTGAAAGCTCGGAAGCCTTTTCCAAACATTTCCCCGGCGGTCCGCTTTCTTCCGAATCACTGCGTTATCAAATGGATTTCATAAAAAATGTACCGGCAACCGTAATTCCCGGTATTGAAATCAATCCGATTTCAGGTGTATGCGATACCAATGCCGAAGCAGTTCAAAAGCATCTGCACATCTTCAGAGAATTTAAAAATATTGCGCTGTGTTGGGATGTAATGCGCATGGATGATGAAATCTTAGCGGTACTTTAAAACTAGTTCCCTTGTCAAAGGGAGCTTTTTTATCCTTGAAACTGATTGATCATCACTGATAAACGAGTAATCCGATCACTCCGCTGATTCCCATAACCAAAATCGGATGAAGCTTCCATTTACGCAGGGCCGCCAACAATAACACAAACATAGTCAATGCCGGCAGCTTCCATGCGCTTTGATTAAACACTTCCCCATCACAAAGCGCCGATAAAACGATTGTACCCGCAACCGAAATAATCAATCCCAACGAAGCGGATTTCAGCGCGTTCAGCACTTCCATCACATAAACGGAAGACTGATGGGCTTTCATAAAACGATATAAGCCTAAAGACAGCAGCGTACCGCACAAAACACAGCCGATCGTCGCTGCCAATGCACCGAAAAAGCCGCTGACCTGAAGTCCGACAAAGGTTGAGGTATTAACCGCCAACGGTCCCGGAGTCATTTGCGAAATCGTAATAATATCAGTAAAGACAGTTTCATTAATCCATCCGTTTTGCGATACGATCTGTGATTGTATAAAAGGAATCACCGCATAACCGCCGCCGAAGCTCATCATACCGATCTTTAAAAAGGTGAAAAACACTACCCAAATTTCGCTCATTGTGAATTCCCCCTTTGCCAAACAATATGTAAAACCGATAACAGGGCGCAGATACATAGAATGATTGCGGCATTGATACGGAAACAGAATGCAGCGAGAAAGGATAACGGCACCATTGCGGTCAACAGCATTGATTTTTGCTTGGTGATCAAGGTACACATATCGATGATCAAATCAACCATAAGCGCTGCGACACCGGCTTCCATGCCTTTTAAGACTGCAGTGATGATCGGATTAGAAATAAATGACTGATAAAAGGCAGATACAAAAGCCAGAATGATTAACGGCGGCAGAATTGCCGCAAAACAGCTGATGAACGCTCCGCCGATTCCCGCTGTTCGATAGCCTGCCAAAGCGGAAAGATTAATCGCAATCGCCCCAGGTGCCGACTGTGCAATCGCTGCCATATTCATTAATTCCGTTTCACTGAAGCATTGTTTTTTTTCTACAAAAAAACGGCGAATCATCGGCACAACAACATAACCGCCGCCGAATGTAAATGTACTGATAAACAGATTGACCGATAACAGCCAACCGTAAGTGAATAAGCGCTGTTTCAAAATCTCACACTCCTATTCCTTTATTATAGCGATTGTTAAACAATCTGTAAAATGATATAATTTTATATATCCCATTAATTTTATTCATGTGTAAAGGAGATTTTATGGTTCTTCGTTATTTAGAGATTTTAGAAGCTGTTGCTGAAACAGGCACATTTACAGGTGCTGCGAAAAAGCTGTTTATTACCCAATCGGCTGTTTCCCATGCCGTTGCTCAACTTGAAAAGCAGGCAGGAACCGCCCTTTTTGAACGCTTGCCGAAAGGCGTTGTCTTAACTCGCTGCGGGGCTGCTTTATTAGCCGATGCACAAAGCATTTTAACGTCCTGCAGAAATTTAGATCGAAGTATTTCACATTTGGAAGAAAATGCTTCGATCAAGCTTGTATCAAGTATAACGATTGCCTCGTTTTTACTTCCCGAATTGCTTCAAGAAATCCAAACGATTCATCCTTCAATCAAGCTGTCAGTTCGTGTGGCAAGTGCCGAAAACGCAATAGCGCTGTTGCGTCGCGGTGAGGCTGATCTTGCCTTTTGGGAAGGAATTGCCCCAAAAGGTGATTTCCAAGCAATCCCTTTAGGCTCCTATCGATTATGCGCAGCCTGTGCGCCTCATTTCAAAATATGCGAACCAACCCTTTCTTTTCAACAGCTGTGCCGTTACCCGCTGTTGCTTAGAGAAGTCGGAAGTGCTGTTCGTGATACACTTGATCATAGCTTGGCACTTAACAATCTCAAAGTTGAACCGCTTTGGGAAAGTGTAAATTCGCTGGCGCTGATCAAAGCCGCTGAGGCAGGACTCGGCATTACCGTATTACCGGAAACGCTGTTAAGTGATTCGCTGGTGTTAAAAAAGCTGCGATTGATTCCCTTTGAGCAATTCGTGCCGGAAAATCAAATGCTGGCACTGCTTCATAAAGATAAATATCGAACAAAGCCATTTCAGTTATTGATCGAACAGCTTGAAAATATAAAAAATCGATATTCTTTGTAATAATTTTTATGATTCAATTCCCTGATGAAAAAATTGTTTTATGATGAACAATAAGCGATCCGCCGCAAAAAGCATAAGAATGATCCAGACCGTCCATGCAAAAATACCTGCCGTATCCAAATCAAGCCGACATAAATTTAACTGCCTGCCGATTCCGTCATTTGCCTGTCCGAGAATCTCTGCCATAATCCCGACCTTTAAAGCCAAGGAGATTCCGACGGAAGCCGCGGTGTATAAATACGAACGCAGATACGGCAAATACACATGCCGTACATCGAAAAGACGTGAACCCGGATAAAGCTTCATCACGTCAAGATAAGCCTTAGGACAGGCGCAAAGTCCTTGATACAAGTTAGTATAAATGCTCGGAAACAAAATCAAGAAGCTGATTACAATGACACTGGATTTCGGTGAACACCAAAATAATACAATCAAAATATAGGAAATGTTGGGGATACTTCGCGTCAATAACAGCACCGGATAGAAAAAATCCGCAATCCAATCATATAAATACGTCAATAAAGAAAGCAATAAAGCGAATAAGAGCGCAATCGAAAAACCGCATAAAATTCTTACAAACGTATGATAAAGCGAGGTATAAAACACCTGCGTTTGAAGCTGCATGAACATCGTCTGTAATACAGCTGAAGGATACGGAAGCAACACCTCATTATCCAAACTGACAGCTAAGCACTGCCATAGGATAACTAATAGGATAAATGATGCGGTGATGCGAATTTTTCTGTGCATATAAAACCTCATTTCTATTCAATAGAATAGCAGTTTTTTTTTTATTTGACAAGTAATAAAAAAGGATACAGCTTTATTTACTGTATCCGATTCATTAAATTAACATATTATCATGAAATACGATTTGAAACAGCTTTAAAAATTCCGCAATATCATTCTTTACCGTATTCGCATCCGCATACTTCAGATTTTGACGTTCCCAAGTACTGAGCGCAATTTTCGCATTCGGAATGCCGAGCTGTTCAACACCGAGCTGTTCAATCCAAGCACTGATCTGTTCTTCATCGGCAGCTTCATTTAAGAATTGCTCGATATGCTTCAAAACAGCTTCACTTTTTTCACGATCCTTTACAAATACCGCTGCCTGCGGATAACCCTTTTGACCGTCAACTGTTTCCTTTTCCTGAAGATCCTGCAAGACCGTAAGTGTCTTGCCCTTTTCCTTTGCCTTGGCAATCGTCGCAGTTGCGGCAGGTTCAGCCAAAAGTCCCGCCTTTGCCTTTCCGCTTAACAGCTGTGTCTGTACATCCTGTACACTGTTGAAATATGTCACTTCTTTAATATCGGCATAATGCGTCAGAATCTTTCCGGGAACCGCTGCTTCACCGAATGCAGCGAAAGCATCACCGTTTTGATAATCAGCTTCACCGACAATATACAGATTTCCCCAAGTAATCACGGCAGCTAAACGATAAGGAGTATTGTCCTTTTCGATCAGCTTAGTGCCGAGATTGATCGGCGCAATAATCACATCATACGCACTGTCGTTTTTAATTAATTCGGCACTCAACGGATCGCTTCCCGATACATAATCTACCGATACCGTTTCTTGATCGGCGAACGGCAGTGTTGCCAAAGCAGGCGCTCCCTGCGGTGCCAAAATCGAAATCGGTTCGTTTTTTGAATCGCTCGCACATGCGCATAAGCAAAGCAATAAAGCAGCGAAGCATATTTTACTTAATGTTTTCATTAACGCTTCTCCTCAACCTCTTGACGAAGCAGTGCAATGCACTCATTCAAGGATACGGTTACACTGTCCTTCGACATCGCACGGCGTATGGTAACTGTCTGATCCTGTGCTTCTCCGTCTCCGACAACGATTTCCACCGGAATTTTCTGCATCTGAGCTTCTCTGATTCGATAGCCGAGCTTCTCATTTCGTGCATCGACTCTGCTTCTGAAACCGTTCGCTGTCAGCGCTTCATTCACTTGCTTGGCATATTCCAAATGGCGCTCATGATGTACCGGAACAACGACAACTTGCTTCGGTGACAGCCACAGCGGGAAATGCCCTGCATAATGCTCAATCAAAATGCCGATAAAGCGTTCAATCGATCCGAAGATCACACGATGGACCATAATCGGACGCACACGGCTGCCGTCTTTATCCACATAAGTAATATCAAAGCGCTCCGGTAAATTCATATCCAACTGAATCGTTCCGCACTGCCAAACTCTTCCCAAGGAATCTTTAATATGGAAATCAAGCTTAGGACCGTAGAAAGCACCGTCTCCCGGATTGACCTTATACGTTTTGCCGGCATGTTCACAAGCCGCTGCAAGTGCCGCTTCGCTTTTCTCCCATACCTCTAATGAACCGATATATTTATCCTGCGGTCTTGTCGAGAGTTCAATCTCATAGGTTAAGTTAAAGATTGCATAAAAACGATCAATAAAGCGAATTAAGGAAATAACTTCACTTTCAATTTGATCCTCACGCATATAAATATGCGCATCATCCTGAGTAAAGGTTCTGACTCTAAACAATCCGTTTAATGCGCCGCTCGCTTCATGGCGATGCACTTGACCGAGTTCACCCATACGCATCGGCAGATCCTTATAGGAATGCAGACCGTTTTTAAATACGAGCAAGGATCCCGGACAATTCATCGGCTTAATCGCAAACTCACGCTCATCCACCGCTGAGGTGTACATATTCTCACTGTAATTCTGCCAGTGTCCGCTTGTTTCCCATAGTTCACGGCTCATCATAATCGGTGTTTTAATAAACACATAGTCTTCCTTTGTATGTTCCTCATACCAAAACTGTTCTAACAGATTGCGCAGAATCATACCGTCCGGCAAAAAGAACGGCATCCCCGGAGCATACTCACTCATCATAAATAAACCCATTTCTCTGCCGAGTTTTTTATGATCGCGTTTCTTGGCTTCTTCAAGCAAATGCAAATGCTCTTCCAGTGCTTCTTTTGTTTCAAAGCAGACACCGTAGATGCGCTGCAGCATTTTATTATTCGCATCACCCTTAAAATAAGCACCGGAATGCTTTGTTAATTTAAAATTCTTACAAAGCTTCACGCTTTCCACATGCGGTCCGCGGCATAAGTCAACGAATTCACCCTGACGATACGTCGTAATCGAACCATCTTTTAAATCCTCAATCAATTCCAGTTTATAAGGATCATCCGCAAACAGTGCCAATGCATCTGTTTTAGAAATTTCCTCGCGCACAATGCGTTTGCCGTCTTTGGCAATCTTTTTCATTTCCTTTTCGATCTTTGTTAAATCCTCATCCTTGATAACATCATCACCTAAATCAATATCGTAGTAAAAACCTTCGGATACAACCGGGCCTACCCAAAATTTAGCCTGAGGATACAAGCGCTTTACTGCCTGCGCCATCATATGCGCACAGGAATGGTTCAATACGCTTAACTTCGCATCTTCTTTAAAATCTACCATATAAATCTCCTTCCAAAATAAAAAGACTGAAAGTAAAGGACGATCAGTCTGACTCGTGGTACCACCTTTGTTCATAGAAATATCTATGCACTCATTTACGGATAACGGCTTTACCGGCACACCTTTTCAGGGGCAGCTTCGAGGGAGTAAGAAACAAGCTTTTCAATGATTTTTCACCGACCAATCATCTCTCTGCATCAAGTATTTGTATCTCATATCCTCTTCATTGCTTTTATTCATTACATTTATACAACAAAACAATCATTTTGTCAATGAATTCAGCTATGAATATTTTATCAATGTACGCTGCTTTATCAATTCTCTTATGCTTCTGATCTGAATAAAGGATAAATCATATTGTTAAAAACAGCGATAAAATATCACACATCACATCTGTTCTCTTATGCTTGAATCAAAAGAAGTTTAGTAAGGAAGCAGAAAAGGACGATAATGTAAAAATTTCAAGCTATTCGATCCAATGATTTTCCTGTAAAAAAATTATGCTTTAGTATACACATAGTATTGTTTTAGTTACTTTTTTTAATTTCAGCTTATAAGAAATATATTGAAAAATTTGGATTTTTATGTTCCAAAAATTACATTTTAATTATATAATATATACTATAATAATAATTTAAATATTTATTATACATAATTACAAAGAACGATTAAGTATCATCGGTATTTTTTTCCGTTTATCAACTGTAACATTATGAAAAATGTTACAGTTAAGCATAAAAAGGTGCTAAAATAATAGTACATGGAAAAACGGCAAAATTGTGCAGTTAAATAAAGATGGTATTTTACAGGTAAAGAGGTGTCTTATGAGAAAAACATACGGGTATGTTCGAGTATCCTCAAAGGATCAAAATGAAGCGAGACAATATTTAGATTTGATTGAATTCGGCATTGAAGAAAAAAACATCTATATGGATAAGCTCAGCGGAAAGGATTTCAATCGCCCGTCTTATCATCGGCTTGTGTATAAAAAGCTGAAATCGGGTGATCTGTTAGTCATTAAAAGTATTGATCGACTCGGCAGGAATTATAATGAGATTCTGCAAGAGTGGAAATATATCACAAAAGAAAAAAACGTAGATATTAAAATATTGGATATGCCGCTGTTGGATACCGATCAGAATAAGGATCTAATCGGTACCTTGATCGGTGATATTGTCTTACAGCTGTTGTCCTTTGTGGCTGAGAATGAACGTGTGAATATCCATCAGCGACAGGCAGAAGGGATTCGTGCCGCGAAACTGCGAGGGGTGCGTTTCGGGCGTCCCGAGATTCAGCTTCCGGATGATTTCGAGGATATTCTTGATACATGGCAAGGCGGCGGATTGGCATCTAAAGATGTAATTGCCATTTCCGGATTGAAGTACAGCACCTTTTATAAAAAAGCCAAAATCGTTCGCGAACGAAAGGAAAAACAAAAAGAAATCGAACCATCCTATAACGGATGATTCGATGCTTTTTTTATTACCAGCTTCCGCCGCCTCCGCCGCCGAAGCCGCCGCCGGAGAAACCGCCTCCGCCGAAGCCGCCGATTTTAGCCCCGCCGACACCGCCGGAACCTTTCGGTTCGATATAAGACGCTGCCGAGGAAAAGCTGTGGAAAGAGCGATGGAAGCTTCCCCACCACAGCCATGCGGAGAATGTATTTCCGTAATGCGTGGAAGATACATACCAGTCAGGCTGCGGAATGATTAGCTTCTCAAAGCGACTCGCCCACACATCACTGATGCCGAGTACATATGCATAAGGCAATACTTCATAGAATGCACTCGGATTTTCGGCAACGAGCAATTCGAGCCGATCCTTTTCACAGTTCAAAATAAAGTCACGCAAGCCGAGAATCTGTCCCAGCCAGCGATTCCCCTGTTTTGTGCGTTTATCCATAAACATTAAAATGACCATTAACAGTAATTCTATCACTATATATAAAATTGCATAGAGCCATGACAATGTTGTTTGTGAAAGTAAGATAATTACCGCAACGATTGTAAACAGCACGGCATTCAGAAAGAAACACAGACCCCATAACAGAAAATAGATTGTTTTTTTCAATACAAAACGCTTGCGCATTAAGATGATCCAAGGTACCGCAAATACAAGCGCGAAAACGCTCAGGAATACTGACGGCAGTATCGCCGGTTCAATCATACCGTATTTCGCATAAAGCGTCGCAAACACGCACAGAAAGCTCGGCAATGCCAAAAGCAGACACATGAACACCTGTAAAGAAACACTTGTACTTGTAAATATACGATTCTTCTTCGTATGAAAGAACTTAGAAAGCTGGCTGCAGGAACGCGTCAGTGCTTCACCGACATGCGCTTTCTTCAACGCTGCCTCATCGACAAACTCATCGTTTTTAAAAATGGCTTGAAAGAATGAGCGCTCATAGGAATTCATCTGCGACGTATCCTCTTTGATCCTTTTCAGCTTTAATTGCTTTTTATCATCTTCGTGTATTTCAATATAACCGCGATTTGCCCAATCGATAATCAGCGATAAAATATCCTTGCGATCGACCGTTCCGTCAACCACATAGCCGACGCCGGCACTGTCTAATCCTTCCGGTGCTTGGAATTCAACCGTAACGACAACCTCATCGTCCTTGCCGAAGTAATAGAACAAAATGATACCGATTACCGCAATGACACCGCTGGCAATGATCGCATAAAGCACATAATCGGGAAGCGGCGGAAAATGGAAATAACCGCTTTCCAACGGCACCATAATCGTCGCTGATTCATAGTTGTATAACGGCTTTAACAGCTTGCCGCGAATAACATTGCCCTGTACTTCCGCTGACAGATTTTGAAACGCAGATCCGTATGCCCCGGTATATGCGCTGATCTTACTGCCGTCAAATGACTTCGGCATATGAATTTCATAAGACATATTGCGAATTGTTGTATCAAAGCCGTTGCCGATCAGATTCCAATACAGCATTTGTGTATCATTATAATCCAAGTCCTTAGTATGCACCCGATAAGCGACGGTATAAGTCTGTTTCCCGATGACTGTTTTTTCACTGTCACCGATCTGAATCATCACATTGCCGCTTCCCACATCAATATCACAAGTATCGACATCACCGCATGATATTTGATCAATCGGAAAGTAATAGTTTTTCGTCTTGGAACTGCCGCTTTCATCCGTCCACTGCATTTCATATTTAGTAGGAATCGTACGATAGAAGCCGTGACGATGACGAGTAAAATCCAGCGTATATCGCTCCTCAATCAAATAAGTACCGTCTTCCTCAACCTGCATAACGATCTTTAAATCCTCTATCGTAAAAGCCTCTTGTGCCTTTGCCGATGAAATCATCGTTGTTAATAATAAGGTACAAAGCAATAAAAATAATCCTGTCTTTTTCAAAATCTCACTCCTTTCACAAAAAGGACAGCATACGCCGTCCTAGAAAGATACCTTCACATTTTCACGTTCTGCGCTGTCTGTAATCTCATAAAGCGGTTTGCGTGTAAAGTGGAATATACCGGCAAGCAGATTGCCCGGAAATACTTCTACCGCATTATTGAATTTCATGACAACGGCATTGTAATATTTACGTGCGTTGGCAATTTCCTTTTCAATTCCCTGAAGCTGCGTCATCAATTCTCCGTAATGCATATCAGCCTTTAAATCAGGATAAGATTCCGCAATCGCAAAGAATGAACCCATCATTGTCTGTAACTGCTTATCGGAAGCGATTCGATCATCCATTCCCTTCGCAGATACCGCCATATTACGAGCCGCGACCACCTTTTCCAAGGTTTCGCTCTCATGCTTCGTATAGCCTTTGATCGTTTCCACTAAATTAGGAATCAAATCATAGCGTTTCTTTAAATACACATCCATTGTTGAGAAAGCTTCTTCTACTTTGTTGCGAAGCCTTACAAAACGATTGTAGCCGCTGATGACCCATAATACAAGAATCACCGCAATCACAATACAAACAATTGCCCAAATCGGCATAATAATTCCTCCTTCATTTTATTATATGACAAAGCTGCCGTTTTCAAATACGGAAACCCAATTACCGTTTTGTGTTTCACCCATCACCTTCATATCGGCACTGCCGAACATGAAATCCACATGAATCAGTGAAATATTAAATCCCAATGCTTTCAGCTCTTCTTCACTTTTCGTTAAGCCGTCCTTCACCGTAGAAGGATATGCATTCCCCAGTGCCAAATGACAGGAAGCATTTTCATCAAACAATGTCGTATAAAACAACAGCTTGCTTTGTGAAATTGCCGAATCATAAGGAACCAAAGCCACTTCTCCTAAGGAAGCACTTCCCTCATCCATCGCCAGCATTTCCTTTAACATTGCCTTGCCTTCCTTGGCATCATATTCAATAACCTTACCGGCTTCAAATGTCATATGAAAGTCCTTGATTAAATTACCGTTGTAAAGTAACGGACGACTTGCATAAACAATGCCGTTTACCTTTCTGAAATCAGGTGCGGTAAATACCTCTTCGGTCGGAAGATTCGCATTGAAGCGGATCTTGTTTTGCGCTGTTTCGCTGCCGCCGCCCCAAATATGATTTTCGATCAGTCCGACATATAAATCGGTACCCAAGCTGTTTTGAAAATGAAGCTGCTTGAAATTGAACTGATTCAGCTTTTCAATACGTGACTGAAACAGTTCATCACGCTGATTCCATACCTCAAGCGGATCATTGTTTTCATCTACATAAACACAATGTAAGACGGCATCCCATAAGCATTCTATCGCTTCTTTCTCATCTTTATCAGGGAATACGAGTTTTGCCCATTCCTCATTAGGCACCGCAACAATACTCCATTGTATTTTTGATGCCATTGTATATTCACGAATTTCTTTGGATGCTTCTGAGAATGCCTTTTGACGAATTGCCATCTTTTGCGGATCGCAATCCTTTAAGACAGAGGCACGCGGTGAAATGACCGACAGAGTAGCCGCACCTTTTCTTAAGTAATCCAAGTGACGCTCCAACTGCCAATCATGGACTTCACTTAATACTTCATTCGATTGATAATGATAGTTATGCTTTTCCAAATACGGATCACGATAATAAACCAAGACCTCACGTGCGCCGGCTTCATAGGCTTCTTCAACGATCATACGGGTAAACGACGCAGTATCAATATCCGCCTGAATGATCAAGGTTTGTCCTTCAGCCAAATGAACTCCGGTATGAACAGCCAGCTTGGCATATTTTTTTAAACGTGTCTGATTCATGCGCTTCTCCCTTCATAAGCCTTGACAAGCATCGCCGCTCCGACAATACCCGGCTCTTCGAGCTGTGCTTCTTTAAATTCAACTGCCCGCATTCCTTCGTGTACCAGCTGCTTAAATTGATCGATCAGCGCTTGCAGGAATACATCCTTGCCTTTCATTAAGCCGCCGCCGAGTACGAAAACTTCGGGATCGCAAATATGTGCGATGATTGAAAACAGCTGTGCCAAATCATAGGTCGCATCTGCACAAAGCTGAACAGCTCGTTCGTCTTTACGGCGCGCCAAATCAAATATATCACCGGCATGGGCGATCTGATCCTCACCGAACAATGCTTTGCCTTTGCGGGTAATTGCCGTACCGCTCGCTTCATTTTCCACCGCGCCGACATTCAGATGACTGATGTCCTCACGATTGCGGTCAATGATTACATTACCGATTTCACCGGCAAAGCCATGCGCACCGGATACTACTTTTCGATCAATTACAAGCGCTCCGCCTACCCCGGTAGACAGTGTTACATAGTAAACCGAATCATGTTCCTTTCCCGCACCGAGCATTGCTTCTCCCATACATGCGACATTTACATCGTTATCCATGTAAACAGGCATATGAAAATGATCCTGAAAATGCTTTACGAGCGGATACCCTTCAAATCCGGGTAAAAAAGACGCAAGCATCATTTTACCGTTTTTGGTATCTACCGGTCCCGGAACACCCATGCCGATTCCGACACACTGCTCATATCCGTCAATCGACTCAATCATCGAAATAATTTTTTGAATTACATGATCGACACCACGGTCAATTTCCGTTGCCTGCTTCACTACCTGAAGCAAATTCCCCTGTTCATCGACCTTGGCTGCACGAACATTCGTTCCGCCTAAATCGACTCCGATATATGTTTTCATGAAAGTTCCTCCTAAGTATTCTTTATTGTATCACAAAATATACTGTTTTACACGTTTTTCATAATTTAATACCGTAAGCACTACGAAAAAAAGACACCGGAGTGTCCTATTTCACTTCAATAATTTTCATTGTATTTGTGGCGCCGCATCCGACCGGATAGCCTGCGACCAAAAGAATGGTTTTTCCCGGTTCAATTCCGTGTTCCTTGGCAATATTGCGTGCCAGTTCACATTCATTATTGGAAGTGTTCGCAATTTCTGATTTATATGTGATAACACCCCAGTTTGCGGCAAGCGAGCGCTGTGTCTTATCATCAAAGGTAACCGCAATAATCGGTGCTTTCGGACGGAATTTTGATAAACGGCGTGCAGTATTGCCTGATTGTGTAAAGGCAACGATAGCCGCTACATCAAGCGCTAACGCTGTATCCGCTACAGAGATACCGATCGCATCATTATTCGTGCGCTGTGAGGTGCGTACCTGCTTATACAGCACTTCCTTATACGGATAAATCTGTGATTCGATCGCTGTTGCGATTTTCACCATAGTCTGTACTGCTTCGATCGGATAATTTCCGGCTGCGGATTCACCGCTTAACATAATCGCATCAGTTCCGTCTAAGATCGCATTCGCAACATCACTTGCCTCGGCACGAGTCGGACGCGGATTACCCTGCATACTCTCTAACATATGGGTAGCGGTAACGACCGGTTTCCCCATTTCATTCGCAGTGCGAATAATCTGTTTTTGATAAATCGGTACTAATTCCAAAGATACATCGACACCCAAATCACCGCGGGCAGCCATGACACCGTCAGAAACCTCTAAAATATCACGCAGATTGTCAAATCCTTCCTGATTCTCAATTTTCGGAATAATCTGAATATCCTCTCTACCTTCTTCCTTTAAAATTTTGCGAATTGCCAAAATATCCTCTTTACGACGCGTAAAGGAAGCAGCGATATAGTCAATTCCCTGACGGCAGCCGAAGCGAATATCCGCCTCATCCTTCGCCGAAACAAACGGCATAGATAATTTCACACCCGGTAGGTTACAGCCTTTTTTACTCTTTAATACATGAGGATTTTCTACTCGGCAAGTTAATTCACCGTCTTTTTTATCCGTAACTGTCAAACGGCATTTTCCGTCATCGACAAGAATGGTTCCGCCGACACTTAAATCATCAAAAATCTCCGGACACTGAATGTGAAAGCGTTCCTTTGTACCGAGGATCTTTTCTCTTACAATTGTGACAATATCCCCTTGTTCATAACTTTCAGAACCGTTTTCAAATTCACCGAGTCTTACTTCGGGACCTTTGGTATCTAACAAAATTGCGATATTTGTTCCCAGTTCCTTATTGACCTCACGAATATTTTTAATACGATTTCCGTGTTCTTCAAAATCTCCGTGTGAAAAGTTCAAACGGATAATATCCATTCCGTTCTCCGCTAATTTCTTCATCATTTCCTTGCTTTCGGAAGCAGGACCGATGGTACAAATAATTTTTGTTTTCTTTTTCATAACGTAAGCTGATTTCCTTTCCTATTCTAACTACACAAGACGATCAAATAAATTTTGTAACTGCTTGCGTGAAGCACGCGGTATATTCAGGGCTTCCTCAATCGGTGTAGCAATGATTCGGTTATCCTTGATACCGACACACTGTCCGCCGATTCCCTGCATCAACAAATCAACCGCTTTTTCACCCATACGTGATGCCAATACACGATCGCTCGGAGTTGGCGAGCCTCCGCGCTGTACGTGTCCCAATACGGTAGCACGACCGGAAAAGCCGGTATTTAAGCTGATTTTACGCGCAAATTGATGTACATCCGTCATCTTTTCCGAAATAATCACGATCGCATGACGTTTCTTTCTGATTACATCTAAATCACGTAAGCGTTCCAAAATTTCAGTTTCTTCAAAGCCGGTTTCCGAAGTACAGACGATTTCCGCACCGCAGGCGATTCCTGCCCAAATGGCCAAATCACCGCAGCGGTTCCCCATCACCTCGACCACAGAACAGCGATGATGCGAACTTGAGGTATCACGCAGCTTATCCACCGCATCGACGATTGTCATCAATGCCGTATCAAAGCCGATCGTAAAGTCCGTTGAGGTAATATCGTTATCAATCGTTCCCGGCAGACCGATACAGTTGATTCCCATATCGGTAAGTGCCTGCGCACCGCGATAACTGCCGTCACCGCCGATCACAACGATTGCCTCAATGCCGCGTTTATGAAGCTGTTCCACTGCTTTCTTGCGAACGGATTCATCCTTAAATTCCGGCAAACGTGCCGAACCTAAAACAGTTCCGCCGCGATCTATAATATCACCGACCGCAGCCTTTGTCAGAGGCTCAATATAGCCTTCCACCATGCCTTTATAGCCGTTATACACACCGAATACTTCAAGACCGCTGTTTAAAGCCACTCGTGTGACTGCGCGAATTGCCGCATTCATTCCCGGTGCATCACCGCCCGATGTCAAAACTCCGATACGCTTTACCATAAGCATTTCCTCCATTCTGTAACATTATACTCTACAATGAAAAATTTTTCCAGTTATTTTCGTCGTGAATTGCCGCTCATAAACTCTTCTGTAGCCAATGTGCGAATGCGCTCTTCCAGCCGTTCCGCCGCCATCGGCTCATTCAGTGCGTAGCGCTGCTTTAATTCAGGCATTTTATAATTGCTTGTGAAAAAGGTCAAGAGATGATGTTCCATACGATAATCCAAAAGTGAAAGCATCACTTCATCACGGCTCCATGCCGTAACACTCTCCCCGCCAATATCGTCCAGTACCAAAACCGGCACATTGCGGATTTGCTTCAAATGCTGTTCCTGCGCTTCGCGATCATGAAACATCAGCTTCAGATCACCGATCAAGGTCGGCACGTGAATAAAGCCGACACGAATATTTTGCCGCGCATAATAATTCGTGATTCCGGCTGCCAAATACGATTTACCGACACCCGGTTTCCCGCATAAATACATGCCTTTTTTATTTTCAGGCTCCATAAGCAGCGCTGTAATCTTCATTAATAAACGCTTATAAGCATCATTCTCTTTGGTGATATTCAACTTAGTTAAATCAATCAAAAGCTGCCCTTCACTCAGCTTCGGATCGATGTAATATTGTCGATGAGCTAAAACTTGACGATGCCGCTTCAAATATTCACAGCGATGCATACTGCTCAATAAAACACCGTCCGTATATAAATGCGTATAATGACCCGCAACCTTTTGTGTACAATAGTTCAGTCCTTTACATTGTTCACATCTTTCCACTGCTTTCAGCCATTCCCAAAAGCGTCCGACATGACGATAGATAAACTCTTGTTCTTGGCGGTTATCCTTCAGCCATTGTTTAATATGCTTATTTTGAATCAGCTGTGCATAAGTACGTTCCTTCCACTGCTTTGCCGATTCACTCATTTCGGTAGTAAATGTGATTTTATCCATGTTGACCCCTCAACTTTCGCAGCTGTTCCATCAATTCCTCATCACTGACAGCTTCCTCTTGTGCTTTCGGTTCATTTGTGTCTTGTTCATAGAACCACTTCGGCAGCTGCTTTGACGGTTGACTCGCATAATTAGTTTGTTGCGATTCTTTTTGACAATAAGCAAGTGCCTTATCTTTTGTATCAATTCCTAAACGCACCCATGCCGCCGCAACCTTTTCCACATAGTTTCTTGCCAAAGACTGTTGATTTCGCTCCATCACATATTCCAACAGAACATTGATGACCTGCGAACTCATATGATATTTGTCATTTAACAGATTGATTAAATTCAAATCGCTCTTTGATAACTCAATATTATTTTGCCGTTGCTTCAAAAACTGTTTTGATGATGTATCATACGGATCTTTGGGCGGTTTCACAATTTCGGTACTCTTATGCTTTTGCATTTTATTTATCAGCTTTTTGCGATCTAAGCGATTATTCTTTAAATCAATGCTTTTACCGACCAGCTTGCGCATATCAATTTCATTGATTCCGTATATTTGCGCTTTTTCCGCAATAAAGTCCAAATTTTCCTTAGTTCGCTCACTTAACGGCAGAATCATCGGTGATAAATCATTTAAAAAGCGCTCAAAGCGAAAAAAGCACGACTCTTTTAACGGTTCCGGTTTTTCGTTTAAGAACTGTTCTTCCTGTTCATCATCCCAGTTTCGTAACAGATCACTCATATGCGTTGAGATTTCTTTATAAGCTTTTTTATCCTCAGACTGAACGGCAAAGCTTTTTTTCATAAATTCATAGACTTGCTTACCCATTTTATTCATATATAAGCGTCCGAATACCTCATGAGCTAAAAAATCACAGCCGTACTTAGGATACTGGAGTTCATACAAATACAAATTTCTGGCACCGTCAAAATAGGTTTTGATTAATAAATGCGTTTCCAAAATCATGCGCTTTTCTTCCAAAACATCAAAACTGAAACCGCACAGCTTACAGATCAGCAAATGATTTTTTATCGGTTGCGACTGTTTTGCCAATGAATACAGTGTTTCATACAATGACAGTGCCTCTTTTCCCAACAACGGAGCATAAAGCATTCGCAATGATTGAAAGTGCGCATGACTCAAGGTAATCGTGCATTCAATTTTTAAGCGCTTTTCTTTTCCCGACAACTCTATCCCTCCATAATTCGCCGCAATTCCTTCTGCAGCTGTTGATTTAACAATTCCATACTGTCGTTATTATACAATATTACATCGGCTTTCGCACACTTTTCTTCCTGTGAAAGCTGATGTTTCATTCTGCGCAATGCTTCTGTTCGCTCTACCTTACGATATTTAGTTAAGCGCTCAAGCAACAATTCTTGATCACAGGAAACGACCCATACCTCATCGAAAAAGGCTTCCCATCGGACCTCAAACAACAACGGAACCTCAACAACGACAAGCGGATCTTTACACGTTTCGCAATAAGCTTTGATCTCCTGTTGAATCAGCGGATGAAGCAGCTGTTCCGCGCACTGCTTTTTTTTAGGATCGCTGAACATCAGATCACTCAGCTTTTGTTTATCCAAATTGCCGTCATGATCTAACAGCTGCTCACTGAATGCATCTGTAATTGCCGTATAGCCGCGATTGCCTTTGCGCAACAGTTTTTGATTGATCTCATCACAATCAAGCACTGCAATGTGCTGTTGTTTTAACAAAGTTATCACACTTGATTTGCCGGCGCCCATCACTCCGGTTAATCCGATTTTTTTCGTTTGTTTCATCTTATCGCTTCCTTTGACATTTAGGACAATAATAGGTTCCTCTGGTCGCCACTGTTTTTTTAATAATTTCAGTTCCGCAGTTTACACAGGGCTGACCCTTGCGGGCATGTACTTTCAGCTGCAACTGAAATCGCCCGTCGACGCCCAAGGATGAAGTATAGGAGCGAATTGTCGTGCCTCCCGCCTTCATCGCACCGCCTAAAATACGATGAGCCTGTGCCAATAAAGCGGGAAAGTCTTTTTTGCGCACCCGCTGAATTGAAATCTCGGGATCATATCCGAGGGCAAAGCAGATTTCATCGGCATAAATATTCCCGACTCCCGCCATCACGCTTTGATCTAACAGTGCCTGTTTCAAGGTAATACGGCGCGGATGAAGCTGTTGATACAAATACTCAGGAGTACAGCGTTCATCAAAAACATCATAGCCGCAATGTCGAAATGCCTTTTGTTTCGTCAATTCTTCCTTGCGCTCATATAAGTAAAAGCGTCCGAATTTACGTGTATCATGATAGCGAAGCTGTAAACCGTTTGTAAACGTAAAAATCGCATGAGTATGCTTCTTATCATACGGTTCATGTGCTTGTTGCACATAATATTTTCCTTCCATGCGCAGATGCGATACAATCACATGATGATCCAGCACAAATATCAAATACTTACCGATCCTTTGATAATCCTGAATCTTTTGTCCTTTGACAATATCGCAAAACGCTTGCGGAGAACAATTATCCACAATCCGCGGCCAAAAAACAGCAGCTGTTTCAATGATGGGATGCTGCAGCTGCAGCTCCAATGTTCTTCTGACCGTTTCTACCTCCGGTAATTCCGGCATACTCTCACCTACTTTGCTTCATACCAGTTCTTGCCGATCGACGCCTCGGCAATCAGCGGTACGCTTAATTTCATCGCTTCCTGCATTCCTTGCTCCACAATCTGCCTCATCTGCTCAATCTCTGCATCGGGAACCTCAAAAATCAATTCATCATGAATCTGTAATATCATCTTTGCCTGTACACCGGCTTCCTGCATGGCACGGTAAATACGAATCATCGCCACCTTGATTAAATCGGCAGCACTTCCTTGAATCGGTGCGTTCATCGCTGCCCGCTTGCCGAATTCCCGCATCATATAGTTTTTATCTTTGATTTCCTTTATATAGCGTCTGCGTTGAAACAGCGTCTTTACATAACCGTGTTCTTCACAATACGCAATCGTCGCATCCATAAACTGCTTAATATTCGGATAAGAAGCAAAATACTTTTCGATAAATTCATGTGCTTCCTTGCGAGTAATGCCCAGCTGTTCGCTTAATCCGAAATCACTCTGTCCGTATACAATTCCGAAGTTGACCGTTTTTGCCGTGCGGCGCATATTGGCATCGACGTCTTCCTTGCTTACATCAAATATCTGCATCGCTGTTTTCGTATGAATATCGATCTCATGATTAAAGGCTGAAATCATTTCCGCTTCATTCGCCATATGAGCAAGCATTCTTAACTCAATCTGTGAATAATCAGCACTCATCAAAACACAATCCTTCGCTGCGACAAAGGCCTTTCTGATTTCCTTGCCTTCTTCATCACGTACCGAAATATTCTGCAGATTCGGTTCACTGGAAGATAAACGTCCGGTCTGTGTCTGCGTTTGGTTAAACAGCGTATGAATTTTACCGTCTTTATGCACATACTTGCTTAAACCGACCGCATAGGTAGAGTAAAGCTTCGCATATTTGCGATGTTCCAGCAACAGAGCGATAATCGGATGAACATGAATCAGCTTTTCTAAAACATCTGCCGAGGTACTGCGTTTCTTACCTGCTTTTAAACCCAGTTCATCATATAACACAACTGCCAGCTGTTTCGGTGAATTTATATTGAATTCATATCCGGCTATCGCATAGATTTTTTCGGCAAGCCCATTGATTTTCGCTTCGGTTGCCGAAGCAATCTGTGCCAATACCTCAAGATCACAGGAAACACCGTTTTTTTCCATTTCAAACAATACGCGGATCAACGGCATTTCAATTGTGGTAAACAGCTCCCACATTTCCTTTTCCTGTAGTTCCTTTTTCATCTGTGCCGTAAGTGTATACAGATTCACACACTGCGTCGCGCAATAGCTGATTCGCTCTTGTTCATCACTCAGCTTCGGTTTCCCCGCTTTGCCGTAAATATCTTCTTTTGATTTACTTTCCAAGTCATATTTCATAAGCAGCTTTTCATAGTCATTGATGCTTGCATCAAGCAAAAAGGCTGCGACGCTTACATCAAAGGCTGCGTCTTGAAAGGCAATATTCGCTTTATGCAGCGCATGATACACATCCTTTGCCTGTGCTGTGATCCAATTCGATTGATTCAAATATTGTAAAAAGCCTTGATCATTTTTAAGGTCTTCTAAGCGAATGTATTCACATAACTGCTCATTGGCTAGCGAAAAGCCGTAAAGCGTCGCATCATAATAATTTTCACAGTCAATATCCGCCCATATCATGCTTTGTCCCTGTAACAGCGATGCGGATACGGTCGCTACCGCTTCACAATGTATATTCACTGCTTTCGGCTTCTTCACCTGCTTTTTCAACAGACTGTTCATTTCATACTTTGCATAAAAATCATACAGTGTATCTTCATGTTTTTCATAACGCAGATCATCAGCTTCAAACGGTAAAGCTAAATCGGTTTTAATCGTCGCCAGCATTTTCGATAAAAATGCCTGTTCCTTATCCGTTTCCAGCTTTTCCTTTAATTTCCCTTTGATTTCATCTAAATGCTCATAGACTTGATCAACCGTTTGATAATCCGCCAACAGCTTTAAGGCAGTCTTTTCTCCGACTCCCTTAACCCCGGGAATATTATCTGAGGCATCTCCCATCAATGCCTTTAAATCGATGATCTGTGCCGGAGTGATACCTTTGGTTTCCATCAGCTTCGCTTCATCGATAATTTCGATTTCACTTAATCCCTTTTTCATCACATACACATTGGTTGTCGGATCAATCAGCTGCCACAAATCCTTATCACTCGATAAAATATGAATCGTATGATCGGGATAGCGTTTTGCCATCGTACCGATAATATCATCAGCTTCAATTCCGTCGGCTTCATAGCGATAAATACCTGCCGCATCCAAGTATTCTCTTGCCATCGGCATTTGCACGATCAATTCTTGATCGACTTCTTTTCTTGTTCCTTTATATTCGGCATATACTTGATGGCGAAAGGTCGGCTTGCCGCTGTCCCATGCCACCAAAACCTCATCCGGCTGAATCATCGATAAAGCTTTTTCAATCATCATCACAAAACCGTAGACCGCATTGGTCGGTATACCGTTTGAGGTTTTCATCATCATACCGTAGCTGGTCGCATGATAAGCCTTAAACAACATATTATTGCCATCAATCAGTAACATTTTTTTCATAAGAACAACCTCTCAATCCCTATTATTTTACCACAGATTCGTGTACTTACGTATGCTTTTTGCATAATCTGTTCAGAATCTTTATTTTGATCTGCGATCAATTAAGCTGCACAAAAAAATGAATCAAAAAAATTTGCCTTTTCAAATAAAAAAAACGTCAGATGATTCCTGACGTCTGTATTATTCATCTGCCATTCCCTCTAATACTTTGAGATTCTCATACATCAAAGATCGGTAATCCACACCGTTTTGTTTTTCCGTTTCACTCAATGAGGAAATATTGCTTAAGCTGACGGAAATCAAACCAAGCTCACTGACCAGCTGATCGTGAAGCTTTGCCATATCTTCGGGTAGATTCGGTTCTTTTACGATATAGCGAACGCCGTCTGCCTGAATACGTGCCTTGATCGCTTTCAGCTGTGCATCGGTAGGCAATGCGCCGTATTTTGATAAACAGATCGGATAAACTTTGATACCGTAGGATTTCTGCCAGTTACCGAAGCTCGGTGTGATCGATACGAAACTGATTTTCAAGCCTTCATCCTTGATCGATTGATAATCGGCATCCATACGGGCAAGATCATTCATCAGATTATCGAAATTCTGCGTAAATATTTTTGCATATTCCGGATACTTCTCACTCAGATAAGAACGAATTGATGAACCCATGGAACTCATGGAAATCGGATCGATCCACAGCATCGGATCTTTATCATACATATCAATATTTTTAAAGCTGTCTCCTTCATACCACGGTGTTTCCGCCGTTACCACTCTGCCGTCAAGACTCGTTGAAGAATAGCGCTTGAACTGATTCAACGCACTGATCGAGCTTAAATCAATCATTTTAATGCGAGCAGAGCGAATATCATCTAAATACAATTCCATATACGGCTCCAGTCCGCCGATATAAAACAGCACATCTGCGCCGTGTAGGATCGCTTCGTAATCTTCATTGATTGTGGCTCTTTGAATCAGCGTATCGGAAGATATATTCGTTACGCTTACATAATCACCGCCGATCTGCTTCACAAGATATTCTACGGGATAGCTGGTGACCGCAACCTTGGGACTGCTCGGACGGCAGCCGCTTAATAAACTTACAAATAAGAATATTGAAATAAACAACAATCGCTTTTTCATACACTCTCTCCTTACGCTTCATTATAACATAGTTTTACGCAAAGGGGTAGTATTTCAAAGCTAAAGCACAACGGAAAGCCGTGCATCCTCTCCTTGTTCATGAAAAACACACTTCAGCCATTCATCCTCCGGCATCCAGCCGTAGCTTGTCCGGATCACATTCGTATAAGCACGATAAAGATCGCTTTTGCGATTCATGCGTAAAAAACCCTTTGCCGGATGATTCATACGAAAACGATAAAAGGCAATACGCTCATAAGCCAGCTGCTTCCAACAAATCAAAATCTGGAGCAGTAAAAAACTCATGACCAGCATAGCACTCGCTGTTTGAATAATTTGATAATGCCATAATAAAAATAAGTTCACGATTCCGGTTAAATAAGTAAGTCTTTGCGCAGTTGTGTAGCGAAATACCAAATGATACAGCGATTGGACGATTCTGCCGCCGTCTAAAGGAAAAACCGGCAGCAAATTAAAAATAAGTATAGATGTATTTAACTGACACAAATAATTCATATACGGCTGAGAAATTAATTCCAGCGATACAAGCTGCGAAAACAGCTGCGGAAACAATAAATGGGTAATAGGCCCGGCAGCGATAATTACCAGTTCTCTCCAAACACTTCCCATGCCGATATAGCGCATCTGAGCGCTTAAACCAAACGGATATAATACGATCTTTTCAATCGGATAATGAAAATAATAAGCTGCCAGCATATGCGCACATTCATGGATTGTCAGCATCAAAAAGAGAAAAAACAAGGTTTTTCCCATATGTGACATCATCAGCGTCGGTATGAACAACAGCCACAGCCATGAGATTTTCAGCTTCATGGTGTCATTGCCGTTTGGTAATCAACGCTTTGTTTATTCTTGATCATTATCAGCTGCACATAGTCATGAAAATCACCCAGCACATCACCTGTTTTTAATCGTTCATCCTGCTTTACCTGCACTTGATTCAAATGTCCGAACGTAACTATGACGCCGTTATCCTGACGAATGGTTACACTTGATTTTTGTTCATCTTTCGCTTCCACATGCAAAACCACACCATCCATCATCAATCTTGCCTGATTCGTTCCGTTTGCATATTTATTGCCTTCCAACAGCGAATAAACAGGCAGTGCCGATACAGCTTCCCCTTCTTTATCTTCTGTTGAAAACCAGCCGTCAAACGGCAGCCACTCACTGATCTTATCCAGCTTCCAACTGCTGAAAGCCGCTGAAAGATCCACAACACCGAGCTTATCATTTACCAAATAAGTCAAAGCACATATACCGCAGGCCATTGCTAACATCAGGGTATGATACAACATCCGAAAAAACAGCGGCTGACGCTGATCCGATTGGTTCTTACGCTTTTGAATTCGTTTGCGAACTGCTCTTTGATCGATCATCTGATCCACCTCCTGTTTTTATCATATGCAAAAGGCGGGCTTTTTTAGAATGGAGCCATAAAGAAAACAGGCTTATTTCGCCTGTTTTTGTTCGTCATGATTCGCCATAAACTGATGCCTCGGATCACTCGCATATACCTCACAAACAGCCTTGAGAGCGAGCGCAATCGGAATAGAAAACATAATACCGGCCGCTCCGTAAATTACACCGCCCGCAAACACCGCAAATAATGTCACAAGCGCTCCCAAAGAGCTGCGCTTTTCATGAATCAACGGTGAGATCACATATGCATCCACATTAGACAATACACAGATTCCGGCGATCAAAAAGAAAATTCGCATCGGAGAAAGTGACAGCGCAGTAATAATACCGATACTGTTTGCCACCGTTCCGCCTAAATACGGAACAAGCTGTCCGATGGATGTCAATAAACCGATAATCACCCAGTCCTCATGTCCGATCAAATAGTAGAATAAGCTGTATTCGACAAACTTAATCGCCATAATAATCAATAAGGACTTTAAGTAAACACTGACTTCTTCATCAATCTTGCTTAAGTAAGGATCGGCACCTTCATAAAAAATTCGGGCAAATTTACTGATATTAGCCTTTACACGATCAAAATCAGCCAGCATATATATTGCGATAATCACCGTAAATAAAACATTTGTGATCACATTTAAGAAAGAATTCATAAAACCGGGCAGTGAATTCATAATATTCGGTACCCAAGCTTCATACGAGGATAATAGCTTTGTGATGCTGTTGGTAATACTTTGAACTAAATCAAAGCTTTCAAAATCACCGTAAGTGATGATTTTATCACTAATCCACTTCACTCCCCAAATTAAATTACTGATAAAGCCGGAAATCTTGTCATATAACATCGGCATTAAGACAAGACAAAGCAGTACAATCAAGAAAATGACAAATAACCAAAAGATTAAAATCGCAATGCTTTTGTTTATTCCCTTTTTTTCCATCCATACGATAAACGGATGAACGATATAAGCGATCAGAAAACCCATAAAAAACGGAGTGATAATACTTTTCAGCATTGACAGCCAGTCGCCCCACAGCGGCAGCGTCATCTTTAACAGATAAACGATCAATAACACAAGAACTACCTTGCTTAACAGCTTTAGATTGATTCGCTCATCTAATTGTTGTAAGAATTTACGAAACATAGGATTCCTCCTTTGTCTCTATTTTACCATAGAAACAGGAAAAAAAACCAGCCGCGGCTGGTTTTTTCAGAGAATCTTCACCCTTTTGGTTTCGGAATAATGCGTTTATGCGCTTTTAATTTTTTCATTGCCCAATCATAATGACTTGAAGTCGTACTGATAAAGTAAGAGCCCAGTGTACTTCCTTTCACCCATGAATAAACTCCTTTGGAAAACAGCTCTTCATCGGTAAAGCCATCTAACAGCTTCATCACTTCTCCATGTGAATTCTGCAGCAGCTGTATCGCAGTATCTAAAGATGTGGACTGATGCTTTTCCCAAAATACCGTATTCATTAAACCGTAGCTTTTCCAATTATACGGCTGAGGAATAAATGCTTTCTGTTCACCGTTTAGATTTGCATGAATCCAGTTCAATAAAAGCTGATGCCATTCATAAAGATGAATTAGAATATCACGCAGATTTTTATCTCTGCGCCAATGTGCTTCTTTCTTTTTCTCATCATTTGTAAAATCAAAAGGTGTTGATAATTCTGTTTCACTCATGGCAGCGATCAAAACATTCAGTTTTTCAAAGTTTTGAGCTGCGGCAGTTAATAAATCGTTTTTCGTTGCAGGTCTTGGCATAATTGCTTCCTTTCCGTCAATGCTTTTTTCATCAATTCTTTTAATTCTGACTGTATTATAACAAAGCAAACCTGACAACGTATGTCATAGTTTATTTTTTTCATAGATTAAATGCGCTTGATTCGCTGTCATTTCCTTCAGCTCAGGCGGTGAAACAATCTCAACAGCGGTTCCGAAAGACAACAGATAGCCGATCAACCACTGATCGATCGGCATCGCTGCCGACACAAACAAGTCCTTATTTTCCAGTATTTCTATTTGCGATTGATCAAACTCATCATAAACACGATATGCCGCTTCCTTGGGAAAACGCAACATCACTTCGGCAGTCATTTGATCAGAATCATATGTTTCACTCGGATACGTAAAATCGGTGAAATGTTCCGTCATCATTTCGCAAGCTAAAATACGATTCAGCTTAAACAGGCGATATGCCTGTTTTTTAGTACAATAAGCTTTTACATACCATGCCTTGGCACGATACGATAAGCACAGCGGATAAATCACTCGTTCATCAATGATCTCATAGGAACTCGCATAAGTGATTTTAACTGCGGATTGTTCAAGCACTGCCGTTTTTAACAGTTGGAATTTATGATTATCACTGCTTTGAGCGCCCCATCTTGAAAAGTCTACCTCCAGCCACCGATTTGCATTCAGCTGAAAAAGCGCAGACAGTTTGTTAAAGGTTTCATCCAATTCCATTCCCTGTAATGCATTCACACTTTGAAGCGATGCCAAAATATCCTGCTTTTCCGCATGAGATAAAATTGCTTTATCTAATACAAAATCACTTTTCAGGCAAATGCCGCCGTTACGACCGGTTTGTGCATAAATCGGTATACCTGCCGCACTCAAAGAATCAAGATCTCGATAGACAGTGCGCACCGATACTTCCAACAGTTCAGCTAATTCCGGTGCAGTCGTCTGCCCCTTCTCTAACAAATGATATACAATTTTAAACAGACGACTTTCTCTCATCTCTATGTCTTTCCTTCCTAATCAGCTGAATTAAAGCTGATACAATGAGCCTATTATCAAAAACAGCACAGCTATCCTTTACAGTTCTACAGCTTAATCAGATAAACCGCTGCTTCCTTTTTCATCGCCGCAGTCGGCTTAATCAGTTGGATTTCACACTGCATAAAAGTTTCTCTTTTATCCTATTTGTACTTATTATAAACCTTTCGTCTCATCGGTACAAACTTTTTCATGATAAAAGCAGTGAGTCGCATATTCTCACTGCCGCTTTATACCTATTCATTTGTTATACGCTTATCCGAACAGCTTTTGTAAAAAACGCTTTTCCCGATATTTAGGCAATGCCGCATTTTCACCGTTCAAGCGCTTGGCAATCGCCGCAAAACAGTCATAGACCTGTGTATGCTTTGCCAAGGAAATCGGCGCCCCGCGATTATTACTGCGAATCACGCTTTCATCATCGAATACATATCCTAATAATTCAATTCCCAGCCAGTTTAAAGCATCCTCTAAACGTATTGAAATCCCTTTATCGATGAAATGCGGATTTAAACGATTAATAATCAAGCGAATCGACTGCATTTGTTCCTTCATTAAAATACCGATTACGCGATCGGCGTCCTGCATTGAAGTAATATCCAAATTCGATACGAGGATCACATCATCTGCACAGGCGATGCTGTACAGAAAGCCGGATTCGATTCCTGCCGGTGTATCAAGTAATACAAAATCAAAGCTCTGCTTCAACTCATTGACGACAAGCTGTAAATCACTGCCTTTAAAATAATGAATATTCACCGATTTACAAGCCGGCAATAAATACAGATTATTTTCGCGTTTATCCTTAAGAATTGCTTTATTTAACGGACAGACTCCTTCCATCACATCGCGCAGATCATAAATGACACGATTTTCCAATCCCAGCATTACATCAAGATTTTTTAATCCTAAATCCACATCGATTAAGCATACTTGATATCCCATCTGTGCCAGTACTATCCCTAAGTTAATACAAACACTGCTCTTACCTACGCCGCCCTTTCCCGACGTTATCGCTATTGCACGACCCACGATTTTTCCTCCTTCAATTCCTTCAGTTGAAGTTTCCGTTCTTTATAGTAAACCTGAGCAGGCGCAAAACTTGTCATATTCTGATAATGAGAATCACATATGCGAATATTTGCCTGAAAAAAGCCGGATGCCGTTATGCGGCAATCCTCATGAAACAGATCGATATTACCGCCGACACTGCCGATACAGTAAATATTTTCACTGCTTGATACAAATGCTTCGGCTTGAATTGATCCAAGCAATAATACTTCCCGATCAAATTCATAAGTTTGACCGCTGTGTAAATTTTCTTCAATGATCATTAGATCACGATGATTGGCTTGGTTCAGAAAGCCGAGAATCATTGTTCCCGTTTCATTGGCACACGCAAACAGCTGTAACAACTGTGACTCGCTCAATTCCTCCTGCATATGAAAAAAAGCCTCAAATTTACCGCTGTGACCTTTGGCACAGGCATTGAGTCTTTCTTTCAGCATTGTTAAAAATGATGGGAAGTCATCATATGTACAGCATACCGTATATGTATGATTTACCGCTTTGATCTTAATCTGAACCATTCTACCTTCTCCTCTTTTCTGACCTGCCGTTCTTTTTTCTCAATATAATCTTCTTTCACACGAAGCAGAGAAATCAGAATCAAGACCAGAATTGCATTCGCTAAAATGGTTAAAAATTCTACCTTCACAAACCATGTCTGTATGCTTAAACCGGCCATTTGATTAAAGAACATACAGAAATATACCACACAATCCTTCACAAATATTGTCGAAATACATAGAATCAACGATTCTAGTACCGTATCTGTCATATGTTTCGACCAAAAATGCACAACGAAGGCACTGCAGAAAAAAGCAATCGCATAGATAAACAGCGTATTGGCAAAATAGTGATCATACAGCATTCCGAAGCAAGCAGCGAATAAACAGCTGTCTGTTAAAGAAAACTTGCGAATCGTTAAGACAAGTGCACAGAAGCCGAGGTTCGATACAAAGACCAAGTCACTTAAGGCCGCATCATTAGGAAATAATACCATAAGAATACCGTCGATCAGAAAGCATGCGATCACAAATAATACATGAATAATCATTGGTTGTTCACTTCCTTAATGACCTGTACAAAATCAAAATTTTGAAAATCGGCGGCCGGCTTGACATAGATCGTTTTACCGATTGAATTGCTTAATTCCTCGATCGTATTGACTTTGCCGATCAATAACCCGCTGGGATAGACACCGCCTTTCCCTGAGGTAACGATTTGCATATCCTCTTTAATATCATGATTTCCGTCAAACACATGAATGACAAAGACACCGCGATTCGCATCATAATTCTGCAGGATTCCTTCCGTGCTTTCCTTATCGGATACCGATACTTTTACCGCCACATTGTTTTGGCGGTCTTCACTGGTCAAAAGCTTTACTTTGCTTGTAAATTTGGAAACCTCACTGATTTTACCGACAACACCCTTGCCGGATAATACGATCATGTCCTTTTTCATACCGTCATCACTGCCTAAATTAATGGTAAATTGATTATCCCATGAATCCGCATCACGAACAATGACCTCAGCGGCAATCGTTTCATATTGTGATAAGGAGTGTTTCATATCCAGCTGTTCTTTCAATTCCGCAATCTCACGCTGTGCCTGCATCAGCTGTGCCTCATACAGCGGTTGTTGCGAAAGCTGATAGCGCAGACTGTCATTTTCTTCCTTTACCTTCCATAAGTCTGAAAAATCCTTCATCCAGCTTTGCAGCGAACGCGTCGGTTTTTCCAGCAGGCCGTAGCGCATCATACTGAATGCATCATAGCCTAAATCAGCCATACTGCCCTTGGATTGAACACCTTTGGCGACAATCCCTAACAGAATAAATAAGCCGATAAACGTCATAATTATTTTTTGGGTACGGGTAAATCTTGACATGCAATCACCACATTTCTATTAATTTTATTATTTTTATAGCTGTCTTATTGTTAGGTGCGAACGATTGTATCTTATCCGCAAATTCATGTATATTATATAAAGAATCACTCGCAGTTTCAATAGAAAGCGAATGAAAAGCCCGCTTATGCGGGTACTTCTAATACTTAATTTTTTTGATGCGTCCGAAGCCGATCGTTCCCGGTCCGGTATGAGCAAGCAGTACTGCCTTGAAGATGCGCTGTTCTACGCTTTGATGACAGGCTTCTTCCAGCATGCCCTTTAATTCATCACTGGCATTACGATTATCGGCATCGATGATCATCCACAGATAATCATCGGGATTCACATCCTTTACACACGCCTCAATCCCGGCCTTATATGCTTTAGAAAGAGTACGAACCTTATCCTGTACATCGATTGCGCCGTTCTCAACCTTTAACAGCGGATGGATTTTTAACAGACCGGCTAATGCCGCCGCAGCCGGTGAAATTCTACCGCCGTTTTTCAGCGCATTGAGATTCTCCGGAATCAAGATGGCAAACAGCTCTCCTTCTTCCTCGATTTTACGTTTGATCTCTTTCCCTTCATATCCTTTCGCATACATATCACGAGCCATCTCCAGCATTTTCACAATCGGATAACAGGCAAAGGTACTGTCCACGACGATAACCTTATCCAAAAAAGGTTCCTGTTGCGCCATTTGAATTGCATTGCGGCAAGTTCCGCTTAATTCTCTTGACAGCGGCAGATAAAAAACTTCATCATGCGTTTTCAACAGATTTTCCCACATTGTCATAATTTCACCTAAACTCGGCTGTGTGGTTGTTATTTTCTTATTATCCTTTAAGGCTTGAATTAACTCTTGATCCTGAATTGTTTCTGATTCTGTATAACTGACGCCGTCAATGATGATCGGCATTCTGATGACATGAATATCTAATGCTTTCGCCTGTTCCGCAGATATATCGGCACTGGAATCACAAAGAAAAGCAACTTTTTTCATACTATCACTCCTTAAATGCCATTATAACAATTTATCACAAAAAATTCAATAAAACTATTTACAAACATGCATACATCAGTTATAATATCTCTTGCTTGACAAACGGCGAACGTGGTGAAGTGGTTAACACAGCGGGTTGTGGTCCCGTCATTCGAGGGTTCGATCCCCTTCGTTCGCCCCAAGTAATAAATAAACCCCTGTCACAGGGGTTTAAATATAGATTCTGGAGTCTTGTCCGAGTGGTTTAAGGTGCAGTCTTGGAAAGGCTGTGTGGTTCACGCCACCATGAGTTCGAATCTCATAGACTCCGCCATTTACCGATTCAGTCCGATTTAGGACTTTTTTTACGGAAAAACGAAGATGAAGCGAATATACCGTTCGCTTTTTTTCATTCCTTCGGCGGTATCGGAACACTTCGAATCGCATCATCAAAGTCATACCAAATATCTTCCCACTGTCCCACGGTATCCTTTGTTTTCGCATGCAGGTACGAACGAAATGCGATCTGCATAATACTGGCTAAAATCGGTGACAATAAAATGCCCGGAATACCGAATAAAGCCTCCGCTATAAACAATGCGACAAAGGTTAAAATCGGTCGTACATCCATTGTCTTATTAAAGATCATCGGCTGCACTAAATTCGATTCAATCTGCTGGATCGTCCATATAAGCACAATCGTAATCAGCGGCAGCTGCTCATAGCTAAGCACTCCCACTAAGATAACAAACAATAACCCGATTGTCGGGCCGATATAAGGAAACAGATTGCTCAAAGCCAAAATAATCGCATACAAAAGTGCATTCGGAAAAGCTGCGGCATATAAAACTACAGCACTGGTAACACTGACAAAAATTAAATCCAACAATGTACCCGTTAAATACTGAAACACAATATTACTCATCGTTTTATAAAAAGTCACAAATCGATGATAATTAGAAAATAGTTTTTTGGCGCTGCGCTTACAAAATTCCACATCAATGGAAATAAAGAAAGCTGTCATATAAGCAATTGCATAATCCATTGCGGTACCGAAAAACGAGCGAAGCGAATCCAACATAAACATAGTACCTTCCTGTAAGGCACTGTCCTCAACATTCATAATACGCTCCATCACAATATGATGTTCATTCAATAACAGCTTGATTTTATCCAGCCACTGCGGCAAAAGTGATACAAAATCGACAATCTGACGATAAAGAATCGGCAACAGCAGAATCAGCAACAATGCGACTGAAGCTAAAATTCCGATATAAACAAGTACGATCGCTGTTTTCAGCTTCATATGCTTTGCCAGACGATCAATTACAGGCTGTAATAAAAAGGCGATCACAACTCCGCCGAACACCGGAAACAGCGCATGATATAAAGCGACCAGTTTTTCATAAAACGAAACCTGTTTCAATAATATGACAAGCAATATTAAACCGAGCAAAGACGGCAGTAATAATAACGGAAAACGAATCAGCTCTTTTTGATACTTTTTCATAAATGAAAACCCCGAATAACGGGGTTAATCCATATCCATGCAGTCGCACATAGAATCATAAGCCTTATGCAGCTTGCGAGCGGCTTTACGCTTGGTTCTTTGCCCTTGGCGACAAATATCATGCAGCTCATCCTCATTTCGATAACCTACATACATACCTGCCATAAAGCCGATTACAGCCGTCATCAAACACTTATTCATACCATCACTCCTAACTAACGATAGTATGTCCCTTACGAATTTAAACTATACACCTGCTTTTTCATAAAATTGCTGTAAGAAGGCGTGCCTTTAAGGTGCTTCGGCGCGGTGATTCTTGAGCATATACGGCTCGATGAAGCGCTTCCTGCTGCCCTAGCAGCACCAATGATTTTTTCGCTCGCGATACTCCTGTATAAAGCAAACGACGCTGTAACATATGCCGATAATCATTGACCATAGGCATAATCACAATCGGATATTCACTGCCTTGTGCTTTATGAATTGAAATACAATAGGCATGTGTGATATGATGAAAAGCCTCTTGCGTATATTCGACGATAATATCATCATAAGCTGCGATAATGCGATTTTGTTTTGACAGATCTTCATTCGCATAAATGATTTCAATAATTTTACCAATATCTCCGTTATAAACATCTTCCTCCGGCTGATTTTTCAGCTGCATAATCTTATCCCCTTCTCGAAAGGTACGATAACCGACACGAAGCTCACGTTTTTTCGTATGCGGCGGATTCATCAAATCCTGTAAAGAACGGTTAAGGGCATCAATACCCGCAACACCTTGATACATCGGTGCCAAAACTTGAATATCTTGATTCTCATATCCTTTTTCATAGGCACTTTCGACAATCTGCGTGACACGAGCGCAAATTTCATAAGAAGGACATGGGAAAAAAGCCGCATCCTTGGCACTTTGTAAAATCTGATAACTTCCCTCATTTATTTCATGTGCTAAAGTAACTACATCACTGCCCTCACTCTGGCGAAAAATTTTATCAAGACAAATGATCGGAAAGCACTCACTCTCGATTAAATCCTGCAGCACACATCCCGGCGCAACACTGGGAAGCTGATCCTTATCACCGATTAACAATATTTTCGATACCGGCTTACACGCCCTCAACAAGCAATAAAACAACCATGCATCAACCATGGAAAACTCATCTACAATCAAAATATCACAATCCAGCGGATCATCAAAGCCTTTCACAAACTGATTGGATTCCAAATCCCACTTTAAAAGCGAATGAATCGTCATAGCCTCGCGATCACTCAGCTGTGCCATTCGCTTAGCTGCCCTTCCCGTCGGCGCACACAGCGTGATTTTTGCCTGCGGACACAGCTTTTCGGCAAGTGCCAGAATCCCTTTTACGATCGTGGTTTTACCGGTTCCGGGACCACCGCTGATAATCGCAAACGGCTCTTGAAAAAAAGTAAGGATTGCCTGTTTTTGTTTATCTTCATAAATAATATGAAAGCTGTCTTCAATCTCAATTATTTCAGCCGATAAATCATCAGGCATATGATCGGTTTCAACATACGGAAATTGAGTCAGAAAAGCCGCAATTCCCGCTTCGGCATCATACTGCGTATGGTGATAAATACGATCTTCCTCAAGAATAATACTGCGCTCCGCGGCAAGCTCTTCCAACAACGGATCAAGCTCATCGATCTCTTCCCTTATTAAACGCCGTGCTTCATAAGCCAAGCGCTCCTTGGATACAAACGTATCGCCGCAAGCCATACAACAAGACATGACGGAAGCTAAAACAGCCGCCTTTCTGCGATTCGGATGATCGCTCTCATAGTGAATAGCCTGCGCTAATTTATCCGCTGTTTGAAAGCCGATACCATCAACTTCAGAAACAAGACGATAAGGATTCTCCCTTACTTTTGAGACAGCTTCATCACCATATGCCGACTGAATTTTCGCAATCATCTGTAAAGATAAACCATGCTTAGTAAAAAATACAACACTGTCATCTAAATCCTGAAACTGCTTTACTCCCTCCACTACGACTGCTCTTTTCTTTTCCGATAATCCGCTGATCGCTTCTAAGCAGCTCGCATCATCAAGAATACGCTCAATCGCTTGTTCTCCCAACACCTCTACAAGCTGTGAAGCCAATTTTTTACCGATTCCGGGAAACATGGCACTCGAAAAATAACGCACTAAAGAAGCCTCATCGTTAGGACGCATCAATTCATAGGCACTCACCTGAAACTGCATACCGTAGCGATAATGCTCCTGATAATGACCGATTAAATTATAAACACGCTCTTCCTCTAAATCCGCAAAAATACCGGTTGCGGTAAATTCCTTTTCTTCTTTATCATAACTGATGAAACGAGCAACGCCGTATCCATTGGTCGAATTATGATAAATCATTAATAAAAAGCGTGCCTGCAGCTTTATTTCTTCCATTCCGATCTCCTTGTATACACTGAATAAACAATCTTGATAAGCTTTATATTATAAAACAATCATTAAAAATGCTACCGCATTATTGATAAAGTGAAAAATCATACTGCCGAAAATTGTCTCGCTTTTTTCATAAGCAAGCGCCAAATAAAATCCGATCAATCCGTAAGACAGTAAGTAAATCAAATCATTGAAATTCCCTGTCAATAAAGAAAAGAACACATGAATAAAACCAAAGAGAAACGCACTGATCAAAGCGGACGCAAGCCACGGAAGGCGCGGACGCAACGCTCGATAAAAAATACCGCGAAAGACAAGTTCTTCGACAATCGGAGCGTAAATCAAAGTAGAAAATAAGGTCAGATAAGGTGATACACTGATTTCCTTTATAATCTCCAGTTGATTGGCGCTTGTTTCTGTTTGAGAAAACAGAAGGATAATCAAATTAATCACGATAGAACTAATGTAATAAGCACCGAAAAGAAGAAGGCACAGCTTTATTATATGCGCTTGCGTTTTCTTCCACCCCTGTACCGATTCCTTTAAAAGCGGAAATGCCAACCAAACCGCAGCACCGATCATATAGCAGTATAACAGAAACTGCAGCCAATCGGGAACAATGCGAGCCATCGGATCCAACCATAAAGTAAAGGAAGTTAATATCATTGGATATACAAACTGATAACCGAGAAAATAATGCAGAAACAACAAGATCATTCTTGTTTTAGATAACGGATTTACTCGCTCAAAGCATGTTTCCATTTTCACACCTCATCGCTATTTTTTCATCAATCGTAATATCATGAACAAATACCTCTTCGATTACACCGCCGCCCAGACACACTTCCTCTTGATAAAAGACCGCCTCCTGTCCTCCCGTGACAGACATGACCCCTTGCGGATAAGAGACAAAAACTGTCGTATCGTCAATAAAACGTATCGTAACATCATTATCCTCTTGACGATAGCGAAACTTGGCAGTACAGTGATATTCACCTTGCGTTTTTTGTACAGAAAACCAATTTACCTGAGAAACAATACAGCCGGTTGACTGAAGCCATTCCTTATCATCACCGTTTGCGACATAGAGGATATTCTTTTTAACATCCTTTCCGACAACAAACCAAGGCCCCTTCGTACCGCCGATCCCCAGTCCTTTTCGCTGACCGATCGTATAATACATGACCCCGCTGTGTCTTCCCAGCACTTGAAGATCCGCAATATTTACAATATCTCCGTCCTGCATCGGCAGATAATTCTTTAAAAACTGGCGAAAATTTCGCTCTCCGATAAAACAAATTCCCGTGGAATCCTTTTTGGTCGCAACACTGTCCAAATGTAGCTGATCGGCAATGTGTCTGACTTCCTGCTTAGCTAACTCACCGATCGGAAAAACGGTATGAGATAAAGCTTCCTGCGAAATCTGACAAAGGAAATAAGTTTGATCCTTATTGGAATCCTTTCCTCTTAACAGAATGCTTTCTTCAGCTTCATGCTTTACTCTTGCATAATGTCCGGTTGCGACAGTGTCAAAGCCTTGCTTTTGTGCAAACTTCATAAATGCATCGAATTTAATATATTTATTACATAAAATATCCGGATTCGGAGTACGACCTCTTTCATATTCCTTCAAAAAGGTAGAAAAGACATCATCCCAATATTCCTTTACAAAATCGACTCTTAATAACGGCAGCTTTAATTGATCTGCCACTGCCTTTGCGTCCATATAGTCCTGTTCCTGAGGGCATACATCATCTTGAATCGTAGGATTTCCTAAAATATCATTATTCGCATAAGCATCCCAATTACGCATAAAAGCACAGATGACATCATATCCCTGTTCCTTTAATATATATGCGGCTACAGCGGAATCTACACCGCCGGACAGCCCCAATAAGATCTTTTTTTTCATTTTACATCACCTTGTCTAATATTATAACGTAATTGAAAAGGAAAAGAAATGTTCAATCAAAAAAAGCATTCATCATTTTATGAATAGACAGTTTAATCTTATGAACAATCTTCTGCTTCATACCGACATTTCATCCATTTTATAAAAAAGCGAACTAC
>CANOSP010000016.1 GCA_947569705.1 uncultured Erysipelotrichaceae bacterium
TTCTACGGACTTTTTTCATCTTTTCTTAATTCCACTTTCATTTTACAATGAGCATGATTTGAATCTATTGAAAAAAGAATTGACCTCTACTGTACCCTGTGGTACACTTAATAGGTTATGAAATATAAAAGAAAGAGGTAGTAATGAGTAAATTTAATGAATTACCAATTAGTGAAGAAATTGTAAGAGCGGTCAGCGAAATGGGGTATGAAGAAGCAACCCCGATTCAAGCATCCGCGATACCGGCGATATTAAAAGGACAGGATGTACTTGGATTATCGAATACAGGTACAGGCAAGACTGCCGCCTTCGGCATTCCTGCGATTGAAATGATAAATGAGTATCGGAAGCATCCTAAGGTATTGATTATTTGTCCGACAAGAGAACTGGTTGAGCAAGTAGCGACAGAATTAAGAAAATTCTCAAAATATAAAGAAGGCATTAAAATAGCCCCTATCTACGGCGGACAACCGATCGATCGTCAAATTCAGTTGTTAAAACGCGGTTGTGCGATTGTAGTAGGTACACCGGGAAGAATTATGGATCACCTCAGAAGAAGAACACTGCGGTTGAGTGAATGTGATATGGTAATACTTGATGAAGCAGATGAAATGCTGAATATGGGCTTTAAAGAAGATATTGAAGAAATATTGAAATCGATGCCCGAGGATCAACACCCGCAGACAATTTTGTTTTCTGCGACAATGCCGGATGAGATTATGAAAATTACCAAGAAATTTCAGACAGATCCGGTTAAGGTACAGATTAAAAGTTCTCAACGTACCATAGATACCGTAGATCAATACTATTATGAAGTGCCGAGAGGAAAGAAAATGAATGCACTTCGAGTATTGTTAAATCATTATGATCCGGAATTGTGCATGATATTCTGTAATACGAAACGCATGGTAGATGAACTGAGTGAAGAATTAAATCATTGCGGAATCAGAGCAATCGGTTTACACGGTGATATGAAGCAGGTGGCACGTGATCGAGTGATGGTTCAATTTCGTGAAGGAAAGTGTCCGGTCTTGATCGCGAGTGACGTAGCTGCCCGAGGAATTGATGTTGATAATATTTCATTAGTGGTAAATTATGATTTGCCGCAGGATCATGAATATTATATTCATCGTGTCGGCAGAACCGGGCGTGCCGGTAAAAAAGGCAAGGCAATTTCGTTATTATCGGCAAAACGTCAATTAAGAGAATTAAAGGAAATTATGCGTGATACAAAAACGAATATCGCGAAGCGAATGCTTCCGACAACCGAACAGCTGGAAGCATTAAACCGCAAAAACTTTATACAGGAAGTTTTAACTGCATGTAATGAAGGGATCAATCAGGATTCGATGGAAATTGCCAATGATTTATTGGCAGAAGGAATAGCGGTAGAAAGTTTGATCAGTGCTTTGATCTCCATGAATTATAAAAATGAAGTCATTGATATTGAGGATGAAAATGCGATTCGCCGATATAGTGAAAACTTCGATGCGGTGCGTCTGCATTTGAATGTAGGTAAGAATTGTAATATCAAGGCAGGCAATATTGTAGCGGCAATCATTGAAGAATGCGGAATCGGCGCACAAGCACTGGGACGCATTGATATTCGCTCCAATTTCGCTTTAGTGGACGTTGAAGCAGCGAAAGTTGATCTTGTTTTGAAAAAGATGCAGGGAGCGCAAATACGCGGACATGAGATAGAGGTGCAGATTGATGAGGCACCGAAGCGAAAAAGCAACAGAGGTTCTAAGAAAGGCGATACCAAACGCAATAAACGAAGCGGAAGTTCTGATAAGCGAAACAGCCGCAGTAAAGTGAAAAAAGAGGGTCGCGGCAGCGAGCGTCGTAAATCAAAGCGTAATAAATAAGTGAAAAAGGATCGATCATCCGAATATTTGTGATGGGTTGATCCTTTTTTATAAGCAAAATGATCAAATGCATAAGTTTCTGTTGAATTACTTTAAAACGTTTTTTTCATCCTATTAAAAAAGATAAACTTTATGTTAAAAAAGACAAACTTTTTATATGGAAAACAGCTTGATAAAGGTGTATAATGAGAATGTAAGGGGTATCATAGGATACCGCATCATCTGCAAAAACAAGCAAAATTGTTTCAAAAAGTAAACATTTATAAACAGATACTTTCGATATGAAAATATCTGTTTTTTTATATGTTTTTTGCATATTTTTCGAATTTGCAAGCAATCTTAAAATGTTTACTTTTGTAAATGCTTTTTTTGTGGTTTGATGGCAAAGGAGGACGGATAATAAGAAAGGGTATTTAAGCAGTATCGTATCATTTATTTAGGAAGGAGAAAAAAATGAATATTTCAAAATCAATGAAAAAAACAGCCAAGCTTACACTTGGACTTGCGCTGGGACTCGGTGTGATTCAAATACCGACGGTTCAGGCAGCCGACAGCGCATGGCAACTTTCAGACGCTGCTTTGGAAAGCAGTGAAAACAATGATGTGTTTTTGACTTTCGGAAGCGGACAAAAAGCACGAATTACTTTGTTAAATGAAGATGTATTTCGTATTGATGTAGAGCAACAGGGAGAGGAATTCAAAGAATATCCGGAACCGATGTCTTCTACTCATACAACTAAAATTACCGCAAAATCAGAAGCAGACTATGAAAAAGAAGGAGTCATAACTGCCGCTGCGACGGATGCAGGCGATAAAATTACCGTTTCCGGCGGTAATATTATCTTAACGGTTGATAAAGCAAGCGCTAAGATGAAACTGGAAAATAAAGAAGGAAAATTACTGTGGGAAGAAAGTGAGTCACTTTCCTATAACGGCACGGAAACTGTTCAGTCACTGGCTACGGGTGCGAATGAGTATTTCTACGGCGGTGGTCAACAGAACGGCTTTTTCTCACATAAAAATCGTAAAATATTGATTGAAAATAAAAGTACATGGGTAAGCGGCGGTGTATCTTCACCGAATCCGTTCTATATGTCATCTAACGGCTACGGTGTTATGCGTAACACGTTCCAGCCGGGAAGCTACGATTTCAATCAAACGGCAAAATTAGAACATGATGAAAATCGTTTTGATGCTTATTATTTTGTCGGTAATGATATGAAAGATGTGTTGGGTGATTATGTAGAATTAACCGGAAATCCGATGTTAATGCCTAAATATGCATTTTATCAGGGAAATGCGAACTGCTATAACAGTGAAGGCGAATCATTGATCGTAGACGGTATTGCACGCGCAAAGGAATATCAGGATCATGATATGCCGGTTGGTTGGTTCTTGCCGAATGACGGTTATGGCTGCGGGTATGGTAAATCTACGAACGCGGATGAAAATATCGCTGAATTGAAGAATTTCGTGGATGAAGCTAAAAAGTATGGCTTTGTCAGCGGTCTGTGGACAGAAAACGATTTAGATAAACTGGATCGTGAGGTCGCAAACGGCGGAACTCAGATGATCAAAACCGATGTTGCGTGGGTCGGTGACGGCTATTCATTTGGCTTAAATGCCGTAAGACAGGCGTTTGAAGGTATTGAAAACAATTCCGAAAACCGCGGCTTTGTCGTTTCCTTAGACGGCTGGGCAGGTACACAACGCTATGCAGGCTTATGGTCGGGAGATCAGACCGGCGGTAACTGGGAATATATCCGTTTCCATATTCCTACTTATATCGGTGCCGGATTAAGCGGTAATCCGAATGTCGGTTCCGACTTAGACGGTATTTACGGCTCTGATAAGATTATTTCCACACGTGATTTCCAGTGGAAAGCATTTACACCGATTGAAATTAATATGGACGGATGGACTTCAGGTGCAGAAAAGAATCCATGGTACCACGGAGAACCGTATACTTCCATCAATCGTATGTATTTGAAAATGAAATCATCATTTATGCCGTATACATATACTTATGCCAAAGAAGCGCACGATACAGGTACTCCGATGATTCGCGGCTTAGTCTTAGAATATCCGCAGGATCCGTTTACTTGGGACAACCGCACGCAGTATGAGTATATGTGGGGTGAAAACCTTTTGGTAGCGCCGCTTTATGAAGATGTACATATGGATGAAAACGGTAATGATGTAAGAAATAATATCTACTTGCCGGATCAAGATCAGATTTGGATTGACTATTTCACCGGTAAGCAGTATCAGGGCGGTCAAGTAATCAATAACTTTGAAGCACCGCTTTGGAAGTTGCCGTTGTTTGTGAAAAACGGTGCGATTCTGTCGAAAGACGTAGAAAACAACTCTCAGCTGTATTTAAAAGGCGATGAGGATCGAATCTTTGAAGTGTATCCGGCAGGAAATACCGAGTTCAATCTTTATGATGATGACGGTATGACGCAAAAATATAAAGAGGGACAGGGTACCAACACCTTAATCACATCCAAAGCACCGGAAGCAGGCGCAACGGGTGATGCGACAATTACCGTAAATAAGATGACCGGAAGCTATGACGGTATGAAAACAGAACGCGGAACGCAATTTATTGTCAATGTTTCTGATAAACCGTCCGCAGTTACTTTAACGGTAGGCGGGAATCCGGTTACTTTAACCGAGGTCACAAATGAAGCAGACTTTGAAGCAGGCAGCGATGTTTACTTCTATCAGAAAGAACCTAACCTGAATCATTATGCGAGTGAAGGTTCTTCGTTTGAAGATGTTACTATGAAAACAACACCGAAGCTGTTGGTAAAAACGGCAAAGACCGATATTACACAAAATGCAGTAGAGTTGACACTGAAAGACTTTGTGAATGCGGCTGCGGATGATACAAACCCTGATGATCCTGCACTTACCGATGTACCGACTTTATCAGCGGAAGCCGATGACAGTTCGATCACACTGTCATGGGATATGACAGAAGGTATTTCTTACGGTTTAATTATTGACGGAAATGAAGATGTTATTTACCGCAATATGAAATCTCCTTATGTTCATGATTCTTTGAATTCCGGTGAATCTCATACTTATCAGCTTGTTGTTTACAATACGCTGAATGCGGATGTAAAGGGTAATGTACAGCGCTTTGAAACGAAAGAAGATCGCTATAAAAATGTGATCAAGGATGTCAGCGTTACGACAAACTCTCAATACGGCGGAAATGTCGGCGGCTATCCGGCTGTGAATGCGGTGGACGGCGATGAATCAACCTTGTGGTATACGAACTGGGAAGATCCTGAAACATACAGCGGAACAAAAATTTTAACAATTGATCTGAAGGAAGCTTATCAGTTGGATCAGTTTGAGTATTTTAACAACGGTTCTGCGCAAATCAAGAATCATGAAATTCAAGTAAGTCTTGACGGTACTCACTTTAAAACGGTAGAAAAGAGTACTTGGGAACGAAAAGGCGAAACCAGAGTCTTTGTCGATCTGAAAGGTGTGAAGGGACGCTATGTTCGTTTACTATCTTATGATCCTCATCATAACAGTACAAATGAGATCAGAATCTACAAGGTCAACGGAACAGAAGGCTTCCATCCGGCAAGTACACAGGGAAATAAAGAAATTGAGGACGGCGATATTACCTTCCTGACGAATTACATGGGTGTAACTGCGGCTGAAGCAGGCGGTGGCTGGAATCATCGTGAGCCGGGTGATTTCAATTACAACAATGAAATCGATGCATATGATATGGCATTTGTATTATCGCAATACGGCTTGAAGAATACCGGTAAAAAAGCAGGCGGTTCCATCAGCTATGAATTGGATAAGAGTGAATTAAAAGCCGGAGAAAGCGCAACCTTAACGCTGAACGGCAAGAATTTAAAGGATCTTTATGCATTCGGAACACGTTTTACCTTAGGAAAAGATGTAATTGAAAAATTAAATATTAAGTGTGAAGCGGGCGAAGCTGTGAAGGATATGATTAATATGTCTAAGTTCCAGCAGGACTCTGCCGATTATGTAACTGCGATGAGCTACAAAGGAGCAGCTGACGGTGTACAAGGCGATGCGCTTTTAGCAACCATTACCTTGACTGCAAAAGAAGATGTTACACTGAATGTAGAAAACTTCATGCCGTTTGTTGTATCTACCGGTTTAGATGTTCGTTTGGCTATTGCAGGTGAAAATGAACCGGCAAATGTTGCACAGCTTGAGAATGTCTTAGCGGCAGCACAGCTGGATACAAGTGCATATACTTATGAAAGCACTGCTCGTTATGAAAAAGCAATCAGCGACGCACAGAAGCTGTTAGATCGCAGCGATGCGACACAGGAAGAAATGAATCAGGCAATGGCAGAAATTTTATCTTCGTTAAATGAAATGGAAAGAAAGCCGTTAAATCGTATGGCTGCTTTAAAAACACTGGTGGAATTACTGAGTGAGGAAGCGCCGAAAGCAGATTACAATCAGTCTGATTTAGATAAGATTTTAGCTACGATTACAAATGCCGAGGCGGTAGCCGGAAATCCGGACGCGTCAGAAGCAGAAATCGATGAAGCAATTCAAGCTGTCGCAGATCGTTTAATGGCTACAAAGGACAAAAACGGTACCGACGCTGCATCTCATGAGTTATATCAAAAATATGCGGCTGCGTTGCTTGCGAACCATGAAAATGATTTCAGTGCAGCGACAATGGAACAATTAGAAGCAGCTCTTGACGCATATGAAAAAGACACTGCATTGATCGATGAACTGACAAACGCCGTATTGAATTTGGCACCGGTGGCAGTTGTAGATAAAAATGTATTACAGACAGTGGTAGACATTACCGATGCGATCGGTTTAGATGACTATGCGGACACAGCTGAAATCAAGGCAACGCTCAATGATGCTAAAACGTTATTGGCACAGGCAGACGCAAGTCAAGCAGCTATTGATGAAAAAGTTACTGAGCTTACGACAGCGATGACGGCAATGCTCGGACAAAAAGAAGCATCTGCGATTGAAGAAGCGTTGATCAAGCTTGTAGAGGAAGCAAAAGCGCTTGATATAACAAATAAAACCGATGCAAGTAAAAAAGCATTTGAAGAAGCTTTAGCTAATGCCGAAGCAGTTTTAGCCGATACTGAGCGCACCGATGAAATGATTGAAGTAGCTTATGAGCAGCTGGCAGCGGCAATTCACGGCTTGGTTGATAAAGTTGAAACTGACAAAGATGCATTGCGTAAAGCAATCGAAAAGGCAGAAGCGATTGATTTATCACTGTATACCAAAGCAAGTGCAGATCGTTTAACAGCGGCACTGAAAGCAGCGAAATTGATTGAAGCTGATCAAAGTGCAGAACAGGAAACAGTGGACGAAGCAGCGGAAGCATTAAATGAAGCTATTGAAGCACTGGTTAAGCTTTCCGATGATCAAACTGATCCGGATGATGATAACGACGGAGACAACAACGGGAATAATAACGGGGATAATGACGGAGATAACGATGATAACAACAACGGTTATATTCCGCCGGTAAAACCGAACCCTTCCAATCCGATCAAACCGAATCGTCCGATTACACCGGAAATCACTCCTGACAGCGGAAACGGTGTAAATACCGGTGATGCGACAAATACAGCTTCATTGGTAATGTTAATGACGTTGGCAGGCGGTACAATCGTTTGGCTTCGTAAAAAAAGTAAAGTTGAAGCATAAAACTTTCAGCATTTATGAGTAAGCAGCGCTTATTCATAAGTGCTTTTTTTCTGCGTGAATTGTCGAAGTCTTATAAGCGGTAAACCACATATCATAATATCGACTGTCATAAGATAAAACAGTCAAAGGAGGGACTTGTAAGGCAGCGAAGCAGATATATTTCAGTAATGCATCGGTTACGGACAATCGAACGATTGAATCCATAATGATTGCAGTGAATGAAAAGCTTGATTTAGAAGTATGTGTAGCTAATTTTGATGAAAAAAACAATGATGATTTAGGACCGATGATTGTTTTATGTGAGGGAATAGATATTAACGAACTAAAGGTTTTAAAACGATTGGAACAGCTGTATCATACCAATCAGGCGATTATTTTATATGAGCCGACAAACAGTGAGGTCAATCGAGTATTTCGGCGCTTAAACGGAAAAAACTATTTTTCTGCCGAAACCAAAGGGCATCGTCATACGCTGTTCGGGATAAAGTGTTGTAAAGACGGTATTTGCCGTATTTTGGAATCACATGAAAAGGATGCTTGTGCGATTGTCGAAAGTGTTGTACAGTTTTTATCTTCGGAAACAGAGAGTGAATTGTTAGAAGCACGAGCATCGGCGCTGTAGGCTGCGAAGGCACTGGAAGTAACTACAACAAATTTATATGAAGCTGCGATGCAGCATGTTGTGACGCATAAGTTTGAATTAGCAGGAAAACCGTGTTCCTGTAGTTACTATGTAGTATCTGCGCATAAATATATGGGCGAAGAAGCCGACGGCGGCGAGGATTGGTTCTTTATTAAACAGGACGCTACCGTAAACGGCGGTAAAGACTACACTTTTGAATGGGCGCACGCCAGAGTCGATGCGAACGGTGAAAGCTGGTATGTCGGAGAAGGGGATGTCTGCTTAAATTATATGAATTATTGTATGATGCAAAATGATATTAAACAAACGAATCAAGAGGAAGAACCAGCGGCAGATTTAATTTTTGCTCAACCGGAAGCAATCAACGGTGAGACAACGCATACGGTATCGGAAGGTGTTGAAATCGGAGGCACGATCGGTTTTGAAGCCGGTTCTGACGGTGGTACCGTCGCTAAAGGAAACGGTTCCTTTTCCGCCGGCGCTAACTTCAGTGATTCATACTCATTTGCGGTACAGGATGTATCTTGTGAAGGAACTTCACTGAGTGCCGGACTTGCCTCGGCATCATGGAAATATATCTTTAAACGTGCCAAGCAAAATCGCTCGATCGGTGAATGGCAGCACTTGTATGAGCCTGCCGCATTAGCACACTCTGCTTTTTCGCCGAAGAATTCATGGGTTTGGAAGTTTCCGCCGAACAAGCGTGATCAATATAAGAGTTTTGATTCTTTATTCCGCATTTCCACAATGAGTACAATCTCTCGTTACAGCGGTTCGCAATCACCGAAGCATATTATTAATACATTTAAAAAGGGAAACGATGATGTTGAATATGTTGAGCAAAGCTTTGAGGTTACGCTAGCATCACCGCCGCTTTTGGGAGTCAGTAAATCTAATTTTCTGCTTTCCAATGAAGCACAAACGGTACCGTTGGAATTAGCTACACAAGGACCGTGGACGATTCATGTTCCGGCTGATCAACAGTGGCTTCGTGTAAGCAAGGTGTCGGGAATCGGTCATTCCAATGTGAATATCTCCGTGGATCAATTAACGTCAGATCAGGAGCGCTCAACCACCTTAACATTGGTGAAAAGTGCCGGAATGAACAGTGTGGAAGAGCGAATTACGATTGAGGTTATGCAGTCGGCAGGCTCGGTTCCTACCGATTAATCTTATAAAAAACGGTTCTGTTGTTTCACAGAGCCATTTTTCATTTAAAAAGCATCGGCTATTGATCCGATGCTTGATCGATAATTTGCGTATTTTTATCGCTGCCTTTTGCTTTATAATCGCTTTCCTGTTTCCAAGTAATCGTGCGGTGGGGATAAGGTATCTCAATTCCTGCTTCATCAAAGCGTTTTTTGATTGCGATTCTGATATCCGAAAGCATGGCATAGCCTTGTGCATTATTCTTAGAATAAACAGTGGCTTTCAGCTTTAAACCGTTTTCGGCAAAATCAGTCAGCCTTATTACTACCTCAGGCTGCTTATTTTGCTTTTCGCTCGCGGTTCTGCCGTCCATATAATCAGGATGCTTTTTTACTTCCTCACGAATAATCTGCATCGCCTTTTCTAAATCACTTTCATAGCTGATTTCCAGCTCTAAGAAATTACCCTTGCGATTATTCACAGCGGTAATATTTTCCAAAACAGCTTTGTCTATCACACTGTTAGGAACAATAATTTTAGTGTTTTCATATGTTTTGATCACGGTATGGCGCAGTGAAATATCTTCCACGGTACCGATTAATTCATCATTATTGATTTTAATCAGATCACCGATTTTAAACGGCTTGAACAATACAATCATTAAACCGTTGATAAAGTTTCCGGCAGCTTCCTGTGCCGCTAAACCGATTACAACCGCAATGACACCGCCGCTCGCAAGCAGTGTTTTCAAGAGCGTTTGAAACGGCTGAAATAAATCCAGTATGGCATACAGTGCAACAATATAAACGGCAATGGTTTTTAATCGCAGAATAAATTTTAAATTATCTCGCTGATAATGCTTTTGAATGATTCGTGCAAGAATATGATTTACAATTCGTGCAGCTACCAATAATACGATTGCGGTAGTAATCGTAGTAAAAAGTGAATACTTTAAAAAATCGGTATTACTGCCCCATGTGGTGATTGTATCGATAAATTGATTGAAATCCAAAAAATCACTTCCCATCTGTAGATAATCGGAGTTGTTACAATATTATGATTTCAGCTTATAGACACGGTTACGATTTGAGCCTTCAGCCGTAATCACATCTTCAACGACTAATTCTTTTAAGTAGTCGCGAATTCTTGATGTACCCAATCCGCTGTAGTTCGCTAATTCAGAAGCTTTTGCTTCCGGATGATCTGTTAAATACTCTAAAATTCGATCGATCTTAGCTGTTTTTATTGCCGATTTTTTATCGCCGATTTTTATCGCCGATTTTTTATCGCCGATTTTTATCGCCGATTTTTTATCATAATTCTTTATGATCGGCAAAATAAGCGTAATACGGTTAGGTTCAAAAGATTGCTTAAAGTACGGTTCAGGTAATCCTTGCTTTTCCCAGACATAATAGATGCTCGGAATACCGCTGCCTGCACGTTCACCTATATCAATTAAATTAAACATCTTCATCAAAGTCGCATTACGCGGATCGGAAAATCCTCCTGATTTTGCGGCATCCAGTTCAATTCGGAAGTCACCGGGATTAGACAGCGAAATACTGTCTTTGGTTTTTATAATAACCAATCCCTGACGTCCGTAATAATCCGCATTGATCATACAGTTAGCCAGTGCCTCACGAATCGCTTCATGTACAGGAGTATCATCGACTCTGAACTGTTCGTCTAATTTAAAGGGTACCTTAATGTCTTGTTGCAGCTTATTATACACGCGAAAATAAAAATCGTATACATTGCCGCTCCAATCACCTGAGGATGAAACTATTCTGTCGGTCCAACGGGTATCATGATCGTAATCTTCGCGATAATCAAGAAAATAATGATTGAACTCTCGAACGATGTCACTTTCATATCCGAACATTAAAAGACCTGCCGCTGTCGGATGAATGTTTCCGTCAGAACCGATTCCCGCAGCACCCAGCTTCATTAAGAACGCTTCATCATTTAATCCTTCCCAAACATGACCGGGACGTGATAATTTCAATCTTTGGCGGTAGCTTTTGATACTGTCGGTACATAAAATTGCAATATCCATTGACTCTATTAAGAAGATGTCCTGTGCCTTGATATTGGCTTCACGATACATCTCTTTCAGTTCCTCATCGCTTACATGGTAATCTCCTTCGCCGTTTCTTCGATACGTTCCGGATACCGGATTTCCGTTGATATAGACAGGCTTATAGAATCTTTGTGCCTTCGGAACATTGATAACAACAATGCTTTTATTATTGATTTTTTGAATAAACACATCATTGCTTGTTAAGATATTGATATTTACCTTATTCTGATTATTGATCAGATTCCAAAAATCCCGGATCATTTTTTCAGGATGAGGCAAACCTAAAGGGATTAATGATTGATCTTCGGCTTCCGCCACACCGAGCAAAATCAAGCCGCCGAGCGTATTGGCAAAAGCAGAATAAGTTTCCCAAATACTGTCAGGGAGACCGCCTTGTGCTTTTTTAGCTTCAATGCAGTTGTTTTCACGATATTTATTTAGCTTTAAGAAATCAATCATACGGGTCACCTCCCTTAATTATGTTCGCTGGTTTCATTTTCTCTTACCGGTTTCGGCACTGTTTGATTTTGTATCATTATCGATAAATTGCTTTCTTGTTTACACAATGATATTGTTGTTTATTTCAGCGATTTAGCTATCGTAATCATAACATTTATCAGCGATTTTATCAATCTCAACTCCTGTTTTGCTTATAATGTATTTAACAACTTAACGCTTTTATGCACACTCTGTGTAATTATATGCAAAATAAGTGGAATTATGTGATTGTATTGAAATGCTTAAAAAAAAGAATATAATTAACATGACAGAAGGTGAAATTGTGGATGTACACAGTAAATTATTAAAAATCAGAAATTTACCGCAAGGGCATAAACTGATCGACTGCATCAATACGAAACCTTATTTTGTATTCAGTGTATTAGGAAGCATCGGTCTTTTATTGTTGTTACGTGAAAAATATATGATATTGGGAATTCTGTTGGTCTTTGTCGCAGTTTATTGTGTTCTCTTTATTAAAAATGAACGATTGATTGAATTCTATGATGATTATTGTGTATTCTATCGCATGAATGCGAATAAAGATGAATGCTTCTTATTGTTTTGGAATGATATTTCTGCATGGGAAATACATCCGGGAAGTGAATATGATGAATTATCGGTAACCTTACGCAATCAAAGAAAGATCATCTTAAAATGTGTCTGTAAGCATAAACTGACTCGTTACTTTAAACGCTATGTGAATAGAGAAGAACAGGAAACAGCCGTAATATCGAAAACGATTTAGGTGCAGTCCTGTTTTTTACTGATCTTTATGATATAATATCGATACTTGTATAACGGAGGAACACGTGATGGAAATAAATGAAATGACTGCGACTGTGAAAAAACAGCTGCATGGCAAATATATTCGATATGCGGGAATCTTATTTCTGTGTACTTTAGCAACTTCAGCTTTAAATGTATTTTTCCCGTTGCAGCTGATTATGGAGAGTTCCTTGTTATATCCGCTGTATTTGTTATTGATGCTGCTGATGATTGTTGTGCGCAATACGGTATACTTTTTATTTATAAAGTGTGTACGAAGTGAACGCTTTGAAACCAAAGATATTCGCTATTCACTACGTAAGAGCGGTTTGCATATCATCAGTGCGCTGCTGTTTGAAATACTGCAATTGGGCTTGCTGCTGTTTGCTCAATATGTCGGTGCATTGATTCCGATCTTCGGGGTTCTGTTGACACTGCTGATACAGGTGATGTTAAGTGCTGTCTCTTTATTTATTGCTTTTGCGATTTATGACGGAGTGAAGGGCGCAATGAATATCGTTAATAATTCATTTCGCTTAATGCTGTTTCAGATGAAGCAAATATTTCGTTTGTCCATGCCGTTCTTGATTTGGTTGTTGATTTATCAATATCTCAATCAGTATTTAATATCTCATATGATCGTAAAGGATCTGACTTCGTTATTAGATGTGGTCAATCATTCCCTGCAAAGTGAAGCAACGGTGATGTATGCCTACGGCTATCTTGCCTTGGAGTTATTTCATGTCTTAATCAGCTGCTGTATCTTAGTGCCGCTTTATACGGCATTGGCGAATCTGTATGAAAAGGATTATATAAATTTCTATCCTTTTTCTTCCGTGATTCAAACGAATTTGATCGATATTGATATTCGTGATGACTGAGGACCTAAAAAACTCAGGTTCTTTTTTTATATATTAATATATATCGTTTTTTTGGTTCTGTGCTTATTTATCTTCATATATGATATAGTTTTATTGCGTAAAAAAGCGGTAAAGTAATGTGTTTTTATAAAGATGATTTATAAAAACTTAAAGAATCACATTATTCTATTGAAAAATAGTTATAAATAGATTATGATATTACGGAAAGAAGGATAAAACTATGATTGACTATCGTTTAATGACATTTATGGACCTACATGAAACAATGAATTACACAAAAACAGCAAGTAATTTGAATATTACTCAGCCTGCGGTAACGCAGCATATCAAATACTTGGAGCGGAAATATAATGTATCGCTGTTTCATTATTCCCGTAAGCATTTGGAGCTTACAAAGGAAGGGGAATATTTGTATCGCTATGCGCTGAATTTATTGTCAAATGCCGATCAGCTGCTTCAGGAGCTTCAGCATCTGTCCGATCCGAAGGAAACCTTAAAGATGGGAGCTACTTTAACAATCGGTGAATATTTACTGCCGAGTCTTTTAATTGCTTTATATGATCGCAATGAGGATCTTGATTTACAGCTGACATTGGAAAACACCGAATTATTAGTGAAGGATGTAAGAGACGGTAAATTGGATTTTGCCTTAATTGAAGGTCTTTTTAATAAAGAAGAGTTTCATACTTCATTATTAAAAAGTGAAGAAATGGTCTTGATTCTTCCGCCGAATCATCCGTTGGTGCATCGTAAAACTATCACGATTGATGATTTGTTGGATGAGCGCTTGTTTGTCAGAGAACCGGGAAGCGGCACGCGAGAAATCTTTACGCAGGCATTAGGAGAAAATAATCTGTCTTTAGATAATTTTGCGAAGTGTACACAGATTTCGCATATCAATATGATTAAAGAGATGGTACAGGGCGGTACGGGAATTTCTTTCTTGTATGAAAGTGCGGTAAGAAAAGAACTTGCTGATCAAACATTGGCAACGCGTAAGGTAAAGGGCATTTCATTAATGCGTGAATTTAATATGATTTCGCCGAAGAATTCAATCTATCATGAAAAAATAGATGCGTATTTCGCCTTTTTTAAGGAACATTTGGTTTAAACAGATGGAGTGTAGTTGACAGCCGTATAGGCAACAACCACTCTTTTTTTTGTGTTTTTTGAATTTTTTATCAAAATGTATTCGCTTTTTGGTCATATGCCTCATATACTAGAATGTCTTACACTCAATGATTGAGGATAACAGGAAGAGGAGGATACAAATGAACAAACACTTGTTGAAAGCGTTATGGGCATGGACACACCCTTCATTGATCCAAACCGTGGATCAAAAACCAAGCGGTGAGTCCGGGTTTGCTTTAGACATTCGTTTGCTGGATCAAGATGAAAACGGCAATACTACTTCCACATGTGAAACACGATATGTGAGGATATCTGATTCATCCGGAGGTGATGTTGTATATCCCCTTTGTTTAGAAAACGGAGAGGCATATTTACGGCTTGAGGATTTAAGCGGTGTGAATTATACACTCGTTCAGTGTGATGAAAACGGCAATCAGCTGATAAACGGTGATCTTTATGCGACCACGTATACGGTAAACGGTGCGATGCAGCAAGAGGATTATGCACGGATTGCACAGGAGTACGGTGCTTGTCAACAGATTGAAGTTATTAATTTACCGAAACAGCCGGTAACTCTGCATATTGTGAAGGCATTGGAAAATGAATTTCAGGAGCCGATCGATTTCGATTGCGATATGTGCTTTGAGGTAAATGTATCCGGCTGCGGTTGTTGTGAAACCGTGGTACTGAATATGGAAAATCAGTTTCATGCGGTATTAGAGAATCTGCGTGCCGGTATGTATAAACTCAGCGAAGTGAAACAAGACGGTTATCGTACTCAGATGCGTTTAGATGATGAGCCGTTATGCAGCGAAACAGTCTTTTTGACCTGCGGTACACATCATCTTGAGGTTGTGAACCAAAGATATACGGGAAGTGTTCTGACGATTGATAAATTCATTCGCTGTGAAAACGGTGAATTGATAAAACCGCATCGTGACGCTGTTTTTCGTTTTCAGGTAATTTCCGATCGCTATGAGGAATGCTTTGTCTTGGATCGTGAAAATGACTTTACTTTAGAACTGTGTGATCTTCCGCAGGGCTGTTACGACATCCGGGAATTGAATACATGCGGTTATGAGGTCAGCTATATGGTCAATGACTGCAAGGAAAGCAGTTATGCGAACGTAGAAATCGGACGCTGTACACATGCCTCGGTGATGATTATTAATCGTGCCGTGCAAATTACACAGGAAAGTCCGCTGCGCATTTGTAAATATGTGCGCGGAAATGACGGATGCTTGGTGAAACCGGATGCCAAAGAGAATTTTAAGGTGATGCTCAGCGGCTGCGGAGTTTGTGAAATCTTTAATCTGAATATCCACAATAATTTCTGTGTTGATATTGAACATATCTGTTGCGGAGCCTATGAGGTGAAAGAGCTGGATCATTGCGGCTATGTGGCAAGCTATATTGTCAATGACGGCTGTGAAAGTACAAGTGCCGATTTATGGATCCATGAAAATTGTACGAACTGCGTGACGATCATCAATGAGGCGCGCAATCAGGGACGCATTACGATCGGTAAGGTGATCCGTCAAAGCGACGGCAGTTTAGTCAAGCCGGAAAAAAGCGCTCGATTTGTCGTTACTCTGCGTTCTGTATTCGGAAAAGAATCTTATGTGTTGGATAATGACAATGATTTCTGTGTGCATATTCAGCATTTAAGGGAAGGAAGCTATGAAGTGAAAGAACGATGCACAAACGGCTATGAAACTACGTATATGGTAGACGGCGCAGCCGAAAGCAAAAAAGCACGCTTTACCGTAACCAATGATTCCTGCAGCGATATTAAAGTGATTAACGGTGTAAAAAAAGAAATCAGCGGTGACTTGCGCATTACGAAATATATTGCGAATGCATACGGAGATTACGTGAAGCCGAGTGCCGATGAAGAATTCAAGGTTCATGTGGAAGGACCTGATTTTGAACAGTGCTATACGTTAAGAGCCGCAAACAGCTGGTGTATTATTCTGGAGGGTTTGAAAAAAGGTGTATATCGTATCAGTGAACAAGCGCAATCGCATTATGATACCCGCTACTATGTAAATGAGTGTGAGACAGCGGAGGCATTGGTAAAGCTGGATCATCATAATCAGGAAGTGGCGATTGTGAATACCCGCAGAAGCTTCGGCAATATTAAGCTGAATGTGCAAGTCCAAAATTGTGACGGAAGTCTGCGTAAACCGAATCGCAGTGAATTCTTTGAAGTGATTTTAGAAAGCGGAGACGGCTCACGCGAGCTGCGCTTTGATGAATCCAATAACTTCGGTATGGTGATCGAAGATCTGCCGTTCGGTAAGGCACGAATTACGCAGAAGGATAACTACGGCTATCGCGTCATATACGATGTGAACGGAAAAGAGTGCAACCATGCAAGTGTGATGATGGAAGGCTGCTCGGCAACAATAACGATTATCAATCAGATGATGGACTGCAGTGGCATTTTGCGAGTCAGAAAATTAGTGCGTACTTTAGGCGGTCGTTTAATCACCCCGTGTGATGAGGATTGTTATGAATTTACGCTGAAATCTCGTTGCTTAAACCAACAATATGCATTAAATGAAAAAAATCATTTCTGTGTGCTGTTTGATGATTTAGAACAAGGGGAATATGAATTAAAAGAAAGCTACGTTCACGGTATGAAAACTGAATATCGAATCAACGGCAAAACATGTGAGCGCGGAAGCTTTGTATTAGCGAATGAGGATATTAATGTAGATATTATAAATACAGTATTGCCGCTGCCGAAATTAACGGTGCATAAGCGAATCCGTAAAGGTGATGTATTGTTAAAGCCGCAGCCGCATGAAGTATTTCACTTTGCATTGATCGGCAGAGGTGTGCATGAAACGTATTGCCTCAATTGTGAAAATGACTGGTGTGTAACGATTGAAGACTTAAATTCCCGTCATTATGAAATCAGAGAGCTGAACAGCGAGGGCAATGTTTGTTATCAGATCAATGATTCGTGCTTTGATCAAGGTACATTCTTATTTGATGAGTGCGATGTAGAAGTAACAATCATTAATGATGCACCGAGTGAAGCATTGGTGCGCATTGCCAAGATGATGGTTACGGTAGACGGTGAAACTCAGAAGCCGTGTCGCGGCGAACATTTTGAAATCGTATTGGAAAGTGATTGCAGCAAGCATTGCTTTACCTTAGATGAACGCAATGATTGGTGTGTCGAAATTGAAGGTCTGCCGGAAGGTGTTTATACGGTAGGAGAACACGGATGTGAGAACTATGATGTGATGATCAACGGCTGTAAGGTATTAAATCGCGAATTTAAGCTGAAGGACGATGATATCGACATCATGATTTATAATCATCTTGGCTGTGAAAATGCTATGATTCTTCAGGCACATCAACTGCTCGGTACTGATACGAAAGATCCGGATGCCCAAAGCAGTTATCATGTGCATGTGGTACACGATGATGTTTGTGATGATTTTGTCTTAAATAAAGATAACGATTGGTGTATGAAGCTGTGCGATATTATGCTCGGCGAATATCAGATTTACGCTGATGAAACAATGCTTTATGAGGCATGTGGCAACTGGTTTGAAAACAGCATCTGTATTGATATGGGATGCGGTGAAATAACAGTCAATCTCTATGAGGAATGCAAAGCAAAACGCAATATCACAATTACCAAGCGCATGATTGATGCGAACGGCAAGGAGACACTTCCCGATCAAGAGGACGAATTTGAAGTAATGTTACTCTCTCATGTGGAACAGTGCTTTACGTTGAGTAAGGAAAATGATTGGACCGTGCAGCTGAAGGACTGTGCCTGCGGAAGCTATGAGGTAGTAGAAACAGGCTGTCGCGAGGCAAGGTATCGAATCAATGACGAAGCGCTTAAGGACTGCGGCTGCTTTACGATGCAAAATGAGCCTGTGAAGGTGACGATTGTAAATCCGCGTGATTGTAATGAGGAAGCGGACGGGGGAAGTGTGCTGATTCATGCGCTGGTGAAAAATTGTGACGGCCTGTTAGAAACAGCGGCACCGCATGATCGCTTTGAGGTGATGCTGGACGGTGAAGATGTTCAAGAGGATATGATTCTCGCGGAGCGCGGCGGCTTCCAGCGACGCTTTGATCATCTGCCGAAAGGCACATATACCGTTACACAGAAACAAACGGATCCGTATACGCATACGATGTATCGCATCAACGGTCAAGAAGCGTCCGCCGGTGTGTTTACGCTCGGTGAAGAAGCGCTGCAGGTTGACTTGATTAATTATTTAAATTGTGCCAAAGGTAATATTCATGTGATGAAATATAAGAAAGATACTTCCTGCGGCTGCTTAAAACGTCCGAGCGGTGAGGAAAGCTATGATATTTCGATAAAGGGGGAAAACCGTCAGGAAACGGCAGTCCTGAATGCATCAAACGGTTGGAGCTATACGTTTGCGGATCTGCCTGCAGGTACCTATACAATCGAGGAAAGAGGCGGACAGGCAACTTATATTATCAACGGCGGCAAAGAACAAAAACAGGCAGTTATTGAGGTGTCGGGACAGGATTATAATGTGAAGGTCATCAATGAGCAAACACAGGAAAGCTTCGGCAGTATCGAACTGTGCAAATATGTGCGTGATGAAAACGGACAGGATCACAGTCCGGATCCTAAGAGCAATTACTGGATCAGTGTGCATGGAAACGATGATGTGCAGCATGTGTTGCTTCATGCCGCAAACCATTTCTATGCTCAGCTGAATCACTTGCGTCCGGGGATTTATGAGGTGAGCGAAGATGACGGTGAGAATGTTCTTTACAGTGTGAACGGCGGCAAGGAAAGTGCAAACGCACGTGTAAATGTACAGGCAAACCACAACAGTGTCGATATTATTAATCGCGGTCCCGCAGCGGCATCTATTACCTTAAGTAAAATGCTGCAGCAGGATGACGGTACATTGAGCGTTCCGAAATCAGGTGCTTACCGCATTCATGTATCGGCGCCGGGCTATAATAAAGTCGTTACTTTAGATCAAAGCAATCAATACAGTGCCGTATTGGTGAACCTGAAACACGGCTTATATGTGATAGATGAACTGGATCATGAGGATGTCACTTATATTGTGGATCAAGGTACCGTGGTTGATCGCGCAGTCGTTCATGCCCGTGCAGCACATGATGTACTGATCATTAATCCCGATCGTGAGCAATCGCTCGGTTCTGTAACCTTAACTAAATATATTCGCAACGATAACGGACAGCTGATGACTCCGCCGAATGATGCGGCTTATGAATTTCATATTCAAAGCAGGACTTTTCATCAGAAGGTGACATTGAATCGTGACAATCGATGGATGGCAACGTGGAATGATTTAGCAGCGGGCGATTATACGATCAGTGAAAACGGTCCTGCGAATGTCACCTATAAAATCAATGACGGAGACGAACAAAGCGATGCGATCATAGCGGTAAACAATAATCAAAATCATGTGACAGCTATTAATCATACCGCTTCAATCGGCGGTCAGCTGACAATCGCAAAATATATCCGTGATGAAAATCTGCAGCTGTTGAAGCCTACCGGGTCGTATGAGGTACAGGTGCATGTTTCTAAACCCGGTTATAATGAATTATTTACGCTGAATCGTGAAAATAACTGGGAAGTCACAATTACCGATCTTGCAAACGGTGATTATGTGCTGAATGAAATCAATGCTCAGGACGATGTGACATGGCAGATCGACGGCGGTTATGAAGTGCGCTACGGGATTGTCAGTGTTCACAATGATGCGCATCAGGCAGTGATGATCAATCAGCGATTATTCCAAACAAGCAATGTACTGCGAGTTCAAAAGCTGTTGCGCAGCGACAGCGGACAGCTGACTAAACCAAATGCCGAACAGCGCTTTACGGTTTTCTTGACCGGTGCCGAACAACGACGTCTGTTATTAACCGTAATGAACAACTGGACCGAAGAAGTGAAGGATCTGCCTAACGGTGCTTATGAATTAAATGAAGCGAGTGAAAGCTATCAAGTATCGTACCAGATCAATGAACAAGAAGAACGTCCCAATGCGATGTTTATTCTTCAGGACAGTGAGGTAAATGTAAATATTATCAACAGTTCACGCTCAATAAGAGGACGCTTAGAGCTTACGGCATTTGTAAAAAACGGCAACGGTACAATTATCGAACCGGCAGCCGGTGATACCTTTACCGTTACGGTCTCAAGCAAAGAGCTGTCACGCAGTTATATCTTGGATGAAGAAAACGGATTCCGTGTACAGATCGATGATTTACCGGATAATATGTATACAGTAATCCAAACATCACCGTTAGATCAGCGTGTCACTTATCGAGTAAACGGCAATGAGGAAAGTCAAACGGCAACCGTGAATCTTAAAGCGAATACTACGAATACAGTTGCGATTATCAACGCTCATGAGGATAATCAAAATGTCGTTGATGTATCAAAGTATATGTTGGATGAACAGGGCAATTATCGAAAACCTGCTTCCAATCAGATTTTCCGCTTTCTTTTATCGGGAAATAATGTGCATCAATTCTATACGTTAAGCAGCGATAATGATTGGCATGTCAGAATAGATACGTTAAACAGCGGTGAATATGAAATCAGAGAAGAGAATAACGGCAATTATGAGGTGAAATATCAAGTAAACGGCGGCGCATTATCACGGACCGCTATGTTAAATGTTACAAGCGGCAGTGAAAATACGGTTCAAATCGTTAATATTGATCCGACAAAAATTGACGGTAAGATCGTATTATCCAAAAAGCTTCGTGATGAAAACGGTAATTTGGTAACACCGAGCAGTGGGGAAGGCTTTATGATTCGCTTATGGAATACGATCAGCGGCTATGATGAAATATTTACACTGGATCAATTAAACGGCTATTCATTGGTTGTCAGTTCTTTACAGCGAGGCACGTATCAGATTCAAGAGGTGGATACGAGTGATTACGGCGTCACCTATCAGGTGAACGGCGGGACAGAAGGTGCCACGGCAACCGTTCAAATCAATGATGCGAGCGAAAATCATGTCGTGATTATCAATACACGCGTTTCTCTGTTTTATCGAGTAGATTCTCAAGATGATCTGCGCATAGTGATTGAATAAGTTTAGGGATAGTACAAATAAATGTAAAAAAAGCTGTGACAAGTAAGAGACATCAGCGTTTCTCTGAAAATCACAGTCTTTTTTTATTAGCTTATTTATCCAAAATACGTTGTATTCGATAGTGCAGAATTCCCATCATAATCACAAAACTGATTTCGATCATTGTCGAGATACAGCCGGTCAACAGAAACAGCAGACAAAGCAGTGTGATAATTGATAAATAAGCATTCAGCGCTTTTTTTATTTGCGGATATAGGAAATACAGCTGACATAACACATAACAGAATAAAAGGATATATGCGATTGTAGCGCCCATTGCGGTTCTTACGTGAAGCTTTGCCCATTGCGGTGATTGTCCATAAGGAATCAGAATACTGATTATCATAAATACGCAGCTGATTGTACATAAGAGATAACAGCTTTTTTTATGATGCATCAATCGATCGATCAAATTGGCGGTGCAGCACCATAAATAATAGGAACAAGTACATGCCCAAATCAGCACAAAAACAAAATGATGCTTTGCATAGGCAATATGCGTAATATTCTCATTGATCGGATCCGCAAGAAAAAGGGCAATCAGATTGATGACGGGAAGTAATATAAACGCCCAAAATGCTTGGCTTTTTTGTATAAATCGATCGTGCAGCTGTTTCATATGATCACCGCAGTTATTATATCATGCATAAGGGGTAATGTGTGAAATTATGTGAAATAAAGATTTTTTTGGGGATTTGGCTTTTTCTCTTGAATAACAAAGATAGGGCAGTTGTAACACAGCTGTAGAAAGGAGACGTTTATGAAAACAGTGAAGCAATTTGAAACATCTGAGGAAGGGTTCTGTAAAGTTACACTCACTTCCAAAAAAGTCTTTGATCCTTATCTGTTGACAATGATTGAAAAGGAACCGTGTGCCTTATCCTGCCGCAGTAAAGGAAACAGCACCACAATCTTTTATTATGATACTTGTGAACATATTCCGCTGTTGACCTTGTTATGTAAATATGAATTTGATGATCGGGAAGCATGTGCCTGTATCGAGCGCTTGTATACAGAATTGGAGCGCTTGGATCATGAATATCCGCTGCTTGTGCGCTCAGACAGTATCTTTTATGATCCGCTTGCTCAGCGATTTTCCTTTGTGATCGTACCGGTCAATGAGCGCGACTTTGAAACGGATTGGAATGCGCTGATTACAGATATTATTGCGCATATACAGCTTCCCAAAGCAGCGTTCTACGGCTTTTTAAGCTCGCTGCAGACACAGCTGTTGCTTCCGTCTCAATTTGTTTCGCAATGTCATGTGTGGCAGCTTCAGCATACTGCGTTAAAAAGGTTGCAGTCATGGTGGAGATACACGGTTCATCGGAAACGGCGAAGGCAGGAAAATGAACAACGTATTCAAGAAGAATTGATTCGCTTGCGTTTTATTCGCCGCTCATCTGCACAAGATACGGCATACAGCGTGAAAAACAAGCGAACAACCTCGGATACCGTGGTTTTGTTTCCGGGAAGCAGTGCCTGCTTAAAGGATGTAAAAGGAAATCGATATTCGCTGGGGCAGGAAACACAAATCGGCAGAAATGAACAAAATGATATTGTGCTGAATCTTGCGACAGTGTCTGCCAAGCATGCATTGATTAAACAGAGCGCACAAGGAATGGTGATTGAGGATCTTGGTTCCAGCAATGGGACAAAGGTCAATAACAAGAAACTGAAAAAGCACCAGGAACGGTTGTTGAAAAACGGCGATACGATTCTGTTTGCGGACAGCTGTTGGTATTACGAGGAGGAAGTGTGATGAAATATTCCTATTACAGTGATTGCGGAAACTTTAAAAAACGCAATGAGGATGCGTATGAACTGCATATCGCCGCTTCAAATGATCGAATGCGCGGCATGTTGGCGGTATGTGACGGAGTCAGTACATCGGATGACGGAAGCTATGCATCGCGTTTTGTGATTGCACAGTTGCATGAGCTGTTCGCAAAACGAAGTCAACAGGCAATTGATTGGAAAGGTGAGATATATCGTATTCATGATGCCTTATGTGCAGCCGGAACACGCCGTCATAAGCGCTACGGCACTACGTTGTCATTATTTTACTTTGAAGATGATCACTATCATTTTTTGCAGGTCGGGGACAGCCGTATTTATTTGTATCAGCGTTCCTTGTATCAATTATCGATTGATCAGACATTGGCACAGCAGAAGTATCAGAATCAGACGATTTCGTTAGAGGAATATCGACGATCCGATGAGCATCATATTTTAACGCAGTGCATCGGCATTACCAAGCAGCTTCAGCTTGCGGAAGGTCACGGAAGCTGGCGCAGTGAGGACGGAGTGCTTGTTTGCAGTGATGGTATCAGCAATTTATTGAGCCTAAGTATGTTAAATGAGCATATGAAGCTGTTTTTGGCGGAAGGCAGTGATGAAGCAAAGAAATTGGCAGAAGAAGCACTTGCTTACGGGGAAAAGGATAATCTTACGGCACTGATGTTCAGTCGGGAGCAATCATGAAAATGCAGCGCTATCGCAAGCTTGATCTGTTGGGAAGCGGCGGCATGGGTGAGGTATGGCTGGTTCATGATGAACAGCTCGGCTGTTATTGGGCGATGAAGCTGTTAAAGGAAGACAGTGACGAGGATCATCGCAAAGCCTTTGAAAAAGAAACAGCGGTTTTAACGACGCTGCAGCATCCTGCGATACCGCGCATTGTGGACCGCATTGATGAAGCCGGGCAAAGCGGTGTCATTATGGATTTGGTGGAAGGCATTGCGCTCAGCGACTGTAAAGAAATGAGTACGGAAGCACAGCTGCTTGATTGGGCGAAACAGCTGCTCGACATTTTGAAGCATATTCATGAGCGGCAGATTCTTTATTTAGATCTGAAGCCGGACAATATTATGCTGGATCCTGCCGGGCGGCTGCATCTGATTGATTTCGGCATTGCCTGTTTTAAAAACGAGCAGAATTCATCACAACAGCGCTTCGGTACAATCGGCTATTCTCCGCAGGAACAGTATGAAGCAAGTGAACTGGATGAGCGCTGCGATATTTATGCCTTCGGTAAAACGATGCTTGCGTTAGCGACCGGCGCATCGGCGGATCAGCTGCAGTCCATGCAGGCGGCGGATACTTCATTGTCACAAGGATTTCGCTTATTGATTGACGGCTGTATCAGACAAAACCGCAGTGAACGCTATGATTGTGCAGATCAAATATTGAAAGATTTAGAGCGTATTCACAGTCTGCACAGTGAAATACATATGAGAAACAAACGTCGTAAACGGATACGCCGTTGTTTATTCGGATTCGGCACATTCTGTTATATCGGTGTCGGCAGCTGCTTGTTTGCGGATCATCGGATCAGATGTATTCGCTACGAAGCAGCGATGCGCGCATCTGATTATCCGACCGCGATTATCCAGCGACCGAATAAGACAGAGCCTTATCGGCGACTTTATGAGGAAACATATAAGGAACAGCTGCAGCTGGCACAAAAGGACGCCGCCTTTACGGATGCGATTGCACAGGCAAGAAGCTACAGTGTAAAGCGAATGCAGGTATATCAGTTGGATGTGAACGTCTGTGACGATGAATTTTTGGCATTGATCGTTCAAGATGCGCTGTTAAGCGGTGATGAATCATTATTAAGCTATGCGGCTTATGCATGTGAAGCTTTTCAAGACCGATCCAAATATGAGGTACTTTCACAATTGAGTCATGCGATGAGCGAACAACAGCCGTTTGCTCAAAGTGAGCAGATCATTGCGAAATGGCTGACGCAGAAACAGTCGCAAAAAAACTATATGGAATGGGGCTTCTTATTCGCTCAGCTTTATGAACTTCACGTATTGGAACTGGATGAAACAGCTTTTCAGCATTGGCAATCACTGATGACACGGTTAGAAGAAATCAGATCGTTACAGGATGTTGCTTGGCTGAATGAGGATATGACACGCTTGTTGTATGTGATGCAGGCAGACTGTTATTACCAATACGGTCGTTATTTGAAAACTAACGGCAGTCCACAGTTTCAAAAAAGCTTTGAATCGCTGTTTGCGCTCAATGAACAGATGCGTCTGTCGGGTTATCGAGATGCTCAAGTATTATCACAATGCGGCAATGCCTGCTTATATTTGTTTACGGAAGGAGAGGATACGATGCGTTTTCACTTATTGGAACAATCAAAACAGTATTTTGAAGCAGCTTTATCAATTAATCGCAATGATACTGCGGCAACCAAAGGTTTAGCGGATTGTGAACGTCTGATGAAATACTGGGGGCGTTTATGAGTCTGTTGCGATCATCGGCATTGTTTTTATGGATGCTCGGAAGCAGTGCTTATCTATGTGCATTTTATTTGCGGCTGAAATACCGTAAGCATCATAGACAGGAAACAAAAAAACATAAGACGATCAAAAAGCAATCAGTCAATGATCTGTCAAAAAGTGCAGATCTTAAACAGAAACAAAAAACACAGCTTTTAGAAGAATGGGAGGATTTAATATGGGTATATACCGACATCAAAGATTTATTATGATCACCTGCATATGCAGTTTGTGTCTGTTGCCGCTGCTCAGTGCATGTGTAGCGACAATGCATGAACCTGATATGGAAATTCAAACGATCGTGATTACCGATAAAAATGAGAATGAAATTCATGATCTTAATGAAATCGGTGATTATACGATTCATGTTGCACAAGGGGAAGGCAACTTACAGCTGTATTATCGCTGTAAGGATGAACTTGTTCCCGTTTTGTATGAATGGAATGAGGAACAGAAACAATGGGATGCCGAAGTTTCTTTTACACAAACCGGCAGTTACCAAATCGTTGCGCAGTGGTTTCAAGAGGAAGAACTGATTTATGAATGGGAAAGTGAAGTCTATCAGTTTATCGATACGGAAGCTTTGTTAAAAAAAGCGGTCACGGAGAATTCTTCATTGTTTTTACAGCTTGAACAAGTCGAAGGTATCAGTGTATCGGTACTGCTTGTTGATACGGCACAAAATGAGCATGTCATAAGTGAAGAACAGCTTTATGAAGGCTATCGTTTTGAAAAAGAGGGGACATGGGATTTAACGCTTACCGTACAAAATGAAACCGGCAGTGAACTGACGAAACACTATGAGCATCTGTTGGAAATCGATCATACGATTCCGCAGCTGTCAATCAAAAGTGAAGACTATGACTTAATCAAGGACAGCTTGCCGCTGCAGGCACAACCGGTGCTTTTGAAGCTGTCGGCGAGTGATATGCATTTAGATGCGGATTCATTGTCTGTGATGATCAACGGCAAAGTACAAAAAGCCGTTTGGAAACAGGATGAAAATACCTATACAACGTCGATTTTATTGGAAAAAGACGGTGCGTATATCGTACAGCTTTCCGCGAGTGATCGTCTCGGGAATGAAGCGAAAGTACAGACTGCAACAATTGAAATTGATCAAAGCGCTCCGCAGCTGTCAATCCAAAGTGAAGACTGTGACTTAATCAAGGACAGCTTGCCGCTGCAGGCACAACCGGTGCTTTTGAGGCTGTCGGCGAGTGATGTGCATTTAGATGCGGATTCATTGTCTGTGATGATCAACGGCAAAGTACAAAAAGCCGTTTGGAAACAGGATGAAAATACCTATACAACGTTGATTTTATTGGAAAAAGACGGTGCGTATATCATACAGCTGTCGGCGAGTGATCGTCTTGGGAATGAAGCGAAAGTACAGACCACAACAATCGAAATAGATCAAAGCGCTCCGCAGCTTCATTTATATATGGATAACCAAGCAATCAATGAGCTGCCCGATTATCTCAATCATGAAGTGAGCTTTCGATGTGTTGTTAATGATCCACATTTTGATCCTAAAAACAGTGTATTAAAAGATGGTGATCAAGTGTATGATTCATGGCAGAAAAAGGCTGATTCATGGGTTTTGGAGCTTGTTTTAAAGGATGGCGCACATCAGCTTTTCGTTCATGCACAGGATGAGGTGAAGCATCATGTACAGCGCAAAGTCGATACGATTGTAGACAGCATTTCACCGCTTGTATTCATGCACTATGAGGTTTTGAACACGTATCGTGATGATGTTGTCGTTTCCTTTTTGATCCAAGATGCGAACTTTCAGCCGGATGACGCTATGATACAGCTGTTTCTAAATGATCAAAAAATTGAACCGAATATCACATGGAAACAAACTGCGGAGGGATTGCAGGCATCCTTTGTGAGTGAATCAGAAGGCATGTATCAGCTGAAACTGCAGCTTTATGATTCAGCCGATAATCAAGCGGTTTATCGTCAAAACGGCAAACAAGCGGATCATTATGAACATACATATTTATTAGATAAAACAGCACCGCAGATGAGGGTAACTTATGATAAAGAAAAAATGAGTGCCGATCATCAGCTGATGAGAATTCAAATTGTCGATAAGTTTATCGATGCACAACAGATAAAGCTTGAGGTTACAAAGGATCAACAGCCGTATCGTGTAAAAATACCTTGGCAAGTATCATCCGGTACTGTATCGGGTGATGTGAAATTCGATGAAGCGGGCTTTTATGAAATCAGTCTTTCGGCAGTAGATCGCGCCGGTAATGTAAGTAAGCAAATTACCGATCATTTCATCATTGATCAACAGGCACCGATGATCAATATTCAGCGCAGTCAAAGTCAATTATTTTTGAATCAGCCGCTTGATGTGAGTATCGCTGTTCATGATGAGTATTTAGCCGCTTATGAAATCAGCGTATTGAAAGACGGTCAACCATTTCAAACGAATCAAGGTACTGCTTCTGTTGAAAAAAAGCTGCATTTTAATGCGGACGGAGATTATGAAATCGTTGTATCGGGCATTGATCGGGCAGGAAATCACAGGGAACAGCGTGATCATTTGATTTTGGATCAGACAGCGCCGAAGCTGACAGCGTTCTTTGGTGAAATGCCGGCACAGAATCATCAGCGTTTGATTACCAATCGCGATACGCTATTCACACTGGCTTGGGAAGATCGCTATTTAAAGAATGAATCCGTAGTGATTCACAAAAACGGTAAACCAATTGCGACAGTTGTTCAAAATCAGCGCTTTACTTATGAAATAAAGGCAGAAAAAGATCATGAGGATCTATATGAAATAGCTGTTTCATTTACGGATGAAGCAGGCAATCATATAGAAGCAAATTATGAATTAATGGTGGATACGTATTTGCCGCAGCTGCGTTTTCATGAGGATCCGTTTCAGGGAAAAGCCAAAAATATCACATGGATACCGAAGCTGGAAATGGAAAATGAAGCGTTTCAAATCAGTGAGGTCTTATTATATCGCAATCAACAAGCGGTACCTTCTTATCGGTGGGGAGAGGCGATTTCAGAAGACGGTCATTATTTATTAAGTGTTCAGATTCGTGATGATGCGATGAATGAAGCAACATTGCTTCCGCCTTTTGCCTTTACGATTGATACATTACCTCCTGTAATTGAAATTATTGAGGCGGAACGAAAGGAAGCCTTATCGGATCAGAATGTTTCGCTTGATACAGAGCTGCGGTTATATATCAGCGATGCCCTCAGTGCAGATCTTAATATTCATACATTGATGTTGGGAGATGAAAATCTGCTAGAAAAGGAACGGCAACAGGATGAAAACGGATTGTGGTATTATCCGATCAGTTTCGGAAAAGAAGGCGATATTTCATTGCTTATCGATGTCAGTGATGAAGCAGAGAATCGTACGAAGCAGCAGTTTACTTATCATGTACTGCCGCATTTAACGAAGGAACAGGTGAAAACGATTGAAAAGAAGACACCGACAGTGACAAGAGAAGCGACTGACGATCAGCATTCGGTTTGGATATTGGGCGCTATGGCTTCTTTATTGTTGGTGATGGTTGCGGGCAGGCTGTATGCTGAAAAACAGTAGCTTTGTATGTCTCGGTGCCAAGCGGATTTTTGATATACCGTTGGTTTTTGAAGATGATGAAACATGTCGCTGGATTGATGAAGTAGATCATCGTGTGTACTTTACCTTGCATAAAAATCATGATCATTGGATATTTACCGAAGAAAACTGCCTCGGATTAACGATGCAGAGGTTGGAATGGAATCATTCTTATCCGATTCGTTTTCACGATGAGTCTTGTCTGATGTATATCACGCAAAATGATCCTGAAAAACAGCGGTTTCACTATTATCGTTTATCAGATGATGATGAAATTGTGATCGGTCGTAAAAAAGGCGATATTCGCTTTGATCATCCGTTGGTCAGTGCCGTTCATGCAAAACTGACGGTGACAAACGGACAGTGTATGATAGCGGATCTCGGGTCCGCAAACGGTGTGTACGTAAATCAACAGCGAGTGATAAAGAAGGAACTGAAGCTTGGTGACTGTGTTTATGTGATGGGACTGCAGCTTTTGATCGGAAATTGTTTCTTGGCTGTGAATCAGCGCGGAGCAGCCTTGCATATAAAGGCGCGCTTACCGCCCTACGAACCGGAAGATGAAAAGATCTGTGTGTCGGATTTTCCGCGATTGCTTCGATCAAAGCCGCAAGAGTACGTCCCTTATCAAATTGAAGCGAGATTGTTAAAGGAAGCACCGCCGGCTGTAAAACAGGATCGTCAGCCGTTGCTTTATCTTTTGGGTCCGTCCTTAACGATGAGTGCGGCAAGCGGATGCTCATCCTTGTTTATGGTTCAAAACCTGATGGCAAACGGGCAGCCGCTGATCTCGGCAATGCCCTCACTGGTGATGGCAGGAAGCATGTTAATCGGATCATTGTTGTGGCCGATATTGACACGTCGCTATGAAGTGCGCAAGGAACGACATCTTTTACAAAAGCGTGAAGCGGTTTACGATGCGTATTTAAGACAGCAGGATGAAGCAGTTAAACAGTGCTTACAACAGGCAGTACAAAGGCTGAAGCAGCTTTACATCAGTGAGATTGATGCAATTTGGCCGTATGAATTTACATCGGATCAGCTGTATTTATGCCTCGGTGTCGGCGATCGTATCTTCACAAATCCATGTCAGGTAAATGAGCAGCCGCTGAAGTTGGAAACAGATCCGCTTGAACAACAAAAACAGGATTTTTTAGCACGCACCTATCGATTGGAACATGTTCCGATGATCGAACGCATTACAACACTTCGATGCTTTCAGGTTCTCGGCAGTGAACAAGAACGCCGCTCTTATGCTCAGTATCTTTTGTATCATCATGCACTGTTATATGCGCCGAATATTACGCATGTTTTAATCGCCTGTACCAAAGCAGAAGAAGCATGGATTCCGCGGTTTCTGCCGCATCTGTTTCATGAGAGCGGCTATCGCTTTCTGTGTACGAGTCTGCCGCAGCTTCCGAAAGCCTTTATGTATCTTCATCAGGATCATCTTCCTGTATTGGCATTGTCCTTTGCGCCCTCTTTTACCGCATTTATGCAACAAAACGGGAGTGATTTACCGATGGCGTTGTTTGCGTTCCACGAAGGTGAATTCACTGAGGTGCTGAAGCTTAATAACAATCATGGTTCAATGTCGCAACAGCCGTTTCAGTTTGAGGATGTTCGCTTTTCTGCGACGATGAATCAATTATGCAATATTGATATGCATGCGCAGAAAAAGTATTTTCCGAAACAGCTCGGTTTTTTGGCAATGTATCGCGTAAGCGCAATAAAGCAGCTCCAGATTTCCAAGCGTTGGTATCGAGAAGTGTATGAGCCGAGTCTGCAGGCGCAGCTCGGTGTCAGAGAGGACGGAGAAATTTTGTCCTTGGATCTGCATGAACGCGTTCACGGTCCGCACGGAATAGTGGCGGGAATGACCGGTTCCGGAAAAAGCGAGCTGTTAATTACGATGTTATTGTCCTTGGCGGTGAATTATCATCCGTATGTATGCTCGTTTATTCTCATTGATTATAAGGGCGGCGGGATGGCTAAAGTATTGGCACATTTGCCGCATCTTGCAGGGGTGATTACCAATTTGGACGGCGCAATGATCGAGCGCTCTTTGACCTCGCTTCATGTGGAGTTGCTGAGACGACAGCGATTATTTGCGCAGGTGATGGAAAGCGGCGGTTATCCGTCTATGGATATAGATGTATATCAACGTCTGTATCATGAGCATAAGGTAACGGAAATTGTTCCCCATCTTGTGATCGCCGCAGATGAGTTTGCCGAATTAAAGCAACAGGAGCCGCAGTTTATGGAACAGCTGATCCGCATTGCCCGCATCGGTCGCTCACTGGGAATTCATCTGATCTTGGCTACTCAAAAGCCAAGCGGTGTTGTCGATGATCAAATATGGAGTAATGCGCGCTTTCATATATGCCTTAAAGTTGCGGAACAAAATGACAGTATGGATATGCTAAAGCGCAAAGAGGGCGCACAGATCAAAGCGGTGGGACGCTTCTATTTACAGGTTGGCTATGATGAAGTGTTTGTGGAAGGACAGTCTGCCTATGCAAAGCTTCCTTATGATCCGGCGCAACAAGGAATCGGCAGTTCCTTAATCAAAGAGCTTGCGAATGACGGATCCGTGCAAAGAGAGTGGCAAAGAGCGCATGTCGCTCAGATTCAAAGCGAAATGAACGCGGTGATTGCCGAATTGGGTATGATGGCAGAGCGTCATCAGTTGAAAGCACCTCGCTTATGGCAGGATCCGCTGCCCGATGAAATAGCACAGGCAGATATGGAGAAAGGCTGCTTTGCGCTTGCGGATGATCCTGAAAACCAAAGCCGGTTCAGTTTATCAATTAAGGATCATCTTCATAACTGCTTATTTTTAGGGCATGACTTAAACGCTGTGCGTAAAGCACTTCATGCACTACTTTATGCATTATGCGACAGTGAAACAAATGCGCGCATCGTAATCATTGACGGGGCAAACGGCAAGCTGTGTGAATGGAAACAAAATACCCGGATATATGCGGCGATTACTCCGGAAGAAAGTGATGATTTACACTATTTGATGCAGTATTTTTATCGGTTGCGCAAGAATGAAACAAAGGAACAATGGGTGTTAATCGTACATAATGTCGCAGCTTTATTAGAAGCAGAAGAGGAAGCGAGCGAGTGGCTTGCCAAGCTTGCCCGCGATCACGGCAGTAACGGAATTCATCTTTTTATCAGTGCGATGACGCTTACCGATCTGTCTTCACGCCTGTTTCAGCAGTTTGAAAATCTGTTTGTATTTCATCTGCAGGATGAACAGGAAGCAAAAAGTCTTGTTCAGAGTGCGCTTGGCTCAAATCCGCCGCTGCGAGCGATTCATAAGCAACAGGAGCAGTTATATACGGTGCAGTTTTTTGAAAGTCGAAATGTTTCGGGGGATCGAGAATGTTTCGCTCAGCTACCGCCGTTAGAGGATGCCCCTGTTTATGAACAGCTGGCAAAAGAGGTACAGGACGGTTTTGTGATCGGGCGCTCATTAGATGATCGCAAAGCGGTTGCGTTGCCGTTTGAAGGCTGCTATATCATTACCGGCTATGAGTGGCAGCGTGTTTATCAGCTGATGCGTAAAATTGCCGCAATCAAACAATATTCGATCACATTCAGCGATCAATTAGCTGTCGTCGAGGATGGGATGTGCATCATTGCGCTGTCGCCGCAGGATTTATCGATGAACTTCTCGCATCCGCTGTTACAGGAGTGTAAAGCCGCAAACCGCATTTTATGGTGCGGCTTAGGTTTGAGCGAATTTCGCTATCTTTGGAATCTGGGCAGTGCGTTTCAAACAAATAAAAAAACCGATATTTGCCTGATCAGAGATGAGCCTTTGTTCATCAGAGGAATTTGCGGCTATGACTAAAACAATTTTACTTACCGTTATTGCCCCGTCGGTTTGCTTATCAATGGATATTGCGGCTGCGAGCATGATCAGCGCCGATGAATTATGTCACGTATGTGCATTATGGATAGAAGAAAAAAGTCAAAAGCGTTATACTGCGCATTCCGGCAGTCTATTGCTAAGAAAACGCAGTCAATCCGTTTTTGTCGGAACCGAAACTTTAGCAGAGAGAAAAGTTGAAAACAATGAAATATTTTACTTGTTCTGAAGGAGGAATTGAACATGAGTATTAAAATCAGTGTAGAACCGCAGGCATTAGATAACAGTGCCGCAAAAATTGAGGAACAGTGTGTCGCCTATGAGCGAACCTATCGTAATTTATATCAATGCGTAGATGAAATGCGCGCCGGTTGGCAGGGAAAAGACAATTTGGCTTATACCGCGCAAATACGCGGATTTGAACAGGATTTTGTGCAAATGGTACGGTTAATGCGTAATTATGCACAATTTCTGCGCAGTTCATCACAGGCATATCGTGCCACACAGGAAGATCGTGCAGCTAAAGCACGCACATTGACAAACTAAGGAGGACTATACATGGAAGCAATTATGATTTCGCTGGCTGAGGTCAGCCGTACATCTTCACAGATGCGTAGATATAACAGTAAATTAATGCAGGAATTATTGGAAATGAAGCGAATTATGAACGCCTTGGCGACAAACTGGCAAAGTCCGGCTGCCGAGACGATTCGCTCACGCTTTAACGGGATGATGCCGATATTTGAAAATTATCGCAATATCATTGAGAATTATGCGAAATTTCTGGATCAAACGGTTGCCGGATATGAAGCAACGGAACAAACAATTCAGCAGAGTGCTGCTTCATTTCAATAGCGGCGGTACTTTATGAGTGCAAGATCCTATGATCTGTGTCGCCAACAAGCCAATTTAAAGAATGCGCTTTCCGCTTTCTATGAAACAAAAACATCAATCATTGCATATCGTCAATTTCTAAAAGACAACTATCATGCACAGGAACAGTGCGAACTTTTGTATGCCTGTGATCAGTGTATAGAAAGGATTCAGTATTTAATAAATCAGTGTAATGACCTAAAGGAACAGCTCATGTATTATGAGCGGATGCGCCTATGAGATCTTTATGTATTGATGTCGATCGTCTCTCCTATGCACAACCGGAATATTTGCAGGCAAAGCAGCGTTTGGCAAATGCCTTGTATCATCTCCAGTACGTACAAAGCGGCTTATTTGCGGTTGATTATTGGTTGGGAATAAAAGCATATGCCTTATTGAATGATACAAAGCGGCTCTGTAATACTTTAGATGCCGTAAATTACTATATCATTCAAAGTGCCGGCGCCTATCGGGTTTTAGAGATGCAGCTGAATAAATCAGCAGCTGCGATCACCAATCAAAACGCTCAAAACATTACCGGTGATGTCATACGCTATCTGAATGAGGCACTGCGACAGATGAAGCGTTTCACAGTACCTGAAAAGGCGCAAAAAACCAAAGATTTAACGAATAAAGTCACAGTCGACAGCTTATCGCGAAATAAGTTGATTTCATCGTTAAAAAATGCTTTGATCGGAAAAGCAGAAACAGCGAAACAAAAAAATTATTCGCTTGATTTCCTTGACGGTCATATAGAAACGACCAAACAGGGCTTCAAAAATCGCTCGCTGAAATCGCTGTTGACTGAGGGGATCAAGTATTCTGCGGAAGGTACTTTGCATTTAGTCAATGCATCGGCGATAAAATCTTTCGGTCAAAGCGGACATCTGTCAGCGTCTGCAGGAGTCGGTAATGCGGAAGTATCCGGCAGTGTCAAAGGTATGCTGTTTGATTCCAAAGGGTTTCAGCCTACTTTGAGTGCAGAAGGAGAGGCTATTGTTTCAGCGGTTCAGGCAAAGGCAGTCAGTGTCTTTAAAAATGACATTATCAAGAATACGTTTAAAGCGCAGATCGATGTCGGCGTTGCGGAAGCGAGCGGAAAGGCGGTATTCAGTAAAGACGAGGTAACTTTGGAAGGTGATGTCGGCGTATCTGCCGTAAAAGCGAAAGCGGAAAACAGCTTTGAAATACTGGGCTTGACCTTTACGGTCGGCGGTTCTACGGAAGTCGGATTGGGAGTGGGAGGCGGATATTCATTGACAAATCGCTCTCTTTCCTTCAGCGGCAGAATCGCATGTCTTTTCGGAGGCGGAGCCGAGGTTAAAATAGAGTGGTGAAAGGATTGACGCAGATTGATAATTGCGTTATGCTATAACAGAAAGGAATATTAAAATGAAAAAACAGTTTTATCCGTTAGGAAGTATTGTTCGATTAAAAAACGGCACAAAACGAATTATGATTTGCGGTCGTTTACAAATGCGTGAAAGTGATCAGAAAATTTTTGATTACTGTGCATGCTATTATCCGGAAGGAATCTTAGATCCCGAAGAGTTATTTCTTTTTCAACATGAAGATATTGAAGAGGTATGCTTTACCGGTTTTCAGGATCAGGAAGAAGAAATGATTCAACAATTTATTCAAAAACGCTGTAAGGAATTACAGCTGTAACACTCGGGGATCGTTCAGCGATCCCTTTGTTCAGGAGGATGATTATGGACGAACTTACAAAAATGAAACAAGGTTATCTCTATTCTGCGGATGAGAGCGCTTTGATTGATGCGCGAAACAAATGCAAAGACATCTTATTTGCGTACAATCAAATACCGCCGAGTCACATTCAAGAGCGAAATGCGCTGTTAAGCACATTGATTCATACCGAAGGAAAGTTTCATATTGAATCGAATTTTTATTGTGATTACGGCTTTCATATAACAATCGGTGACGAATTTTATGCGAATCACAATTGTGTGATGCTGGATTGCGCTCCGATTGTTATAAAAGATCGTGTATTGATCGGACCCAATGTTTCCCTGTTTACGGCGACACATCCGCTGCATCATGAATTGCGTCGACAAGGCTTGGAATATGCACTCCCGATTCTGATTGAAGATGATGTATGGATCGGCGGCAACACGGTAATTAATCCCGGTGTTACGATTCATGCGGGAGCCGTAATCGGCAGCGGCAGTGTAGTGACAAAAGACATTCCCGCCAACGCACTTGCACTCGGTAATCCGATCAGAATCTTAAGAATTTTAGATGAAGCCGATAAACAGCGTGATTTACAGCATTTTTATCAATATTAGTGAATGAAAATGTTTTCTTATACTTCTGAATATGATAAAATATTATTGTATTTAGGAGTTGATAATGAATGAATTTTATTTACATTTCACCGCAGTTTCCTCGAACCTATTGGAATTTCTGCGACCGTTTAAAAAGAAACGGCATCAGAGTTTTGGGAATCGGTGATACTGCCTATGAGCAGCTTTCCAATGAAACGCGTTCGGCATTAGATGAATACTATTATGTCAGCGATATGGAGAGTTACGATGAAATGCTTCGGGCAGTCGCATATTTTACCTTTAAGTACGGTAAAATTGACTGGTTGGAATCAAATAATGAATATTGGATGGATCAAGATGCGCGATTGCGACAGGATTTTCATATCACCAGCGGCTATTTAGGCGAAGAAGCCAGAAATATTCAACATAAATCGAAAATGAAAGCATATTATGAAAAAGCAGGGATCAAGACAGCGCGCTGGCATCTTGTTTCTACCTTAAAAGATGGAAAGGCTTTTGTGAAAAAGGTTGGATATCCCTTGATTGTAAAGCCTGATATCGGTGTAGGAGCGAGTGCAACCTATAAAATTGAAAATGAAGAACAGTTGATTTATTTTTATACACATTTGCCGAATACACAATACATCATGGAAGAATATGTTCCCGGCTATATTTGTTCCTTTGACGGTGTTACCAATTCAAAAAAAGAAATTTTATTTTATACAAGCCATGTGTTCCCGACCCCGATCATGGAAATTGTTCAGGCAAAGGATCATCTTGTGTATTACAGTCAACGGGAATTAGAGCCTGATCTGTTAGCGGCAGGACAGCGGGCGATTCAGGCATTTCCGTGTGAAAGGCGCTTCTTTCATTTTGAATTCTTCCGTATGCTGGAAGATAAAAAGGGACTCGGAAAAGCCGGTGACTTGATCGGTTTAGAGGTAAATATGCGACCGCCGGGCGGTTATACTCCCGATATGATGAACTATGCGAACAGCCTTGATGTCTATCAGATATGGGCGGATATGGTACGTTATGATCAAACCAAGATCGATACACAAAAGCGCCCGTATATCTGCGTATTTGCATCGCGTCGTGATTCGCACAGCTATCGTCATACACACCAAGAGGTTATGAATATTTATCGTGATTTCATTGTGATGGAAGAGCGAATGCCGGAGATTTTATCCGATGCGATGGGCAATCAAATGTATACAGCGTGTTTTAAAACGATGGGTGAAGTAAAAGCCTTTGTTAATTTTATACAAGAAGAAGCAGGAGGACAAACAAATGAAGGTTGAATATTATAAAGAGTTTTCTCATGAATTGAATCGTGATATGGAATTTAAGGTGTTCGGACATGCAGGTAAGCCGTGTCTTGTATTCCCGCCGCAGGACGGACGCTTTTTTGACTATGAGAACTTCGGCATGATTGAAGCTGCCAAGGAATATATCGATGCCGGTAAAATCCAAATGTTCTGTTGCGACTCGATCGACTTGGAAACCTTCAGTAAGCAGGACGGCGATCCGAGAGAACGCTCTCAACAACAGGAGCGTTGGTTTCAATATATCATCAATGAATTAGTACCGCGTATTTATGAAATCAGCACATATGAGCATAAGGAAACAAAGGGCATTATCGCTACCGGATGCAGTATGGGCGGTTATCATGCGACCAATGCATTTTTACGCCGTCCCGATATTTTCGATGTGCTGTTATCACACAGCGGCATTTTTGAAGCAAGTTATTTCTTCCATGATTATTCCGATGAACTGCTGTATCATAACTCCCCGTTGGACTATCTTCGCGATATGCCGAAGGATCATCCGCATATGGATCTGTACAAAAAAGCTGAAATCATTTTCTGTTGCGGGCGCGGAGCTTGGGAACAGGATATGGTGAATTCTCTGCATAAAATGGAACATATTCTGGCAGAAAAAGAAATCGATGCATGGATTGATTTCTGGGGTTATGATGTCGCACATGATTGGTATTGGTGGAAAAAACAATTAGTTTATTTTTTGCAATTTATCCTGTAAAAAGAAAAGCACTGTGGGGGACACAGTGCTTTTCTTTTGTTTAAGGGATAGAAAAATTGTATGAATTATCATTAGGGAGAATGACTACATACTGAGTTAAACGATAGGGGTTTCGCTTAACTCGCCTATATAATAACGCTTATCCTAAGCAGAAATTTGTTGAAATTTTGTAAAAGTATGTGAAAATCGCTTTTTTTTAAGTAATGATGCTATGTCTCTTTTAAAAAAAGTGCTATAATACTACTTATTAAATACTAACAGCTTATAATGTCAGGTTATAACAGTATCAAGTATGAGAGGTGTACGATGAGTAAAAAGGAAATATTTTCAATTCCCAATATTCTGTGCTATATTCGCTTTTTATTAGTGTTCGCTTTTAGTTATTTATACTGGAAAGAGGAATACGGATGGGGAGCGGCGATGATTGTTTTAGGCGGTATTACCGATTGTTTAGACGGACAGATTGCCCGCAGATGCGACATGATTACAGAGCTTGGAAAAATCATTGATCCGCTTGCCGATAAAGCGATGCAGCTGGCGATCGTAATAGCTTTATGCAGCCGTTATCCGCAAATGATCGGTTTATTTGTTTTGTTTATCATAAAAGAGGCATTTCAAGGCATTTGCTGTATCATCGGTCTAAAGAAAGGAAGACGCTTAAACGGTGCTAAATGGTACGGAAAGGTTGCTACCGCAGTATTTTATATAGTGACGGTTATCCTTATCGCATGTTATGAACTGCCGCTTTGGCTTATTCACGCTTGTATGTTGATCACTTTCATTGTTTTTGCGAATGCATTTATGCTGTATGCAGTTACTTTTTATCGCTTATTAAAGCATTAAATCATGGTGATAAAACACTAAAAATCTCGTATTTTCGATTTGAAAAAGTTATTTTTTTAATCTCGAAAATGCGTTTTTTTGTTTTATGCAGTTTTTATTATATAATATAGAAAGCAAAATAACCTGATGTTTCTACATAAGTATAAAATACAATAACAATTATTTTATAAAATTATGAAATTTGTAAAATTTTAATTGACTAACCGGCAATTCTGCTTTATGATGATTATAAGGAGTGTTGGATATGACGACAGAGGAAATGAAAATGATAACTGGAGCGATCGCCGGTGATGAAGCAGCGTTTAATGACTTATATCGTCAATATGAGCGACTGGTGTATTATATCGCTTATAAGTATACAAAAAATGATGCCGATGCGAAAGATGTCGTACAGGAAACCTTTTTAGAGGTAAAACGAACCATACATACCCTGCAAAACCCACAGGCTTTTAAATATTGGTTAAATCGCATCACTTTATCAAAATGTAAAAATCTGTTTCGTAAGAATCGTTATATCAATATTGATTGTGAACAGCCGATCATTCAAAACAGTAGTATTGAAGAACGCAGTTATTTAATTCCGCATGAAAATTCACGTAATGCCAGTGACTGTCAACTTATCAGAAAATTTATCAATGAGCTTTCCAAAGGACAGCGTGAGGTTTTAGTAATGTTTTATTTAGATGAATTGCGCTTAGAAGAAATTGCCGGACGCTTAGAGATTCCTGTCGGTACGGTGAAAAGTCGTCTGTCCTATGCTCGTGATGCATTAAAGGAAAAAGTAAAAAAATATGAAGCAAGAGAAGGCATTAAGTTAAATTTTCATTCATTTGGCGAAGCGATTACCGGTGCGCTTTTGTTGGAAGCCGCAGGTAATTCGATTCCGCTTTTGCCGATTGTTTCAAAAAAGCCTATGCGATTTTCTTCAATGTTTTCTTCGATTACCGGCATAAAAGTGATCGTTGCCGGAATTCTGCTTTTTTCAACCTTAACAGCAGGATCGTTAGCATATGATTATTATCAGCAAAACTTTTCTTCCGAACACGAGGAAGAAATAACCGAAAAGGATGCATTTCCTACTTATCAAGTATTCAGTAAACAAATTTCAACTTCGGAAAGTGCATATTTTAATTTAAAGCTTTGGCTGTGTTGTGAGGATGAAATCAATGCTATAACCAAAGCTGAATTTATGGAAATCAGACCGATTTATGAACAATTAAAAAAAATGAATAATTTTTATTATGAATCTTTGATTAATCAGGGAATCGCAAATTCTTTTGAACGTCTCTATCAGAAATTTAATGTGAATTAATTTATATTTGTTTATATTTTTGTAATGCTTATTTTATGATATTTGTTGATGTTTAACGAATTATTTTTTTATCGTATTGTTTCCTTGAAATCTTATTTTTTATTTTAATTATCATCTGAAAATAAAAAAGTTTATAAAAAAATAATTTTTTTGAACCTTTTCATTTTATCTTGTGGCGTTGTATTGAAAGACTGCATATATGCTGTGCCGCGTATGTATCAAAAATAAGCGAAGCAACGAACAGAGAGGAACGAGAACGATGAAAAAGAGAATAATGATATTACTTTCAATTTTTATATGTACTGTTACGATGGCTTCTGCTTTTTCTTTTTCTTATTTAAGCGCAGCATCGGCAGGCTCATATACATCAGGCGGCAGTGTAACCGGCAGAGTGAATAAAGCTCCGAGTAATCTACAAGGAAGCAAAACACAAATAGGTATGAAAAAAGGCGATCGTTATTATTTGGGTAAAAATACAGTAGGAAATAACAGTCCGATTAGCTGGCAATTAATTACTGATGGAATTAAAAGCGGTACGGTAACAGAAAACAGTTGGTTAGCTATGACTACAAAGTCAATAAAAAACGAGAGTGCTTTTTCAACCAATCAGAAATTTTATATATGTTTAACAGCAAATTGTACTCTGCAAACGAATGGTGTTTTAACAAATTCTACTTATTCTTATGTAGGTAATGCGCAGTATGATGACAGTAATTTAAAAACATCTATGCAGTTATTTAATCAACAATGGTCTGATCCATCTTTATCACAGATTATTGGGACACATACATTGACCCGCTTAAAACAATATGAGAGTGGATTGGCAAGTGTATTGGACGGAGTTAATACGTGGGCTTATACAATGCTTAAAGAATATACACGTACTACACCCACGGGAAAGAATGCATTTTTATTACATTATTTTGATTATACGTCTGAGGTGAGTGTCGCAGATTACGGAAAGTTATACGCTGCTTTCACTGCTTCCGCAAAAGATTATGCATTTACGGAAATATATCATATGCATGATCCTTATCAGGACAGCTATGCTAAAAATGCGACAATCATGATAAGTCCGAACGGTACCTTATATCATAATACTGATAATACTATATTAAATCCTTATGCATTACGTCCTGCAATTTTTATCCAAAAAGATCCGATTGTATTTGCAATATCAACGCTGAATGCCGGTAGTATAGCCTCGGTATCATCACCACAATTACCGAGTAATTATACAAATATTACAACAAATGCAGTAGGGGCTGACATGAAAGTCAGAGTTTTAAATAATAATATGGAAGCATCGATTACTGAGTTGCGTAATGAGGCTGACAGTGCTTCATTGGTATCAAACAGCGGTATTTATCAAATGCTTCAGGGCAGTAAAATCACAGTAAAAGCAAAAGGGAATACGGCAGTAAGCGGAAGCAGTCTATCTGTTTTAATATTTAATTCACAAGGAGATCTGGTGAATTATGCACCGCTTGGATCTGCGAGTGGCAGATCGGAGTCTTATGCATTGGATACACATGATTTATCAGACGGTAGATACCAGATCGCTGTGGTAAATGAAGTGTTTGATAATACTACGACAGATCCTGCTTATTCATCTGAAATTTCAGATGTAATACAGCTTGAAATAGTAGAACCTCATAAATTGGCTTACGCTAAACAGCCTCAAAACGGTGCCGGTATCGGAAAGGATTACGAATTCAGTAAGAATGTGAATGCAGGTCAGGCAGTAGGAAAAGTTACTGTGAATCCGCAAGGAGTTATGCCGCTAACTTATATACTTGAAACCAACGGAGATAATACGTATCAAAACTTTGAATTAGAAGGCTTAAATAACGGAGTATCAAGCAGTACCTCATTGAATGTGAAGATAAAGAGCGGGGCGCCTGATTTAGTGAACGGCGGTTTAAAGGCAGGTACTTATAAATTTTGTATAAGTACTAAGGATGCGAACGGCGATCCCACAACAGCTACATCAGACTCAAAGGTTTGTACGTCATTTACAGTTGAGAAAACGAACCCCACAATCGCATTCGATGATCCGAACCAAAATCACAAGTCAGTGACAGATGCGGCAACAAATTGGAATGAAACTGCGACAGCGACGCCGAATGCAGGTACTAAAATCACTTACAGTGTGAGCGGCGGTGATGCATACTTAATTGAAATCGATGAGGACAGCGGTGAAATCACTTATAAAGGCAACGGCGGTTTTGGAAAAGTAAAGATCAAGGCGACGGTTGATGATGATCCAACTACCGGTGATGATAATTATGAATCGGCTTTTACCGAAAAAGAGATCGTAATCTATCGAGAGGTAGATGGAAGTGTAACACCTCATTCTAATTCATCAGATACTACAACTCCAACCTTTACAG
>CANOSP010000017.1 GCA_947569705.1 uncultured Erysipelotrichaceae bacterium
TTTCCACTATATATTTTTCGACCTTTAAAAGTGGAAGTTACTTTTGCACTTCACGCTCTATAAAAAAGAAGTATCCACCAACTTCTGTGTTTGTGGATACGCTACTTCAAATAGTGTGGAGTAAAAAGTCCACACCAGTTGATGGAATCATGCCCTCTTTCTATAATGACTATGGTCTATATAAGAGGTTTTATTTATGGATCAAAATGATAAATTACTTATTTCTTTATTAAACTTACATTCTTCGGATGTAAGCTCTTTCCATTCTGCTTGTGATGATACTAGTCATCTTTCTATTTTCGTTTCTCTTGCCAGAAAGAAAATTTCTTGTCCCTTTTGTGGTTGTGATTCTTGTCGTTCTAATGGTTATTATTCTAGGAATATCTCTATTCCTCATCACGCTTTCAAGAATATCTCTGTTTTCTTAAAAGTTCCTCGCTATAAATGTCCTAATAAACATAGTTTCTCTGATTCTTATACAATGGCTCCCACTAATTCTAAAGTTTCTTATGACTCTATTATCACTGTTATGGATCTCTTAAAAGACCCTAAGATGACTTTTTCTTCTGTTGCTTCTTTTACTGGTCTTTCTGAATCTACTATTGTTCGTATTTTTGATAAACATTGCCATATTCCTCGTATCCCTTTTCCTGAAGTAATCTGTATTGATGAAGTTTATACAAAAGTGAATAGTTTCGATGCTAAGTATTCTTGTATCTTCTATGATTTCTATAATCGTACTATTCTTGATGTTCTCCCTGACAGAAAGAAAAACTACCTTCATCATTATTTCCAATCCCTACACAATTCTAAAGAACTTCTAAATGTCAAATACGTGTGTATTGATATGTATATCCCTTATAAAAAAATCGCTCAAATTTATTTTAAAAAGGCTCTCATTTGTGTTGACTCTTTCCACGTCATCAAACATCTAAATGAAAGCCTTCAAAAACTTAGAATCCGTATCATGAAATCTTTCTCTACAGATTCTATAGAATATTATCTACTAAAACACTGGAAATGTCTATTGTTTGATCGAACAATTAATTTAGATAATAAGGGAAAATACAATAAGAAATTAGATCGTTATATAAATTACAGACAGCTTCTTGAACTTATTCTTTCTATTCATCCTCATTTGAAACTTGCTTATGAATTAAAAGAGAAATACACTATTTTTAATGCTACTTGTTCTTATGAAGATGCGAAGGAAAGTTTTGATTCTATCTATGATGAATTTGTTCTTTCTAATATTCCTGAATATTATGATTTTATTGTTTCTCTTTCTAATTGGAAAGTTGAAATTATCAATTCTTTTATTATTTATAAAGGCAAGAGAATCAATTCCAGTATTGCGGAAAGTATGAATGCTACCATTTCTACTCTTCTTTTCAACACTAAAGGTATTCGTAATATTGAAAGACGTAGAAAAAGAATCATGTATGCTGTTAATAAAACTGGTTTCTTACTCAAATAAACATTCAAAAACAGAGGCAAAAAATGCCTCTGCTTCTCCACACCAGTTGGTGGAGTGTATCCACATTATTTGGTGGTTATTTTTTCTCACTCCACACTAGATGGTGGAGTCCCTAAAAAAACACCTGCCTTACAATATAAGTGAACAGGTGTAGTTTACGGTTTGTATTTCCGTTAAAATAAGCTGTATGCTTATCGACTGCTTAGAGATCAAACTGAAGCTGACACATATCCTTTACGGGCGCATAGCTTCTGCGATAAATATCCAATATGCCGTATCGATGAAGTGCTTCAATATGTGCCTTGGTCGGATAGCCCTTATGCTTGGCAAAGCCGTATTGCGGAAACTGAACATCATATGCTTTCATGATGCAATCTCTCGTTACCTTGGCTAAGATACTGGCTGCCGCAATACTGACACTTTTCTGATCGCCCTTTACAATCGGAATCACATCAAAAGCACAATTCGGTAAAGGCATCGCATCACTTAAAACACCGTCTTTATAACGGAAGCGCTCAACAAGTTCCTCCATTGCCTTCTGCGTTGCCCGATAAATATTTAATTCATCGATCTTCTTAGGTGATACGATTTCAATATGATATTCAAGCGCATCATGAATAATTACCTGAAACAGCTCCTTACGCTTTTTCTCACTTATTTTTTTAGAATCATAGATCGCTTCATGGTGATAATTAACCGGAAACATGACTGCCGCTACCACCAAAGGTCCTGCGATCGGTCCTCTTCCCGCTTCATCTAAGCCGATGACGCCGCACCGCCCTTCCTTCCACCATTTTTTTTCATATTCATTAGTCGTTTCCATCGCAATACTCCCATGTGATTCGTCCTAATTTATCTTGGCGGACTTCTTTGATAAACGTATCAATCGTTCTTTTTTCATCAATTTCCTGACCGTTTCTGTAAAAGCCTCTTGCTTTCGCAATACGTTGAAACATCTCATAAGGGTCCTCACAGCATGTAATCTGATAGCGAGCTTCCAACACCTGCGGATTACGTGCGCAAAGCGTTTTCATCATCCAACATGCCACTTCCTCAATCGGCAGAATTTCATCTCTGATTGAACCGCAGGCGGCAAGACACAAACCGACTCGTTCATCCTCAAACTTCGGCCACAGCACTCCCGGTGTATCCAGCAGTTCCAGCTGATCGTTTACCCTCGCCCACTGCAGCGCTCTTGTGACTCCGGGACGATCTCCGGTTTGAGCGATGCGCTTCTTTACAATTTTATTGATAAAGGTAGATTTCCCGACATTAGGAACTCCGACAACCATTGCCCGTATAGCTCGAGGACGAATTCCTCTGCGCCTTTGACGTTCCAGTTTTTCCTTCATCACCGCTTGTGCTGCCTGTACAACCGGCTTCGTAATATTCTCTTTCGGAATATCCAGTGCCAATACCTGTACCTCATCGCTTGATAAATGTTGAATCCATCGCTTTGTTTGATTTTCCTCAGCCTTGTCCTTTTTTGATAATATGATCAATCTCGGCTTATTTTGACAAAGCTCATCGATCATAGGATTGCGTGAAGCATTGGGAATACGCGCATCTCTTAATTCAATGACCATATCGACCATACGCAGTTTTTCCTGCATTTCTCTTTTTGCCTTTGTCATATGACCGGGAAACCAGTTAATGTTTGTTTTTGTTTGATTATCGGTTGACATACATCCACTTCCTTTATCAATTTATAAGTCTGCCATATTATTAAATCTGTTGTATTCTTAGTAAAGATTGACAGTAATGATTGATTCTGTTAAACCTTTTTATTTATTGTTTTTCAATCATAAAGCGTCAATTCAGCGCCTCTCATACATGCATTCCCGCCGATCGGAAAGGTAAAAATCGGAGTTGTATGTCCGAAATTCATATTTACCATAATCGGAATATTCTGTAATTCCGGTTTTAGTTCTATCAACCGCTGCCATTTATCAAGTGACATGAACGAATTTATTTGCGCCCTGCCGAGTACCAGTCCTTTGATATTCTTCCCTTTGGCATGATGAAGCAGCGCCTGTAAATTACGATCAAACTCGCGTAAAAATTCTTTTTCAGAGAGATCATCATCCTCAAGGAATAAAATACTGTTATCTACATCCGGCATATATTCGCTGCCAAGCAACAGATTCAGCGTACATAGATTGCCGCCGATGATTCTGCCCTCACTTATGCCCGGATTCAACACCAACCGTCCTTCGTTCAGTATAAAATCTCGCTGTTCCTGATGAATATACCACAAATCATCACTCCACTGCTCAGAATCCGCAACAGTTACCGGTTCTTGTTTCATCAGCAGCCGCTTAAAATAAGCAAGTGTATAATCACAGCCATGCTTCATACCAAAGGAAGAAAAATGCGGTCCGTAATAAGTGATCAAGCCGGTTTTTGCATAAATCGCATTTAATAACGCCGTAATATCAGAAAAACCGCATAAGATTTTAGGATTGCGTTTAATCAGCTCAAAATCAATATCATTCAAAAGCTGATTAATATTAAAACCGCCGATGGCTGTCAGAATCCCCTTTACATTAGGATCCGAAAACGCATCATGGAGATCAGCCACACGCTCTGCGATTGATGCACACGCATAATCCTCATCAATTTGTTGAAACACGTGCTTTCCGAAGGTTACACGTAATCCTAATGATTCTAACCTCTGCCTCGCAATCGCGATTGTTTCTTCACTCAATAAACACATACTTTGTGAAGGTGCGATTACACGAATTTCATCGCCCTTATTCAGCTTATCGGGTATTATCACAGAATTCATTGTTATTCACCTTTCCTTTACATAAACAGCGTGAAGTAAGCTTTATCATAAAATCCATACTGTAATTCACTGCCTGTTTAATAATCGTTACCTTATTATAACATGAAACACGAAAAAGCGGTAAATGCATATTTTCATAATTTTCTACCCCTAAACCTTATCCCTTAAGATTTACCGTGAACTTCTCATCAGTATCATAAAAGACTGCAGCCAAACGACCCGCAGCCTTATCATAAATTATTAAGATGCCTTTTATTTGATAATCAGAAGCCTTTCGTTTCATACATAAACATCATGAATATTAACAGCTTCATCAGTCATCATTTGTCACAATTCTTAAATTCGGATAAAACACATAGAAATGCTTACCGATTATATCCGAGCGTTGAAACGGACCGCGCTCGCGGGAATCACGTGATTCAGGGCGATTATCACCAACTAGAAAATATTCATTATCGCCCAACGTTATCTCTGCCATATCAGAAGTAAAAGTACTGCGTGATTTACCGGTACCGGTAATATACTCATCATTTAAAAACGGCTCTTCCATCGCCTGATCGTTAATGTACAATACACCGTTACGATAAGCAACTGTTTCATTCGGTAAACCGATTACACGCTTCACCCACTGATCGCCGCTGTCAGGCTCTACGACCGCTACCACATCAAAGCGATGAATGCCGAAAACAAGCGTTGTAAAAATATTGGTCAACCCTTGATCGCCGTCCTGCAGTGTCGGAAGCATACTGCGACCGACTACTGTTTCCGGGCGCACGATAAAAATCGGTACTAAATAAACCAATACCACGACAATAATCACAATACGTAATAAATCAACTGCTTCCAGTAAAAAATTTTCTCTTTTTGTTTTTCTAGCTAAACGACGTTCATCCATACGCAACACTCCACTCTGTGATTAATCCCCCGTATTATGAACATATTGAAACTCATTGAAAGGAAAGAACACCAACACATCTTTACCGACCAATTCACTTTCCTTAAACGGTCCGTGAATGCGGCTGTCTTCGGAGCGGATGCGGTTATCACCCATCAGCCAATACTCGTCCTCTTTGAGCGTAACCGGTCCGAAATCACTCGTAAAATTGCCTTCCTTCTGCATATCCTTTACATAGGTTTGATTCAGAAAGAATTGATCTACGACCTTTCCGTTGATTTTCAGCACATCATCCTTTGATTCCACCGTATCACCGGGAACACCGATCACACGCTTCACCCAATGCTCGCCGCGCTCTTCATTATAAACTATTACCACATCGAAACGAGATACATTTTGAAATTTCACCGCAAAAACATTGGTGATGCCGAGCTGTCCGTCCTGTAAAGTCGGATACATACTGCTGCCCTCAACCCGAATCGGTTTTGCGACATAATGCGTAAGAATAAAGACAATCACAAAGCAAATCACAAATATTTTAGCCAAATCAAGCAATTCCTTAAGAATTCGCTGTGACAGAGTTTTTGTTTCCTCCATGATGAATTCCTCCTATACTCTAGTAAAAAAGCCGGATCCTCCCGGCCTTTTTCTTACTTGCGGATTTCTTTGATACGAGCAGCTTTTCCAGAACGACCGCGTAAATAATACAACTTATTTCTGCGAACCTTACCGTGACGAATTACTTCGATCTTATCGATAATCGGAGAATGTAACGGGAAAGTTCTTTCTACACCGATCTGATTGGAAATCTTACGAACGGTAAACATTTCGCTGATTCCGCCGCCCTGACGTGCAATTACAAGACCTTCAAATACCTGAATACGGGATTTGTCGCCTTCCTTGATTTTTACGTGTACACGTACTGTACTTCCGGTTCTAAAGAACGGAATATCAGTTTTTAACTGATTTTTTGTTACTTCATTAACTAATTGTAAATTCATTTTTCTGGCTCCTTTACACATATATACCGTTGAGGCTCATGAATCATTCGTACATTGTTCAGCGGAACCTTCGTACCTTTTCCATAGGAATGCAAAAGGCTTAATAATAATAGCACATTTTATGTATTACGACAATACTTTTTCTATTTTTTTTGTTCCTCTTGCGTAATTTCCGCTAATAAAGCAGCTTCCTCTTTGGAAAACTCCCGATTTTCCAATAAATCGGGACGCTGTAACAGCGTTTTTCTGAGCGATTCTTTTAAGCGCCATGTCGCTATATTTTTATGATGTCCGCTTAACAATACCTCAGGTACCTTTTTACCGTCATATTCAATCGGTCGAGTATATTGCGGGTACTCCAACAAACCGTTTTCAAAGGAATCATCCTCATGCGATTGTGTTTGAATTACCCCGTTTAACAAGCGGATCACCGCATCAGAAATTACCATAGCAGCGCCCTCTCCGCCGGTCAAAACAAAATCACCGAGCGATACTTCCATATCTACATAATCACGAATACGCTCATCGAAGCCTTCATAATGACCGCATAATAAAATCAAATGATTGACTTTCGCAAAGGAATGCGCTGTCTTTTGCGTAAATTTTTGACCTTGCGGTGTCATCATTACCACCAGAGAATGCTCATCGCGCACCGCCTTAATACAGTCAATGATCGGTTGGCACATCAGCACCATGCCTGCACCGCCGCCGCACGGCGTATCGTCCACATGATTATGCTTATCCAACGTATATTGACGATAATCCACACAGGAAAATTCAACATGCCCTTGTTCAATCGCACGTTTAATGATTGACGTTTCGACAAAGCGATCAAAAAATTCGGGAAACAGCGTCAGCACTGTTATTTTCATAGCATTCCCTCAATAAGTCTTGCCACAAGAACATGTTCCTTCAGATCCACGTGAATAATAAAGCTTTTCACATAAGGGATCAGCAGTTCCTTTTCCCCTTTTACACGAATAATCGCATGTGCGCCGCTTTCAATAATTTCACTTACATGTCCCAGTTCGTGATCTTCCTCATCAACGACACGCATATTTAAAAGATCATGATAATAGATTTCATCCTCATCTAATTCATGAAGCTGATCCGCACTGACACACAGACGGCAGCTTTTCCAATCTTCCACCTCGTTCAGATTAAATATTTCTTTCATTTTCACCAGCAACATTCCTTTATGCGGACGTACTGTTTCAATCGTAAACGGAAGCATTTTCTGATCCTTTTCCAAATACACACAAGACCCGATCGCAAAGCGCTCATCCACAAAATCTGTCTGTACCTTTACACGGATTTCACCTTTGATTCCGTGTGTTCCTGCAACAAAGCCAATAGTTCTGTATTCCATATCTTCCTCACTATCTGTAAAAAAGATGCGTTTTACAGCGCATCTCCATAAGATTCAAACTTGATATTGATGCGCTTGTCTTCTTCCTTACGAGAAGCAACCGACATCATATGACGAATTGCGGAAGCCATACTTCCTTTGCGACCGATTAAACGAGCTACATCATCATTGTTCGCATAAACATAAACAAGAATTTCATGCTCATCTAAACTTTCCATGATCTTAACGGAAAGACTTTCCTTATCTTCGACGATTGGTCTTACAAGATTCATTACGACAGCTTCGTAATCAACCATACTATTTTGCGTTCTTTTCTTCGTGCAATTTTTTCATGATACCTTCTTTAGATAAGATATTACGAACAGTATCAGATGGCTGTGCACCGTTTTTCAGCCATTTTTCAGCTAACTCATTATTTAAAGTTACCTGAGCCGGATTTGTTGTCGGATTGTAAGTACCAATGCTTTCAATAATACGACCGTCTCTCGGATAACGAGAATCTGCCGCTACAATACGGTAGAAAGGTTTACCTTTCTTACCCATTCTTTTTAATCTTAATTTAACTGCCATTCAAATATTTCCTCCTATATGTTTCTTATCAAACCTGTATAATTATAACATAGATAAAACAGGTGTCAAGTATTTTTCCTTGCCACCTGTAAATTTCAGTATTTTTCAATCATTTATTATTTAAAACGCTTTTTTCCCATTCCCGGAAAGCCGCGCATTTTACCCATGCCCTTCATAGCAGCGCCCATTCCCATCGGCATTTTGCCGCTTCCTGCCATTTGCGACATCTGTTTCATCATCTGCTTCATTTTATCAAATTCCGATAACAGACGATTGATGTCTTGTACTTTAGTTCCGGATCCTCGCGCAATACGATTTTTTCTTGATGCCTTCAATAAAGAAGGATTCGCACGTTCTTCCTTTGTCATACTGTTGATGATTGCTTCACGTACCTTCATCGTATTTTCAGCCTTTGTCTCATCAATCTGTCCTGCCATTTGAGAAAATCCCGGTATCAGCTTCATCATTCCGCCTAAGGAACCCATTTTTTTGATCTGTTGGAATTGGAACAACATATCATCCATTGTGAACTGACCGCTCATCATGCGCTTGGCAGACTTGGCACCTTCTTCCATGTCCATCTTTTCCTGTGCCTGCTCTACCAAAGATACAATATCACCCATGCCTAGAATACGATCTGCCATGCGATCCGGATGGAATACATCTAAATCATCGATCTTTTCACCGAGACCGACGAATTTTACCGGTACCTGCGTAATCGTTTTTACCGATAAGATACCGCCGCCGCGTGAATCACCGTCTAATTTTGTTAAAACAAGACCGCTGACATTCAGCTGTTCATGAAAACTCTGTGCGACATTTACAATATCCTGACCGGTCATCGCATCAACGGTCAATAAGATGTCATCAGGATTGATTTCTGCTTTGATGTCGGATAATTCCTGCATTAATGCTTCATCGATATGCAAACGACCGGCAGTATCGAAAATCACCGTATCAAACTGTTGTTGCTTCGCATAAGCAAGTGCCTGCTTCGCCGTTTCAAGTGCCGGTGTTTCAATACCTAATGAGAATACCTCGACACCGATGGATTCACCCAGCGTCTTTAACTGCTCAATCGCAGCCGGACGAATAATATCACACGCAACCAAAAGTGGTTTTCGCGCCTGTTTTTTCTTAATGACATTGGCAATCTTAGCAGCCGCTGTCGTTTTACCGGTACCTTGCAGACCTACCATCATAATCGCAGTGATTCCGCTCGGCTTATAGTTTAAAGGTGCATCCTCACTTCCCAGCAAATCAACGATTTCATCATGCACGATTTTTACGACTAACTGTCCCGGATTAATCGAGGTCATAACCTCTGTTCCTAATGCCTTTTCTTTGACTCTTTCAATAAAGTCCTTTACGACACGATAATTAACGTCTGCCTCTAATAAAGACATACGAACCTCGCGAAGCATATCATTCATATTCTTTTCCGTCAATTTTCCTTTACCGGTAATATTGCGGAACGCTTTATTCATTCTTTCGCTCAACGATTCAAAAGCCATAATATTCAACCTCTCTTATTTCACCAGTCAATTCTATTTGTTAATTATAGCATATTCAAGCATTGCTTACTATGCCTTATGTGAATTTATCCTTATGTAATCAGCTTTTCAGTCTATTTTCTTAAAGTTCCGTGTTCTCTTTGTCAAATTATGATAACTATTTATCAAATGTTTTGATCGAAATAAAATTATCAATCATTTGAAAACACTCTGTTTACTGTTTCTGCCATACTTGAATATAGAAATCCAAGGTCGTATGCAGCTTCCCAATTGATTCCAAACACTGTATTGCGGATTTAGGAGTTCGATAAGCATACGGAGTCATCATCAATAATGCTTGAATATGTTGAGGCTGCTCAATGTCTACTTCATATTTCAATGCTTCTTCATGAATGAGTTTCAAGCATTCCAGCGGTTTAGGGGATTCATTTTCATAAACCGTATCATACAGCTGCTGCTTCAATTCCCATAAATGTCTCGCTCCGGGACCTACCTTAATGAAACAGCCGTTTGTTTTTAATAAGCGTTCAAATTCTTTTTCATAGATCGGCGCAAACACAGATACGAGAATGTCGGCACAGTGATCACAAAGCGGCAGCTCGGCAACACTTGCCAGTGCATAATGAGCATTTTCCGCTTTACCGGCTGCCTTCTTTAACGCAAACTTTGATAGATCGAAGCCATACACCTCACTGAAAGGCATCGCTTTCGCAATTTCATTTGTATAATATCCCTGTCCGCATCCTGCATCAATCATACAATTAGCGGGATATTGCTTCATCAGTGCAATCAATCGCTGTCGCAGCGGCTCATAATATGCCTGTTGTAAAAACTCACTGCGTGCCTGTACCATTTCTTTATTATCACCCTGTGCTTTTCGCTGATGCAAGCAAAGGTTTACATATCCGCTTTTCGCTATGTCATAACAATGATGATTTTCACACACATAAGAATTCGCAAGCTTATTTAATTTTTCATGACATTTCGGACAACGATACATACACATTCCCCTTTCCTTGAGGATGATCTTTATTATTTAAAATTCATATATCCATACACTGCTGTTCATCATTATATCAGACTAACATAAAAAAAGCTATCTGCTTTCACTGAGAAAGAGACAGCTTTTATCTCCCGCAATTAACGGAAATTACGATTGTTTTGTTGGTTCTGATTGTTATTGCGATTGTTGTTCTGACGCTCATTTTGTTCATTTGAACGATTCTGATTGTTCTGATTTAAAGAGCGTGAGTTGTTTGACTGATTATTGTTGCTTTTATAATCGCGGCACTGATTTTCCTTCTGATACTCATTTTGATGCTGTTGCTTCTGTTCTTCAACTTCGGCACCTAATTCAATGCCCATCTCATACTGATATAAATCCTGTTGTACCTGTTTTTCATTATACTGTTTTTTTCTTTCCATTTTTATCACCTCGAGATTAGTATGATACGAGGTTTTTATTTTATACGTAAATTATGCTTAAACAGTGTGCAAGCATTTTTTATTTGAATACAATAATCACATCTGAAACAGTATTTATCATAAGAAACAATAAAAAGACAGCGAATATAATACCCACTGTCCTATATCTATACTATTACTTTTAAATGCCTATTTATTCAAATCAGCGATAATCCGCTCAATCTTATTGCCGTTTTCCAATGCATGATCATGCAGAAAGATTAACTGCGGCACCTTGCGAATTGTCATACGCTTAGCCAGTTGAGTGCGAATAAAGCCTTTAGAGCGCTCTAATGCCTTCATACCTGCCTCTTTGCGTGCTTCCTGTCCTAAAAATGAGACATACACCTTCGCAATGGATAAATCGCCGCTGACAATTACATCGGTAATCGTAATAAAACCGATTTTAGGGTCTTTTAACTCAAACTGAATAATTTCAGAAACTTCCTTTTGGATAATTCCGGCTATTTTATCTTTTTTCATACTCATAACAATCACCTAATGTTATTGTACTTCAACCTGCTGATCCTCATACGCCTCAATTACATCATCCATCTTAAGATCATTGTAATTTTCAATCGTTAAGCCGCAGTCAAAGCCGTTTTGTACTTCCTTCACATCATTTTGGAAACGACGCAGAGATGCCAGCTTGCCGTTATAGATCACAACGCCGTCACGAATCAAACGTACGCTGCATTCCTTTTTCAAGCAACCGTCTGTAACCATACATCCGGCAATTGTTCCGATTTTACTGACCTTGAATAATTGACGAACCTCTGCCTGTCCGATAACGACTTCCTCATATACCGGCGCAAGCATACCCTTCATCGCATTTTCCATTTCCTCTAATGCCTTATAGATAATGTTATGCAGATGAATTTCAATGCCTTCTTCCTCGGCTTTTTTACGGACTGTCGCATTCGGACGAACATTAAAGCCGTAAATCATCGCATTTGAAGCGCTGGCTAACATAATATCGGATTCTGTGATCGCTCCTGCCGAAGAGCGAATCACATTGACGCGAACGCCCTGTACATCGATTTTTTCCATGCTTGCCTTTACTGCTTCGGCACTTCCCTGAACATCCGCTTTGATAATAATATTGATCGTCTGTAAGTTTCCTTCTTCAATTTGACGAGCCAAATCATCTAATGACATTGCGCTTGTCGCATTGCGTTCGGAATCAATACGCTTCTGTAATCTTGTTTCGGCAATCTGACGCGCTTTTTTCTCACTGTCAAATACTTTAAATATATCACCGGCAATCGGTACATCATTTAAACCGATAATTTCCACCGGAGTAGACGGCAAGGCGGTTTTCAATTCACGTCCTAAATCATCCACCATCTTACGCACACGTCCGAAAGCAGTTCCGACAACCAAACTGTCTCCCGCATTTAAAGTACCGCTTTGAATCAACAGCGTTGCGACCGGACCGCGCCCTTTATCAAGCTTCGCTTCGATCACAGTACCGACCGCTGATTTATTCGGGTTAGCCTTAAAGTCCTCGACCTCTGCCAAAATCATAATCGTATCAAGCAGTTCTTTGACACCCTCACCGCTTTTCGCACTGATTTTACAGAAAATCGTATTGCCGCCCCATTCCTCAGGCATCATATCCAGCTCTGCCATTTCAGACATAATACGGTCGGGATTCACTCCCGGCTTATCCATTTTATTTACTGCAACGATTACCGGTACACCTGCTGCCTTCGCATGATCCACGGCTTCCTTAGTCTGCGGCATCACACCGTCATCGGCAGCTACAACGATAATAACAATATCGGTGATTTTCGCACCGCGCGCACGCATTGCAGTAAACGCCTCATGTCCCGGGGTATCCAAGAAAGTGACTTTTTTTCCTTTCACCGTTACTTGATACGCACCGATATGCTGCGTAATTCCGCCGAATTCACCCGCTGTTACATGAGTCTTACGGATCGTATCCAAAAGTGTCGTCTTACCGTGATCGACATGTCCCATAATCGTAATTACCGGCGGTCTTGAAACTTTACTTGCATCATCATCCTCATCTAGTGAAATCATTTCCTCAAAATCACTTTCTTCAATGATGATTTCCTTGTGTGTTTCCACATTGAATTCCATACAAATCAATTCAATATTTTCTTCATCTAATGTGGAATTGATCGTTACCATTGTTCCCATCATAAACAACAGCTTTATAATCTCACTGGCATTGCGGTTCAGCTTTTCAGCTAATTCCTGAACGCTCATCGGACCGCTGTAGGTCAATTCCTTTACTTCCTCGCGCTTCTTAGGCTGTGCCTGTGCACCGCCGCCGTGATTGCGATTCGCTCTTTTCTTATTATTATTGTTATTTCTTCTTTGTGGTTGTCTTGCCATAATATCACCTAGCCTTTCAAGCAAGCATGAAGCTTTTGTGCAAAACCTTGATCTAATACGGCAACCGCCTTGCGATTCCAAGTACCGATTGCCTGATTCATCATGGATTCTTCCATAAAAACATAAGGGATTTGATAAAAGGTACATTTATCAATCAGCTTTTTACGCATATTATCACCGCATTCTACGGTAATAATCACAAGATAAGCTGTTTTCTGCTGAACGGCGCGTATCACCTCATCGCCGTATTTCAGCTTGCGTGAGCGCTGTGCCAAACCCAACAGTCCCGACACATTACTCATGTTCAAACATCTCCGCTAATTTCGCATAGACCTCATCGGGAATTTCACATTCCAATGCCCTGACAAGTGCCTTGCGTTTCATCGCCTGTTCGAGTGCTTCCTTGCTTTTTTTCAAATAAGCACCGCGTCCGTTTTGACGTCCGCTTTCATCGATGACAACTTCGCCTGACGGAGTGCGAACGATGCGCAGCAATTCTTTTTTAGGAAGGCTTTCACCGGTAGCCACACAGCGTCGCATCGGTATTTTTTTCATATGCAGCTCCTCCTGTTCTTATTCCTCGTAATATTGATCGTATTCATCAAAATCAATATCGTCATTGATCCAATCGTTTTCCTGTTCCTCTGCTTCCTGACGAGCAATTTCCTCTAATTCCTCTTCGGTATAGATCGGTTTCAATTCATAATCCTTTTTACTTAAATCAAAGGTCGTCTTGCGCTTAGGTTCATCCTCATCTTTGCGCTTGAAGCTTTTCTTAACCGCAGAATGCTCATCTTTTGAAGTCTTGTTATCAAGAATCTTTTCAAATTTAGATACATATTCCTGCTTCTCTTTGATATTCAAGCCTTCCTGACGTTGTTTTTCCTTCGCCAAACGAGCCGCTTCCTCTAAATCACTTACAGCTTTATCCGCAGCTTCCTTCTCCGGTTTCTGCTCTGTTGAAACAACCGCTTCCTCTTTAACTTCTGCTTTGGATTCACTACCTGTCGCAGTCTGTGCTTCTTCACGAATCATTTCATCCACATGTGTATCTTCAATCACATCATTGTAAGCAAAATCAGGTGTTTCCACCGGCTGCACTGACTCTGCTTCTACAGCTTCAAAGCGCATTGCCTGTGCTTTGGCTTTTTCTTCCTCTTTGTTTTTCAAATACAGAGCGCGTTGTTCGTCCGCGATAGAACGCCAATCAATACCCTTTTCATTAATATCGCTTTCTGACTTAATATCAATTTTAGAGCCTGTCAGCTTCACTGCCAAACGAGCATTTTTGCCTTTTTTACCGATCGCCAATGATAATTGATTATCACCTACGATGACCAGCAGACCGTTTTTGCGTTCATCACTCGGAATTACTGCCAATACCTCTGCCGGCGACAATGCGTTCTTAATCAGCTCTGTGACATCATCGCTCCATTCAAAAATATCAATTTTTTCACCGCGCAGTTCATCAATGACAACCTGAACACGAGACCCGCGAGGCCCGATACATGCGCCGATCGGATCAACATTGTCATTGTTTGAATATACCGCCATCTTAGTACGTTCACCGGCTTCACGAGCAATCGCTTTGATTTCAATTACTCCCTGATAAATCTCCGGTACTTCTTTTTCAAACAGACGCTTCACTAAAGTAGCGGCACCGCGTGATACAAGTACTTGAGCGCCCTTTGTTTCTTTGTTTACTTCGTTGATTACCACACGAAGACGCTGTCCCTCATAATACTTTTCACCGGGAATCTGTTGGTTTTTCGGCATCAATGCCATCGTTTTACCGATATTGACTATCACAAATTTATCCTCGACTGTCTCTACCGTACCGATCACCATTTCTTCCACTTTATCACAGTATTCATCATAGACAGCCTGTTTTTCTGCCTCACGAATTTTCTGCTTCATGACATTCTTCGCCAAAACAACGGCAGCGCGTCCCATTTCAGCGATATTCACTTCCTGCTCCACCAAATCATCTAACTGAAATTCCTGTTTGATTCGTTTTGCATCGGTTAATGAAATCTCTAATTCATCATCTTCAACATTCTCCACAACTTTACGCTGCTGATAAACCTTAATCGTTCCCTTATCATTAATATCCACTCTGACAAGCGCATCAGGTATTTCAATATGTTTACGATAAGCCTTTTCCAGTGCTTCCGTCAAAGCATCAACCACAATCTCTTTTGATAATTTACGATCACTTTCAATAGCCTGCATCGCAGCCATAAAATCTTTTAAATTCATCTCTCTTTATCCTTTCTGCTTATATTTTTACCGCCAAACGAATGAGCGCAATGTTTTCACGTTCAATTTTCGCCTGTCGCTTCACTGCTTTATCCATATAGGAAATTTCCAAAACTTGATCATCCGCATAAAGCAAGGTTCCCGTGATCTCACTTCTTCCTGCTTTGGGATTTTTATATTTGACATACACATGCTCATTGAGTGCCGATCTAATATCCGCATCACTTTTTAATTCCCGTTCTGCGCCGGGTGAGCATACTTCTAAAAAGTATTCATGTGCAATCAAATCACGTTCATCCAACACTTCGGATATGTGTTCACTGACAGCTGCACAAGTATCAATATCGATTGTGCCGTCATCCTTCATCAGTGCCACACGCAATATTGTCATCTGATTTTCTTTGTGCCAGCCGATTTCATATAAACGCAAGTTCATCTTTTGTAAAATCGGTTCAATCACCGTTTCAATATTTTTGGTATTTTCCACTGCTTCGCTCCTTTAAACATAATAATAGAGTGGGCATGACCCACTCCTGTTGAAGTTCTTTATTAATATACCACGATTTTCCTTTAAATACAATGCTTTTTGCATATTTTTATCATGATTGTGCTGTTTTACACCGCCTGTACTGCTTCTCAATAAATTTTTCATACAGACTCATAGGTTTATAAACAAAACATGCATGAATTCAAACAATCTAAAATCATTTGACTTCGCTACACTTTTCATGCAAATAAAAAAAGAGCGAACGCTCCTCTTTATGCTTTTTCTACGATTGTGTTACCGTTGTACACACCACATTCACACATCTTATGCGGTACCTTGTACTCACCGCAAGCCGGACACTTAACAAGTGTCGGTGCAGCTAATTTATAGTGTGTTCTTCTTTTTGCTTTTCTTGTTTTTGAATTACGTCTCTGTTGTACTGCCATTGTTAGCACCTCCTGCTTAATCTTCTTCTGCTTTAAATTCCATCAGCTTCGCTAATCGCGGATCAATTTCATCCTTTTTTTGTTTTTGGTAATCAGATTCCTTCATCACTTCCCAGCCGTTGCCTTTTGGATAAGTAACTTCATTCTTTACTACCTTTAACGGGATTTCCATTAAGATCAACTGAAAGATGACCGGTAATAATTCTACGACATCGCCCTTTGCCTCATGAACATCATCATTTGATTTCGTAAAGGCAAACACCTCGGTTGAGGCTGTTTCAAACTCATACGGTACATCTTCGTTAGTAACGGCACAAGGAAGAATCATTGTCCCGCAGATTTCTATATCAGCGAATACTCGATCTTCATCACTGTCATAACGAAGCTTTCCCGATACACGGACATCGTTTAATCCTCTGATCTGGTTCATAGCTGAAAACGCCGAAGCATCAAATGAAAGCGAATCATCAAATGTGATCGTATGCTCGGATGCACGCAGCAGTTCCAATTTGGACCATCTCAAAAGTATCACCTCTATGTTTCAGACGCACCTATTATACGCTTTAACGTGAATTACGTCAATAAAATCAAGCAATTTTGTGCGTTCCATATTATTAAACCATAAAACAGACAGAAAGAAAAGGTTTTTTTTCATTTATTTATGAAATGCTTTGTAAGCTTAAACACTTACTGCGGTTTCTTTGTCTCTGTCTCTTTCATCACCGACTTTAAAAACGCCGCGATGTCCTCATATACTTGTTCTTTGCCCTTTTCATTTAAAATTTCATGACGAAGCTTCGGATACAGCTTGGGCTTAATGTTTTGATATCCGATTTTTTTCAATATCGAAAAGGCTTGGATAAATTTTCGTTCATTGACAATGCACGGATCGTCTCTGCCGGCAATAAATAAAATCGGCAGTTTTGGATTTAATAATACCCAATCATCCTTATCATAAACATTTGCCATTAAATTCCATAAGGAACGAAAGCCGTTGGCGGTAAAAATAAAACCACAGCGCTCATCGCTGTCATAAGCCTTTACCACCGCATCATCACTGCAGATCCAAGCATTTTCACTGTCACTGTCACGAAAGCGTCTTGAAAAGGCGGAAAAAGCCAAGCGCTGAACGAGTTTACTGCGATAATGCTCCCCCTTCAGCTTTTGGATGAGAAGAATCAGTGCCTGCCCCAGCGGCAAAAGACTGTTTTTACTCGGAGAGCCGCAGACGATCAAACCGCTTAATTCATAATCATATTTCTTTGTATAAGCTCTTACGACCAAAGATCCCATGGAATGACCGAACAGCACATAAGGCAAATCGGGATATTGCTTTTTCATGACATAAGTCAGCTGATGGGTATCCTCTACAATGTATGTACCGCTTGAATCATAGAAAAAACCTAAATCTTCTTGACTCTTCACACTGTCTCCGTGTCCGCGATGATCGTGAATGACGCAGCACCAGCCCTTTTGTGCCATTTCCTTCATAAACGAAAAATATCGCTGACGATGCTCACTCATCCCATGCACAAGCTGCAGAACTCCGATCGGTTCATCCGCTGAAATCATCGTTGCCTTAATCATTAAACCGTCCTGAAAGCTTTTGATCGAAAAATCTTTTCTTTTCATTGAATCACTTCCTACCTAAAACTCTGTATCTCAATGATACAATATTCCTTACGAATCCTCAACACTTTTCATAGCGAAAAAGGATAAAGTATGTTAGTATTGTTATAGCAAATAACATAAAGGAGACTTAGATACATATGAAGGCTGCCGGAATCATTTGTGAATACAACCCATTTCATAACGGACATATTTATCATATTCAACAAACCAAAGCGATCACCGGCTGCGATGTACTCATCTGTGTGATGAGCGGCAATTTTGTACAACGCGGTGAACCGGCTATCGTCGATAAGCGCAAGCGCTGTCATGCCGCTTTGACACACGGGGTCGATCTTGTGCTTGAGCTGCCCTTTCCCTTTGCGACACAAAGCGCCGCTTTTTTTGCCGAAGGAGCAGTGCGGACATTGGCTTTGGCTCAAGTAAGCAATATCGTATTCGGCAGTGAAAGCAATGATCTATATGCGCTCTCAAAGCTTGCGGATTTAGAACTCAATCAATTCAGCGATCTTACGAAAGAAGGCATGTCCAGTGCCAAGGCATATGAGATCTTATACGGCAAGCAACAGCCGAATGATATTCTGGCAATCAATTATATCCGTGAAATGAAGCAATACGGCATCACACCAATGTGTATCAAACGAACCAATGATTACCACGACACTGCCTTATGCGGTGAGTTTGTCGGCGCTACTGCGCTGCGTAGTGCCCTGCTTCAAGATCAGAATATCAGCCGATATACACCGATGCAGATCCGAAAGGATGAAATTCACACTTTAGATGAATATTATCCTTACTTGCAGGGCCTATTATTCAGCCTGCCGCGGGAACACTTGGCAAGCTTATTATTAATGGATGAAGGAATTGAGCAGCATCTTATCATTCACGCAAAGCAGTGCAGCACAATGGCAGAGTTTTTAGCCGCTGCGACCACAAAGCGCTATTCAACCTCACGCATCCGAAGAACCTTGATTCAGCTGCTTCATCAGGTGACAAAGCAAAGCATTGATTCATTGCCGCCGTTGACACATCTTCGCGTGCTGGGCTTTAATGAAACGGGACGCAGCTATTTAAAGCTGTTAAAGCAACAGGAAGATCTCACGATTGCCTCGCGAATGAATCAAATTCCCTTGCCCTATCGCAAGTTAGAACTGACCTCAGCGCATATGTACGGCTTGTTTCATCCGGAACAAAAGCTGAATGAAAAGGAGCTGCAGCCGCCGTTATGCTTATAATTTTATTATTGATCACGCTCCTGCTGTTATTCCCTTTTTTTATCATATCTAAACCAAAGCGTTACCAAAAAGAAGCGATTGACTGTTTATTAGTACTCGGCTGCCCGTGTGAGCGTAACGGAAAACTATCAAATAAACAAAAGCAACGCCTTGAAACGTGCATTCATTACCAAAACATCACCGAATGCAGACACATCATCATCTCGGGCGGTGCAGTACACAATGAAGCGATCGAAGCTGAAGCAATGGCGCAGTATTTAAAAGAACAGCTGAACGCATGTCAGATTGAAACGGAATGCAAGGCACGTAATACCTTTCAAAACTTTCAGAACACAAAAAAGCTGTATGGCAAGGAGCGTATTCTTATTATTACAAGTGCTGCACATTGTCGCCGTGCCTATTTCTTTGCGAGAAAGTTCTACGCTCATGCTTATGCAGCAAAGGCATCGACAAAGGATTCCTTTCGCGAATATCTGATTGAATATTTCCGTCTTTGGAATGTGCTGTATTGGGAAGTGCGGCTGCGGATACAAAAAAAACATAAATGACTCGTATGCATCTTACATTGACGCAAAATATGCTTATCAGACTTATGATTCTTTAGGTCAAAATTCATAAATTTACATCAAAAAAGATGATACCTCGGAATTTGTTCTCCTGCATCATCTTTTTATTTATTTCACTGTTACTCCTGATTCAGATTAGAAACATTATGATATACATTCTGTACATCGTCAACGTCGTCTAATAGGCGAATCAAGCGTTGGAACAGCTCTAAGTCCTCGCCTTCCAACTCCACATATTCATTAGGAAGCATTGTCAGCTCTAATGCATCAAAAGAAACATCGGGAATCATTGCTTCAATCGCTTCTTTTGCCTTATTCAAATCAGAAGGCTCTACCGTAATCGTCATTTGTCCTTCTTCGGTTTCAATGTCTTTTAAATCAACCTCAGCCATAATCAAGGATTCCATCATCGTTTCTTCATCTTCATATTTTAAAGAAATAAAGCCGACCTTTTCATAGTTAAAGGAAACCGATCCGCTGACCCCCATCTTTGCATGAGATTTATTGAAGCATGCACGTAAATCCGCGATGGTACGGTTTGTATTATCGGTTAAGCAATCGATAATCACGGTTGCCGCACCGCCGCTTCCGAAGCCTTCATAAGAAGCCGGAGAATAGTTTTCACCGGTACCGCCCTTAGCCTTGTCGATTGCACGCTTAATTACATCTGCCGGTACTTGATTCGCTTTGGCACGTTCAATTACCTTTTTCAAAGCAGCGTTCATATCCGGATCGGGAACACCGTTTTTCGCTGCCACTAAAATTTCTTTACCGTAACGAGAATACAGCTTTGCCTTCGCCGCTGCCGTTTTTGCCATTGATGCGGCACGTACTTCAAAATGTCTACCCATTGTTTCATCACCTTTCAAAATCAAACGGTAGTGTATTACTGATTATTTATGTAATCACTTCAATATTCATTATACCATAAAGCAAAAGTACATGGCAAATAAATATTGTCTCTGAAATCATCTTCTTTTCTGTACTTTAGGATCGCTGAAGCAGTGGATAATACCGTCGATCCATATGAATCAGCACTGTTATAAGCAAGATGAGCGCAACACCGTAAATACCGATAAGACCCCAAACCTGTACAATGGTAATCAGCTCGACAAGACAGGCAACTCCCAGTCTGGAGAAAACCTCAAATAAATTTCTGAATACCATTTCCACCGCACTCATGCGTCCGCGATATAAGGCTGGAATGCGGCGGCTGACATAAGGAGCCATGCCGAGTGTAACGATCACCTCACCGAAAGTAAAGATCATAATCGCAACAAAATGCAGCCACAGAATCCCTTGAATAAACATAAACATCGTAAATCCGAGTACCTGAAGCGCCAAGCCTAAGCGCAATTTTTTGGTATCTTGAATGCGTGCCAGCAAAGTGGTGAACAGCGGTGTCGCCGCAATCACAACAAGCGCATTGACACTGGATAACAGACCGTAATATCGCGCTCCGTCAACGCCGAAGCTTTGCTCCATATTGAGCGGCAGTAAAAAATTAAGCTGTGTATAGACGAGCGTTGAAGCACCGATGATAAAGATAAACAGTGCGACACACGGATTTTGTTTCAATACTTTCCAAACCGATAAATCACCGCTTCCCTGTTCATATATATTGTCCTGCTTTGATTCTCGGCGTTTGATGTCTTTGACCAGAATAGCGATTAATAAAGTAGAACTCAAGGTCGCAATCGATGTCAGTAAAAACGCAACCGGTAGATAATGTTCAAATAATAATCCGCCTAAGGCAGGCGCAATCACAAAGCCGAGATTCATGCCTAAATATGACAGACTGTATACTTGCTCACGCTCATCGGAATCGGATAAATCCGCAAGTAATGCCTGATATGAGGGATGTTCAAAGGCCGCAAAAGCACTTGCCGTAAACATGAAAAATAATGAAATTGTTGATAAGGGAATAAAAGCACATATCGCATAGCTGATCACCGTAATTAAATCACAAATAATAATGTTATTTTTCTTGTTAAAACGATCGGCAAGCACACCGCCGAACAGCGTAAAAGGCATTTGCCCGAGTCCGAAGATTAATAAAAGAAGAGCGGCATCAGAAGCTGCCATATTCATTTTATTGGTTAGAATCAAAGTCATCATCGGCCAAATCATTGCCCCCATGCTCGTTACGACACGTCCGTAAAACAGCACGTAGATTTCTTTTCTTAAGCCTCGATATCGCTGCAACATCCTATCCCTTCTTTCTGTTGTTTTTTTATAAAAAAACATTGTATTTTTATTAGTATCTCTTCATAAGCTCTTAAATGCCGTTATAACCTTTATTTATAGAAGTTTACGACATTTTTATTTTTGAAAAATATTCACATATACTTTTATAATTTCTTATATTTTTGTTTTCAAAAGTAGTAAATTAGTAGTGATTTGTATTATTAGTTTTATGTTCGAATTAAAAAATACTATGACATTGCATAGTATAGAATATACCAATAAGCGAGACTAGTGGATTAGCCACTAAAGTTCTCGCCATAATAAGGATAGTATTACCCTTATTATGTAGCATGAAGCATGTAGCATATTAATCCTTTTAGATAAGCAAACAAAGATTTATAGCTAATTTAAATTTATCATATAGACTATTGTCAATTATCTAGATATTTTCATATGAATATCTTCTTCAGTTTTGCCTATTCCATCTCTTATAAAGCCAACTTTTTCATAACAATGAATTGCTCTTGGATTGGTTGCATAAACATTTAATTCCATTCCATCTAAGTTTAATTCTTCATAAGCATATTTAATCAAAGCCTTAATAGCTTCAGTACCAAAATGCCTATCTTGTTTTAAGGCCGTAATAGAAATACCTAATTCTCCGATATTGTTTTTAATTTCCATTATCTCTATATTTCCAATATATTCGCCAGTGTTTTTTTCTATCATGGAATAACACAAAGCATTTTCTTCAAGTTTTGAATTTAACCAATTCAACTCTTGTTCATAAGTATAAGTGCGAACTTTATGACTAATCTTATTAGCAACATTAGGATCATTTACCATAATTAAATAATCATTAACCAATTTTTCACTTAATTTTACATAATAAATATTTTCTGATTCAAAAACTACTTCATAGTTTTGTTTTATAAAATCTATTTTTTCCATTTTGTTCCTCCTTAATCTAGTTTTATTATACACTATTGTGACAAGTAATTCTAGATGACAAAAGTAAAATAACTTTAAAAATTTCTATAAAGTCTTTAAAATAAAGGTTTTTGTCAAAAATCACTCTTTTTATTATAAACTATATAAACTAAAAAGCGATTAAAATAATCACTTTTAGTTTGCGACAATATTTACAACCTTGCCCTTTACGACAATGATTTTACGTACTGTTTTACCCTCGATCTGTGCTTGTACGTTTTGTACCTGTAATGCCTCCTGCTTGATTGTTTCTTCATCGGCTTCTGCATCAATCATGAATTTACCGCGCAGCTTTCCGTTTACCTGTACGATAATTTCGATTTCACTCTTGACCAGCTGTTTTTCATCATAAACCGGCCACGCTTCATCGGCGATACATGGTTTTTGTGTCAAGGTCGTATACATTTCCTCACATACATGCGGTGCAACACAAGACAGCATTTTGATAAAATCAAGTGCATACGGACGATAAATTTTATCCGCCTTGTAGCAGTCATTGATGAAGATCATCATTTGTGAGATTGCCGTATTCATATTTAATGATTCAAAATCATTGGTAACCTTTTTTACCGTATAGTGATAGCTGTAATCCAACGTACCGTCATTTTCATCGCTCAGCTTATCTGATTCCATGAATAAGCGCCATACGCGATCAAGCCATTTACGGCTGCCTTCGACGCCGCTGTCCGCCCATGGTTTGCTGGCTTCTAACGGTCCCATAAACATTTCATATAAACGTAAGGTATCGGCACCATAGCGCTCGGTAATATCATCGGGATTTACGACATTGCCGCGTGATTTTGACATCTTTTCGTTGTTCTCACCCAAGATCATACCTTGATGGAATAAGCGCTGAAACGGTTCCTTTACCGGTACTAAGCCTTTATCATATAGGTAATTGTTCCACATACGGGAATACAACAGATGCCCTACCGCATGCTCACTTCCGCCGATATATAAATCGACCGGAAGCCAGTGCTTTAACAGGCGCTGATCGGCAAATGCTTTATCGTTGTGCGGATCGATATAGCGTAAGAAATACCAGCTGGATCCGGCACTGCCCGGCATCGTGCTTGTTTCACGCTTCCCTTTTTGACCGTCTCTTTCCACATTGACCCAATCTACCGCCTTTTCTAACGGACTGGCACCGCTCTTGCTCGGTGAGTAATCGGCTAACGGCGGCAATACGAGCGGAAGCTCTTCATCGGCTAAGGTAACACTCTTTCCGTCTTCCATATGAACGACCGGAATCGGCTCACCCCAATAGCGCTGACGGGCAAAGATCCATTCACGCAAACGATAGTTCACCTGTGAACGTCCGCATTTATTTGTTTCTAAATAAGCGATCATAGCGGCAATCGCATCTTCTTTATTCATACCGTTTAAGAAATCGGAATTGATATGTACGCCATCCTGTGTCCACGCTTCTTTGGTAATATCTCCGCCTTCAAGTACCGGAATAATCTCAAGTTCAAACTTTTTCGCAAACGCATAATCGCGTTCATCATGCGCCGGAACAGCCATAATTGCGCCGGTTCCGTATGATGCCAATACATAATCGGAAATCCAAATCGGAATCTGCTTATTATTCACGGGATTGATCGCATAGGCACCGGTAAATACCCCGGTCTTTTCTTTGTTTAACTCGGTACGCTCCAGTTCTGATTTATGAGCGCAGGAAGCTACGTATTTTTCCACCTCTGCCTTTTGTGCGGCAGTAGTGATTTTGGCAACTAACTCATGCTCAGGCGCCAGAACACAATAGGTAGCACCGAACAATGTATCGCAGCGTGTTGTAAATACGGTGAATTTCTCATCATGCTCAGCGACTTTAAAATCAACATGCGCACCATAGGAACGTCCGATCCAATGACGCTGCATTTCCTTTGTGGAATTCGGCCAATCTAAAGTGTCCAGTCCCTCTAATAAGCGATCGGCATATTTTACAATATCAATCACCCACTGCATCATATTTTTGCGTACGACCGGATAGCCGCCGCGCTCACTTTTACCGTCAATGATTTCATCATTTGCCAACACTGTTCCCAGTTCCTCACACCAGTTTACCGGGATATTGACATAGCGTGCCAAGCCGTCCTCATACAACTGCTTAAAAATCCATTGAGTCCATTTATAGTAGCTCGGATCGCATGTTGAAACCTGCTTGTCCCAATCAAGTCCGAATCCCAGCATTTTTAACTGACGAGTAAAGGTCGCAATATTTTCTAATGTAAAGCCTTCCGGATGATTGCCGGTCTGTATTGCATATTGTTCCGCCGGTAAACCGAAGGAATCAAAGCCCATCGGATGCAATACATTATATCCCTGCATCTTTTTCATTCTGCATACAATATCACTTGCCGTATAGCCTTCCGGATGACCGACATGCAGTCCCTGTCCGCTCGGATAAGGGAACATATCTACCGCATAAAATTTCGGTTTATCAAAATCCCATACATCACATACAAAGGTTTTATTTTCTTCCCAGTATGCTTGCCATTTCTTTTCAATTTTCTGATGATCAAAGCCCATCTTATTTCCACCTTTCTTAGCATAAAAAAACGTCCCTGCGAGGACGTAATATACGCGGTACCACCTTGCTTCATATATTCATATAAATATATGCACTTCACCTTTTAACGCAAGGCTACGTATAACTTTTCATTATCGGCTCCTTAGTGAGTTCCCTAAAAGCATATAACAGTTTTTCACCGACCAACTGCTCTCTTAATACAGGCTTTTACGTACTACTCTAATTCTCTGCCTTTATTTCGTAATGATTATAACGGAAAAGGAAAGCGTTTGTCAATATTTGATACAGAAATATCAAATATTGTTCCCTCTTTCCTTCTTAATGTTTCTCACTCTTGTTTTAGATATTTATACCATTAATTAATAGACTGTTAATTTTTCCCGTCGGTAAAAGTAAAGTGTTAAAGAGCCACTTTTTATTTCAAATGTTACTCTTGATAAGCCACCTATATAAGACCAAAAGTTTTGTTTACCGCTTTCTTCAATTACTTCTATATCCGGATCCCAACCAAAATGATTAGTGTAATAGTAATTTTCACATGTTTCTTTAAATGACACATCATTTGAATAAGCATAGTATCTAATTGTTCCAAAATCATCATTTTGGTTATCAAAAGTTATTGTTTGCCCGGCTGATAATTCGTAAGCAATTAAAGGCTCTAATCCATTTAAATTATTATAATCAGCATAATTCGTAAGATCTTCACATGGACCCATATCAAAATCTTCGCTTACAAAAACGGTTAATAGCCCTGAATAAACTTTAATCTCCCAATGCGATCCATTATTAACAGGACTCCAAAATTCTGTTTTTGCCTCCTCTTGCGCATGATAGACTAGATTACTATCAAAAGCTGCACTATATTCAGTATCTTTATCAAATATTACATAAATATATTTTGATTTTTTGAAATTTAATTCATAAGATTCTCCTGGATTAATTGTTAAAACCTTATAATCATACTGTTTATCTAGTCCTATATCTAAATGATCTCTATCAATAGTAAAATCTGATTGATAAGTATTAGGCGCATAATTTTTAGCATTTACATTAATTTTATGATTCCCTTTCGGAACTTCTAAACTATAATAACCGGCACCATCAGTAATTACCGTTCTATCTGTATAACCATCTACAGAAACTTCTGCTTTAGCAATTCCCTCTTTTGTTTTTGAATCATAAATTTTGCCTTTTACAATAACTGAATCAGCATAAGGCTTCAATAAAATAATACCTAAATCTGTTTCTTTTCCGCCTTTCACTTCTGCTTTTCCTTTATAAGTTTCATAATAATTACTTCTTACAATAACATCATACTTCCCCTTTTTTATTTTATTAAAACTGAAATACCCGTTTGACCCACTTTTAACAGAATCAACTATTTTTCCTTCTTTACTTAATATGATTTCCGCATATATTAATGGTAAACTTTCAGTACCATCTTGTTTATGGATAAAACCTTTTAAATCGCCGTATTTCCTTGTACACTCATCGACAAAACCATCCTCTTCAAAATGTCCATAACTTTTGATTGATGTATTATCTTTATCAGTAAGTTTATCTGTGAATTTTTTATCCCATAAACCAGGTAAAAGAATTGTTGTTATTGATGAATGGTTATAATAACCGGCATCTAAACAATATTTATAAGGTGCCAAGGATATTGTATCAACATCTATTTCATAAGTTCTGCCTAATTCAAACTCTGCACTGATCAAACCTAAGTTTAAAAAATCAATTTTTGGTTCTAATATAAAACCAAGTCCTATATTTGCATTAACATTGGCTTTCTTTAATTCATTATCCAATTCCCATATTCCCTTTAACTTACCTTTTTTGTAATCAAAACCTCCGGTAGCATTTATTGTGTATTCTATAGAAACGGAACCCTTAGAATTAAAATATGCGTAAAGATTTCCTTCAGCAAAAAATCCATTACCAATAGGAGAAACAAACTCTGCTAATTTTATTCTTCTATCGCCAATAAACTCTTTTTCTCCTTTTGCATCAACTTCTAATGATGCATCTAAAGTTGTATAGGCTCTCTTAATGTCACATCCGAATAAATCACAAGATACATTCAAATCATAATTAATTTTATCAATACCTAATGATCCGGACACCTCTAAATCATCAATATTAAATTTGAAATTTTTATGCTTATCTAACTGTATAGAATCAGAACCATTTATACCAAAACGTGCTAAGCTCGGATTATTTTCATTCGCTGAACCCTCATTAAACACAATACCTTCTGCAGGTGTGATTGTAATATCATCAGTTTCTTCTCCAACATAATTTATTGTTTGGATTACTTCTGAAAATTTTGGTACACTGTATTGAACATCTATTTTGTCATTACTAGAAATTATTTTTTCTACTTTAATTACAATTCCACTCTCATCATTACTTTTAATGACATATATTTTGCCAATTTCAAACTTAAGATCACTATTATAAACGGTTATAATTTGATTAACATCATTATTTTTGAATTCTGAACGATATTCAGTTATACCGTTTTGATAAACAACCGGATCATTAGGATTATGATCATTCATTATATTGTATGCTATTTTACTATTAAGATTAACAGATATATTATCATATTTTATCGTATGAGTAATATTAATAGTATTCACCGTATTTGCATGTACTGTATCAATTTTGAAAGCTCCTGATACACCACTAACGATTAATAATGTCGGTAATAAAACCTTACCTTTTTTCTTTTTAAGTATAAAATATGATGCACCTGACCCTAACACTATCAGTATCAACCACATTTGATTTTGTTCTTTATCCGAAGTATTTTTAATTGGATTTAATTTATCATTTTCATTTAAAATAATTTCTGCCTGTCTCTTTTCAATTTTATTATGTAAATGAATTGTTTCGTTCGGGTTTAAAACTTTATTTTCTAGTTTATCTATTTCATTTTCAGATAATACAAAACCTTCAGGCAGTGTATTCTCTATATGATTTATATTGATAGGATATTCATTTTTATTAGTGACACTTAATTCAATCTGTACTTCCTCACCATTTTCATACTCAGATTTATCAGTAAGTAATTCCACAACTATACCGTCTTGATCCTTTTCGGCTGCATATGTTGCAGTAAAGACAGGAAAAGCGGTTAAACATAAAAACACAATCATTCCCCATTTTATTAATTTCTTCATATTTTCTCTCCTTCGTTTAATTATCCCTGATTTCAATAAAATTTATTTTAATACATAAAGTATCAAGTTCGGGATAATTTAATTATAGTACAAATATTTACTAAAATCAATAGTAAACATTTGTACTATGTTATAGTTTAAAAAAGTGAAAAAATGAAGCAAAATATACTACTGAAAAGACTGCGAGACTTGCGTGAAGATAATGATCTGACTCAAAGCAATATTGCCGATGTTTTAAAGACTTCACAAACAATGTATGCTCGGTATGAGCGAGGCGCTAATGAGCTTCCGATTCATCATCTTATTACATTATGCAAATTTTATCATGTTTCTTCAGACTATTTACTTGGTTTAAAAAACAATAAAAAATAAAGGATTCCTATTTAGAACCCTTTTCTTATATTTTTTACAATGACATTTTAGATCAATTTAATAACTTTTTATTAATACCCAAACGTATAACGTGTTTATCTAAACAAATCATAATTAGAATCTCTATGCATTTAATGATAAAAGGTTTTTTTAATCAACGGCTCTTTAATTTTTCAGACATCAGCCTCATAAGCCACGAAATCATTCTTTGGGAGAACACCAACAGTATAATAGTTGCGAAAACAAGTCCTCTCACTAAGCGCTGTACATCTTCATCCAATCCCCTCACTCTCTTACAGAATGAAAGACACGCTTGCCACGTGCCTTTCCGTAGTTAGTTATCGAAAGGAAATTCGATAATGATGAACAATTCCTTGAAAAGAGGAAGAATAACGGAATCATTCATAATTCATAATCAAGTGCCGCTTCATTATGAATCAGAAATAAATCTTATTTCTATAGGCATTATATCATAAAAACAACCAAAATGTAACCCCTATCATAAATAATATTTTCGTTATATTCACTCATCAAAATCAGTGATTTAAGCTCATCTGTTCTCATAAAGAACCAAAAACGTTGTACTATTTTTATTTCATTTTAAAAAGTCCATCCTTTTGTAAATATAGATTATCCTCATACAGCATATCAAATAGATCTTGACCTAAGACTCTTTCCATCTGAAAATCATCTGCTCGATATACGCGAAAATATGCTTGATTATAATTCTTATGTAATTCCATCCATGAATCAAAGAATAACCGGGCAGTATCTTTATCCATACTTAAATATTTTTTAGCTAAATAAAACGAAGCTATTGCACTTACACAATCAATATTCTCTTGATTTACTAATACTGAGCGTGCTTTACGATCATCTGAACAGAAAATATACAAATTCTCAATTCCTGTTGCTTCTAATAATTGTGCAGTTGTATAAAGCTTAATTTCTCCTAGGTTATTATCCTTTCCGACACCTTCATCACACTTTTCCAACTGTTTAATAAAATCATTCATATTGCAATCTAACCAAGTGCTTTTATGATAATATATCAATGAAGCGTAATACTTTTCAAAATAACCGTAAGAAAACGTATCACAGCTTATTTTAAGCATATTTAGATACAAACCGTATGCCGCAGATCCGAAATAATCAAACAAAAGTCGGAGAAATGCACGATCTGTATAAACGGTAATCTTTTCATTATTTTCCACCCAATCAGATACTGATACATTATAGCTTTTAAGTTCAACCACTGTTTGATAATGACAAACAAAATGAAATTTTTCAATGCTTACGATTCTTTTTATAAGCATATCCGACTCATTTATTTTTGTATCATACAGCTTAGAAATAAAATCAGTATCTAATAAAGCACATCCTCTATCTCCCATATCATCCTACTTTCTTAAAAGATACGCTATCATATCTTCAAGCTGTTTTTCATCCTCAAGGATGCGAGATTCAGATAAAAGTCCCGCTTCCTTATTTTGCTTTACCCGGTTTGGTAAAACACCCATATCAATTTCATTTAAAGTTCGTTTCTGCCATCGCTCCGCAATATTTCTCATCTGCATAGAAGACCTTAATCTCTCCGGTGTTCCCTCTTCTGCCAATTGATTTACAGTTTTTTCACTGATTATATTTTCTTCAAAAAGACGAAGCAGTATTACTTTATACGGTACCGCAAAAATATCCATTAAACGAACAACTGAATCCAAGTTCATTTGTTTGCGATCAATATCATATATTTCAATTTGTTCATATAATAAGGATGCCGGTACAAGAAGCAAACCGGCAAAAGCATTCGCTTCAATATCTTCTCTGTTTACGGCTTGTTCATCCATACATTCCGCTGTTAAAAAAGAACCGCTGTGAGATAGCATATCATCTTGATCAGAGATATAACACCAAATATGATACAGTTCATGTGCTGCCGCAAATATTTGTTTAGAAATAGGTAGTGCAGAATTGATAACAGTGAAAAGTTGCCCCTCACGAATACAGGTAAATGCACAAAAATCATCGTCTTGAATCGGCAGCTTAAAAATTTCTAAGTGATGATTATTTTTTGTCGCATAGTTTTTTAAAATATTATAAATATCATCTTGAATAATATTACTGCCGTTATAAGATATATTGAATTCTTTAACACATCTTTGAAGTTCTTGAAATCGTGCCGCATTTCGCTTAAACAAGCTGTTTTCTATCACCTTATTCATTATAAATTGCTCCGTTTCTTCATACCGATAACACCGCTTTTATAAATACGTGCATGAAACAAATACATATCGATTAATCGATCTGCAATTTCAATTCCCTTTTTTGCTTCAGCTGAATTCACATCGCCCATAAATGCCCGAACAACATTTTCTTCAACAGGATGTTGAGGTATTTCCACCAGACTGTCCATAGACACATTACAAAAAATCGCAATTCTTTTCAAATCCACTGCATTTACCGTACGAGAACCTAAAAGCATATTGCTGACAACCTGCTTTGAGTATCCCAGTGCATTCGCAAGTTCATATTGCTTCTTACCGGATTTTTTAAGTGCAAGACTGATATTCTTCGCAATAATCGCTTTCATATCGATCATACAAATACCTCCTTTTTCATTTATATTATACACGGCTTATCGTTCTCCAGTCAATAAATTATTTACTTAAATATGAACTGATTGATATAAATCAAGATATAATGTACAAAATAAGACTTAGTCGCTTACATAAAATAAGTTGTAGACTGCATAAATTATAATAGAAAGAAACATGAAAACGCCAGAATAGGAAACCTTGTTCTTAATAACTAAAAGTATGCACCTGCTGTATATGCTAAGAACTTCCAAGTCAGATAAACTATAATCATAAACAAGTAGGACAGGATATTGCGAACTTCCGAAAACACTTATAACAATTATCTTGCAAATCCATCTATAAAAATGATAAAAATAAATTTTATGTATTGAAATCTATTCAGCAATCTCTTGATTAATATCTTTATTTTAATTTCAAACAATGGGACTTTATCCTATCTAAAAATTTGGTTTCCCTCTCTTCTTCAACACTTAAAGATGTTATATCAACAAACATACCGAATTCCTTTTCTAATTCATTTGTAAATAGTATTAAATCATTGCCCAATTTATTTGAATATTCTGTGTAGATGATTAATATATCAATGTCATTATTAATTATTTTTAGCTCTAATGCAGAACCGAATAAGAATACATGCTTGAAAGAATCAAACTGCGATATATGTTTTCTTACCCGTTTGATAATATCATTATTCAACTTACTTAATTCCGTTAATATATTCATAAAAATCACCCATAGTTAACAGCTGAACATTCATCTGTTTTGCCAACATATATGCTTGGCTGGAAATGCAGCCTTCTCCGTTCCAGTTATGTAAGTTGACAACAATGCTGTTTTTCTCTGGAGCGAGATGCATTAATTCAGATTTGCTCAAGCAATATTCATAAACAAAAATCAGCTTTCTGTTTTGTATAGTAATTACTCTTAAATTGCTATCAGACAAAAAATTAAAACTAACATTCCTTGAACGGATATACTTCAAAGCATAATTTAAACTTTTCAAGCGCACTTTTGCCCCCATAAAGCAGCCATAATCAAAATACAACTGTCTCAATCTGGGGGTATCATCTAAGAAAACTCGAACTGATTTCCCTTCCTCATTCATTTGAATATACGGACGATCAACGCCAATAACTATGGCTTTATATTTACCTTGTACCTTTAGACTTTCAATTAAAAGTTCCAACGACTCAGTGGAAGGGAGAAGGAAATCTTTGACAGGAGTAATTCCAAACATTGAATTTATTTCTGATGGAAAAAGAATTTCCCTGTTTTTCTCTTTTTCTGTACGAGTTGCTTCGAATTCGTCAACATGCGCTATAAAAGATTGAACATACGCCAAATTTGAGTAAGATTTATCTCGATGTCGTTGAATTAAATCAACATTTGTTAAAAATAGCTCCTTTAGTTTTCTGTTATTCACCAATACCTTACTTTCAAATTTATCCCACAAGGATCGGTTGTCACTCAAATAGTATCTTTCATAAATAATTTTGTTTTCCTGAAGCAGAGGGACAACTTCCTTTTTTAACTCCTCAAATGATTCAAACTTTTTTCCGAAAAATCTTTCTAGTTCCTTCCTTCTGGTCTCTTTCCATCCCAAAACTTCTTCTGATGGAAAAGCATGGTTTTTATCAAACTTTGTATGACAATTTGGGCAAAGCAAAATTAAGTTATCAAATGAATTGTCAGCTGTTTCACAATAAGGATCAATATGAGCTTTTTCCATTATATCGCCATTTTTACAAAATAACTCTCGCTGACAACTTGGATTCATACACCGTCCCATTGATTCCGCATATAATTTTCTTTTAACAGCTTCGTCTATGTATCTACTAACCATTTTATATTCTCCTTCAGTATAGATTCCCAAATAAAAAGCAATTAGAGTTAATAACAGATAAGCCAAAAAAATATCATAAATATTATAACATGGAATGGTAATTTTTTCTATTATTTATGTAGTCGAAAAGTATTGTCACTCAGCCTCTTTTTATTTGATTACTCCTACATATTCATCATAGCCAACCGTCTTTATAAATTTACTAAATTAGCAAAAGGGACACTCCCTTATGTGAAGTATCCCTTCTCATGCCTTCTTTTTCTTTCAATCATCAAATCTTAATTATTTATTTTGAATATATTCATCAATTGCTTTGGCAGCTGTTTTTCCGGCACCCATTGCCAAAATGACAGTAGCTGCACCGGTAACGGCATCACCGCCGGCAAATACGCCCTCTCTTGTGGTTTTACCGCTTTCATCAGTGATTAAGCAGCCTTTGCGATTTGTATCAAGACCTTCTGTCGTAGAGCGAATGAGTGGGTTCGGTGAAGTTCCGATTGCCATAATCATACAATCGGCTTCAATAACGAAATTGCTGTTTGCCTTCTCTACCGGACGACGACGTCCGCTTTCATCAGGTTCACCCAATTCCATCTCAACACATTCAACACCCTTGACCCAGCCTTCCTCATTGCCGAGTACACGCACCGGGTTACGCAACAGACAGAACTGAATTCCTTCTTCCATCGCATGTTCAACCTCTTCCTTACGCGCCGGAAGCTCTTCCATCGATCTGCGATACACTACCGATACTTCCTTGACACCTAAGCGCTTTGCACAACGTGCCGCATCCATTGCGACATTGCCGCCGCCGACAATAACTGCTTTTTCAGGTCGTTGAATCGGTGTATCCACACCCTCTTGATATGCCTTCATCAGATTACAACGAGTTAAAAATTCATTGGCAGAATATACACCCTTTAGATTTTCACCGGGTAAATTCATAAAGTTAGGCAATCCGGCACCGCTTCCGATAAATACAGCTTCATAGCCTTCCTCAAATAATTCATCAACCGATTCACTGCGACCGATGACCGTATTGCATTCAATCTCTACACCCTGCTGCTTCAAGCCTTCGATTTCGTGCTGAACAATTTCCTTCGGTAAACGAAATTCCGGGATACCGTACATCAATACACCGCCCGCTACATGTAATGCCTCAAAGACTGATACTTGATAGCCGAGCTTCGCCAAATCACCGGCACAGGTCAAGCCTGCCGGACCGGAACCTACTACCGCTACTTTATGACCGTTTGATTGCGGCTTCGGCAATGCTTCCTTACAATTTTTTCGATACCAGTCAGCGACGAAACGCTCCAAGCGACCGATCGCAACGCTTTCACCTTTAATGCCGCGCACACACTTTTGTTCACACTGCGTTTCCTGCGGACATACACGACCGCAAACAGCCGGCAAAGAACTGGTTTCATGAATCACCTCATATGCCTTTTTAAAATCACCCTTTGCGACCTCAGCGATAAAATCAGGAATTTTAACCTTTACCGGACAGCCGCTGACACACGGACGATTTACACAATTTAAACAGCGTGTTGCTTCCTCAACTGCCATCGCTTCATCATATCCGAGTGCAACTTCATCAAAATTACCGCTGCGGACAATTCCGTCCTGCACCGGCATTTTCACTTTTTCATTCGCCATATTCGCCATACTGATTACGCCTCCTTGTTCAGCAGATTACATGTTGCTTCACGTGCATGCTGTTCCTCATTTCGATAGCTGCTGCTACGGGAAATCGCTTCATCGAAATCCACCGCATGACCGTCAAAATCAGGACCGTCCACACATGCAAAGCAGGTTTTTCCGCCGACGCTTAAACGACAGCCGCCGCACATTCCGGTTCCGTCAATCATAATCGGATTCATACTGACAACGGTTTTAATATCATATTTCTTTGTCAGCTGACAAACAAACTTCATCATCACAAGCGGACCGATAGCGATTACCTCATCAAACTGCTCGCCGTTTTGAATCAATTCCTCAAGTACATTGGTAACCAACCCCTGTTTACCTGTAGATCCGTCATCACTGACAAGGTGAAGATCCTTGCAAACCTTTTGGAATTCATCTTGTAAAATAACCAAGTTCTTATTTCTGAAGCCGGTGATGACAGTAACCTCGGCACCGTTTTCATATAAAGCCTTTGCGGTCGGATATGCAATGGCACAGCCGACACCGCCGCCGATTACACATACCTTGTGCAGTCCTTCAATTTCACTCGGTTTTCCTAACGGTCCGACAAAATCCAAAATTGCTTCACCAACCGTTAATTGATCCAACAGCATGGTTGTACGACCGACAATCTGATAGATAATCGTGATCGTTCCCTGCTCGCGATCATAATCCGCAATCGTAAGCGGGACACGCTCTCCGTTTTCATGAACGCGTAAAATAATAAACTGCCCTGCCTTTGCTTTTTTAGCAACCTTAGGCGCCGATACAACCATTTTAGAAACAGTTGGATTTAATCGTTCCTTCTGTAATATCGTATACATCTGTTCATCACCATTCCTTCCTGATTTCATTTGCCTACATTATTCATTGTATGCAGCTGAAATTATCGCTTATACCTATCGCAATTTATAGGCAGCTTCTGCTTATAAATTACATAGCTATTATTTTACATGTTTTTAGTTTGAAGTGCAAGTCAAACCGTATTTATTTTTTAAACAGATGTTCACAACATATAAACATCTCATCTTTTTTTGTATATGAGAAATTCAAGAATATCCTTTAGTATTAATTGATATGGTACTGCTGATAACAATCTCGAAACTCATAAACATCAGTGTGATTGACAGTATTTGATCACATTACCCTAAAGTTTTTTAAAGCAGCAGCTTCCGCCGTAAAAAAACAGGCATTTATGCCCGCTTCATTATTCTTGTATATATTATGATCATACTTGAAACATACATTCGTTCTTATTCAGCTTTTTTACCTTGATAAGCCTGATGGAACTGATGTAATAACTGCTCCAGCTGTTTCCACGGTAGCTGACCTGGCGCACTTGCTTCCTTTAATGCCGCAAAACTGATAATCGATCCGCTCATTTCGGCACAAATACGACTGATGACTCCCATTTCCCCCATTGCCATAGTCACAAGATAACAATCCTTTACCTGTTCATGGAAGCTTGTGCTTGTTTCCAATAATCTCCATACGTCCTGTACCGTATTCGGCATAACCGCAAGTTTTACAATATCAGCGCCCATTCTGCGCATCGCTTGTAAACGAATCATCATAGCTTCATTATCAGGCGTACTCGTTGTAGCATGATTGGAAATCACCACTGCCACTTCATGATCATGAGCATAAGCCGTTAAGTCCTTCACACAGCTTTCCGGCTGAAACAGTTCAATATCGATCATATCAACCAAGCCGCTTTGAATGATTCCTTTCAGTAATTCTTCATAAAAGGCACAATTTTGTCTGCCGCCTTCCTTTTCACTGCGCCATGTAGCTAATAACACATAATCGTTCATTAGCGGGCGAAGCTTTTTCAGCGCTTGTATCCAATCCTGTGCCATCTCTGCACAGAAACAATCCATGCGCCACTCTACCATATCAATGTCGCTTTCCAACAAAACAATTTCCTGCTTGAGTTCCTCAAGATTTGACCCGCATAACGGTACACAAAGATTTACCTTAGATGTATCTATCAAACGATTTACTATATGATCTCTCATAACTGCTCCTATCCTTTTACCTATTATTTATGTTTATGAATCAGTTGCTTACATTACTGTTGCTTATTTTATATGTTGATACAATATTTACGATAGTCTCTATCGTTCACGCTTCCTCGGCATCAGTCATTCAAAGCTTGATCTTACAATAACAATCTTGACTGCTTAAATGTTTTTCATCCATACCGCACACTCATTTTTGCTAATCCTTATTATACAGGAAAACCGAAAAAAAGCCACCCCTATCATTTACATTATGTTACATTTAGTTTCATTTTATAAAAAATACTTGCAATTCATTTTCATTTCCTGTATGATTATGGCAAAACAGGAGTGATATAAATGAAACTGCATCATTCATTCTTTTACTGCTTTACCTTTAGATAGCCCCGTAAAAAGCCAATCAAGAAGTTATTTGGTTGTTTTTTACCATATGGGGCATACAGGCATCGAACGATAACCGTTGGTGCTTTTTTTATTCAAATTGAAGGAGGCAGGATATGGAATACGGACTTATCGGAGAAAAGCTCGGACACAGCTTTTCCAAAATCATCCATGAACAGTTGGCAGATTACAGCTATGAGTTGAAGCCGCTGAATCAACAGGAATTTAAAAGCTTTATGGAACAACGGGATTTTACGGCAATCAATGTGACGATTCCTTATAAACAGGCAGTTATTCCCTATTTAGATCACATGGATACAAAAGCTGAAAATATACAGGCAGTAAATACGATTCTTAAAAAGGACGGTAAACTGTACGGTACAAATACAGATTATGACGGCTTCTACTATACGCTGAAAAAGCATCAAATCAACGTAAAGGACAAAAAGGTGTTGATCTGCGGTGACGGCGGTGCGGCACAGGCGGTAAAAGCAGTGCTGCAAGATGAGGGCTGTCGTGAAATGATCTCGATGCGCAGAACGAAAACAGCGGATACGATTACTTATGAGGAAGCATGCGCCAAGCATCATGACTGCCAAATTATCGTGAATACCTCGCCTTGCGGCATGTATCCGAATCATTTGGACAGGCCGATAGACTTAGCCGCCTTTCCTGATTGTGAGGCAGTTGTCGATCTGATTTATAATCCGCTGCAGACAAGACTTTGCGTGCAGGCAAAGAAGCGCAATATTCGCTGTGCCGGCGGCTTGGAAATGCTTGTGGCACAGGCAAAATATGCCGTTGAATTCTTTCAGCAGACAAAGCTGGCAGATACTGTTATTGATACAATCGTTACACAGCTTATGAGTGAAAAACGCAATATCGTTTTAATCGGAATGCCCTCTTGCGGAAAAACTACGATTGCGCAATCCTTAGCAAAGCGTCTGAATCGCGAGGTTGTCGATTTAGATGAAATGCTTGTGAATCAAGAGCAGAAATCCATCAAAGCAATTATGGCAGAAGGCGGCGAAGCTGAATTTCGCAGACTGGAAAGCGAGGTCGTCAAGCAAATCAGTAAACAACAGGGATTGATTATCGCAACCGGCGGCGGAGTTATTAAGAATCCGATCAATCCGGAGCTGTTATCAATGAACGGTACTTTGTTTTATATCAAGCGTCCGATCGAACAGCTGTCAGTCGATGACAATCGTCCCCTATCCTCCAGCAAGGAAGCAATCGCAGTCTTATGGAAAGAGCGCAAAGCATTATACGAACAATACGCAGATGTCGAGATTGAAAATAATGCCGATATTGAACAGGCAGTAACGCAGATTATATCTGCGTTTACATATAACAAATAAAAAAAAGAAAATAGAAAAAAGGAGAAATTAAAATGATTATTACAGTAAAGAAAGAAGCACCGCAACAGGAAATCGACAAGCTGATTCAAGGCTTTGAGAAACGTGGATTACAGGTAACTCTGATTCACGGTGATAACTATAATGTTTTCGGCTTAGTCGGAGACACTGCCGGATTGGATGATAAAACAATTCGTGCCAATCCGTTTGTCGAGGAAGTCACACGGATTGCGGCACCGTATAAAAAAGCCAATCGCTTATTTCACCCACAGGACAGCATCATTGATGTTGCCGGCATTAAAATCGGCGGAAACGAAAAAATCGTCGTGATCGGCGGTCCCTGCTCAATCGAGGGGGCGAACGAAACCTTAGTAATTGCCGAAGCGGTAAAGGACGCGGGAGCGGATATGCTGCGCGGCGGTGCTTACAAACCGAGAACTTCCCCGTATGCGTTTCAAGGTATGGGAACCGAAGGTGTGTTGGCAATGGTGGAAGCACGCAAACAAACAGGTTTACCGATTGTTTCTGAATTAATGAGTGCCGATAAGCTGGACGAATTCGTAGAATATGTCGATCTGATTCAAATCGGTGCAAGAAATATGCAGAACTTTGACTTGTTGAAAGCAGTCGGAAAAGTGAATAAGCCGGTGTTGTTAAAACGCGGCTTGGCAAATACGATTGAAGAATGGATCATGGCAGCGGAATACATTATGTCCGAAGGCAATCAAAATGTCATTTTCTGTGAACGCGGTATTCGTACTTTTGAAAAATATACACGCAACACGTTAGATTTAAGCGTTGTGCCGATCATCAAAGAAAAAACACATTTACCGATCATCATCGATCCAAGCCACGCTACAGGAGATTGGAAACTGATTGAATCTATGTCTTTAGCTGCGATTGCGGCAGGAGCCGACGGTTTAATCATTGAGGTTCACAACAATCCGGAATGTGCATGGTCTGACGGTGCTCAATCGTTAAAGCCGGAGCGCTTCGCCGAAGTTATCCGTAAAGGAAAAGCAATTGCGCAGGTTATCGGCAGAGATATGTAAAGCGATAGAAAAGCTGTATCTAAATACGTTATCGTATGATAGATACAGCTTTTTTTATGTACAAAATGATAATCAATTTCTTATTACAATTTAAGTTTCACTGTAAAAATAGTTTAAGGAATTTGATGCATTTTCATATTTAATATTTCATTATAATTTTATTTTAACAGACTTTCAAAAATTTTGTACTTAAAAAAATTTACTCACTCAGCATATACCTTTAAATTAAGTTTCAACTTTCTTTTTAGACATCTTAAAACTTATTGAAGTTTCAATTTCTGATTGCCAACTTTTTAAAATTTCCAAATTTTCTGTTCCTAAATAAGAACTAATATGTTTATCGTTAAGTATGTCTAACATAATCAAAGATAACTTAGCCGTCATACGCTTTTCTTCACTAGAAAACATTTCATATCTATTAACTTCATCATATGCATATGCTGAAAGCATTGAATGACTTTCATTATTAACTAAAATTCTATACATATAATCTTTTAAAATTATATTAATCTCATGATCTTCTTCTATTTTATCTACAATTCTTTCTAAGCTTAGATTATATTCAAAAGATGAAAACATTTCTAAAATTCTTCGTAGTGAATTACCTATAGTGAAGTCATTTATTTTTGATTCTGCACCACATGAATATTTAAATACTTCTTGAAGTAATAATTTATATTGATTTTTACCTTGTGATAAATCAAAAACCGGGCTAGACACTTTACATTCTTTAATTTCAATATAATTTGTAATATGTTTTTGATCCTTTCCAGTTGGATTTCCTATACCATAAACATCATTAAATATTTTAGCTAGATTATACCCTACCTCATAATTATGTGTTAAGAAAATAAAATTACTATTCTTAAATTCTTTTATTTTATTTCTTAACAAGCTATATATTCCAATCTTATTATCATGATCAAAACTTGAAATTGGATCATCAATAAAAATCAAATATTCATCATTGTATCTGTGTTTAGTATTTTTTCGTTCTCCAATTGAGCAAAAAAAGTAACATAAAGATATAATATTTCTTTCTCCTGTAGATAATTTAGAGAGTGTCTCAAATTTTGTGTAAACCGTAAACATCAGGATTAAGCGGAAGTAGT
>CANOSP010000018.1 GCA_947569705.1 uncultured Erysipelotrichaceae bacterium
TTTCATAAAACTTCAAATCTTCTGCGGCAGCTACTCCGACATTGATTGTCACAGGTATTTCCTTTGTACTCCAGTTATCCGATACAGTTACAGTAATATGATAACTGTTTACTCCTAAATTCGCTGTTGTTTTAATTACTCCTGTATTAGCATCTACACTGAAGAAACTTGCATTTCCTACTCCCGGCTTTAAACCATAGTGATAAGTAGTGGTAGTACCACCGATTGTATCAGGTGTACCAAGTGTTCCGTGAATTGTACCGATAATTCCCCCTGTACTGATATTGGAATCAGAAGCAGTAAAGGTTGGAATTGTAGTATCTGATGAATTAGAATGAGGTGTTACACTTCCGTCTACTTCTCGATAGATCACAATTTCTTTTTCTACAGAAGCAGAATTATAGTTATCATATCCGCTACTTGGATCATCATCCACCGTTGCTTTGATCTTTACTTTACCGAATGCATTACTTCCCGTATAAGTAATCGCTCCTGTATCAGGATTGATACTGATGAGAGACACATCTCCACCGCTCACACTGTAGGTGATCTTCGTTCCGGTATTTGGATTCGCTGTCGCTGTTTCATTCCACGAAGTAGCGGCATCACTGATTGATTTCTTTGTCTGCGATGGATCATTAAAAGCGATGGATAAATCTGTCTTTTCTACAGTGAAGGATGTACAAACTTTGGTATCAGATGTAGCTGTTGTAGGATCACCGTTCGCATCTTTCGCACTCACACAAAATTTATAAGTTCCTGCCTTTAATCCCCCGTTCACTAAATCAGGCGCACCGCTCTTGATTTTTACATTCAATGAAGTACTGCTTGAAGCACCACTACTGTTTAAGCCGTCTATTTCAAAGTTTTGATAAGTATTATCTCCGTTAGTTTCCAGTGTGTAAGTTAGTGGCATTACTCCTTGCGGATTGACTGTAATCTTTCCTACTGCTTGTCCTGCATTCACATTCTTACTGAATTCATAATCATTACCGGCACTCGCTCCACTCTGCGGTGTCTGCGTATAAGTTATTTTATGCGGACTGACTATTTCTAAAGGTAATACATCTGTAATCGCGCTGGAGTCTGCAGGAGCAGTGCTATTCTCATCATAAGCCTCATTTACAATTCCAATTTTATATTTTCCAATCGGAATACTGGATAAATCCAGTTCATAGGTTCCATTCCCCTTCGCTGCTTCTAATGGCTGATAATACAAAAAGTCACCATTTTCATTAAAAATTAAAGCTGATACAGTATAAATACCCCCGTTTCCATCACTTCCCACCTGTGCATCTGCGTTAAGATAAACTGAATTATTCATAACTGTTTTATTTATTACACTATGTGAAGCATTTTCTATTTGATTGAAAACAGTTGAAGCGGTTAAAGAAGAATTTTCCATTCTTAACTTCATTGGTGAACCGACCGCATCTGAATATAAAGCGGTATAACTGGCAGGAAGATTAGGGATTGTAATATTCGCTAAACCAGTTGATGTACCCTCACTTATAGCAAATACGGCATCTGCAATATCTATATTGGCAAAAGGGCGTAATGCATATTGCCGTCCGCTTGATTCCAAACCGCTATTAGTGTCTATACCACTTCCCGCAGGCACATTGGTACCGGTGGAAGCTTCTATATAATAATTTATATATCTTCTAGCACCATTGTCATGGTAAAAGGATCCGCTCCAATAATTTTCATTAAATTTAAGGTCATTAAAATTAAGAAATGTAATAAAATTAGCATCACCTATATAAAAACTTCTTTTATTATAACTGGTGCTCAATACATTTAAACTACCTTTACAATTAGCTTGCGATAAGCCGATTGATGTCAATAATGGAATTAATTCTCCAGTATTTTGATAGGTAAATATCGTCTGATCTTTCATACTTATTGTTCGATTCACTTGATCAATTACCTGATATAGTTTTGAATTGGTATAAAGGGCATAACTGGATCCGTCACCATTATTTATATAATCTGAAGTTGTTAGACCGGTTGTGGTATGTCCAATAGATTTTGTTGTGAGCGTTAACCATGAAGTAATTGATTGTAGCTGTGTACATGTACTGTCATATACTGGGCAGTTATAGCTTGTATAAATAGCTTTCTCAATTAGTTGTAAAGAAATCGGTTCATTGTATTCCGGATTCATCGTTCCCAATAAAACACGATCACCTTTTTGAAATTCCACTTGATTAACACTTAAATTCGCTGGTGCTTTATTCACTCTGCCCGTAACCGTCCCACCGGCAATATAGCTATTTGTAGAAGCACTTAAATTATGATTGTCATCTTTAGAATACATATATGATATAGAAAGACTACTTAATAAGCAAATAAATAAAACTAAAGATTTTTTAAGCATATATATTCTCCTTTCCTTCACCCATATTGATTCGCATTATAATTAATTTCCAATATATGGAACTATTCCTGCCAAACAAAAAAATCCCCGATTACACCTTACAGACAAGATGAAATCAGAGTCAGTTCGATTTTTTTTAATCCGATCAAACTTTTTTTATAATAAACCAAGATACGCTGCTTCCCAGCCTATTTCCTGTAAGCGGCGATAATAAGAACAGTTGCTTGATTTTAATGCATCATACAGCGGTTTAAGATGATATAATTCTTCCTTGCTCATTGCTTTTAATTCAACCTCACAATGCGCAAAAACAAGTAATGAATAATAAACCTGATAAGGAGATTTATAAGTTACACCGTCAAGTTCTAAGGGTTCAAAAATCTGTTCATTTTCTAAATAGCGCATATGCGAATCCGTTGGTTTCAAATAAGACAATACACCGGCAGAAAGTGCAATCACAAGGGATAATGCACCGATAGCGATTGCTTGTAATACATTTCCTGAAAATGTGTTTTTTATTTTTCCCAAAAAGCTTGTTTCGATTACGGGAGAACCCATACCGATGTCAAAGGCATGAAAGAAAGCCGCGGTTAAAATACCCGGTGTAATCTCTTTGAAATCCAGTTGGACACCCTCTTTTTTCTCATACTCTACCACTTTCTTCTTCAATAAATTACGTGCCGCAAATAATCGCGATTTTACCGTACCTACCGGCATATCCATAATTTCAGCGACTTCTTCCATACTTAATTCCCGATAATATGTCAGAATTAACAGTATACGATATTTCTGCGGTAATTCATCGATTAAGCTGTTTAAAACATCTATATCACTTTGCCTGCGATTCGCTTCTTTAGGCATCAAATACTCACGATATTCTGCTTCATTGTTTAACATACTGCTGGTATCCGGATCCACAGAAACATCCTTGCGGCGCGCAAATAAGTTATAGCACTTATTTACAATCATACGATGAAGCCAAACATCAAATGTCTTTGGATCCTTCAGCTGTTTAATTGAGCGATGAACTTGAATAAACGTCTGTTGTGCAATCTCTTTTGCATCATCATCGCTTTTACAAATGCGATAAGCACTATAATAAACAGACTGATAAAGCTGTTCAAATAAAAGATTAAAGGCTTCTTCATTTCCTGCCTGTATCTGTAAAATCAATGATGCATCTGTCTTATTCATAGAATCACTCCTGTAATAAGAATACAAATAACTAAAGCATTTGTCAATCAAAAATTTTACGAGATGTAAATAATTATATCAAATAAAAGGTTTTATAAACAGGAAAGATGAGAAATATTGTTTGATATACACAGTGTGTCTTTAATCGCAATTATTCTTATTGATATAAAAATAAAAATGAAAAATTGTGCAAAAACAGCTGTGTTTTATTCGATGAGATTGCCGATAACGAAAATCTATGTAATAATAAATATTTGATGTATGTAATGAAATGAGCAACCGTTTTCACCAAAGAAAGCAAGGATAAAAAAACAATATATACTTAATTTAACATCAAAAAAACTAAGCAGTATTTATAAGTAAATGAATACTTTATCAATTAATTATATTAAAAATGCATATGACAGTAAAATCGCTGAATTAATCACGTTGAATCTTTTCAGTAAACACAAATATTTATCGATGATACGAATAAAACGGAATGCTTCTTTGGCTTCATTTAACGCTCACAGAGAGTGATTTCTTAAGATACAACTCTTTAATCACAAATAATCATTTGATCTTTCTGTGCCTTTCATTGATGCTCTCTCAGTGAGTTTTTACGCAGCCAGAGATGAGTCAGAAAACATATGATATGATGAAGTGTGTCATCAATTATCATAACAAACAACAGCACAGTCAGCCAAAGCAATAAGAAAAAGAGTGCCGAAGCACTCTTATATAATCATTTCTTATTTAATGACTTCAGTTACGTTACCGGAACCAACTGTACGTCCACCCTCACGGATAGAGAACTTAGTGTTGTTTTCGATAGCGATCGGAGCGATCAATTCAACAGTCATTTCTACGTTGTCGCCCGGCATAACCATGTCAGTGCCTTCCGGCAAAGTGATAACGCCTGTAACGTCAGTTGTACGGAAGTAGAACTGAGGACGGTAGTTAGAAACGAACGGTGTATGACGTCCACCTTCTTCTTTAGTCAAGATATAAACCTGAGCTTTGAAGTTTGTGTGCGGATTAACAGATCCCGGTTTTGCAAGTACCTGTCCACGCTGAATTTCATCACGGTTGATACCACGTAACAACGCACCGATGTTATCGCCGGCCTGTGCTACGTCTAACTGTTTACGGAACATTTCCAATCCGGTAATAACAGTCTTGCGAGTTTCGTGAATACCTACGATTTCAACTTCCTCACTTAACTTAACTTCACCACGCTCAACACGGCCTGTCGCAACAGTACCACGTCCGGTGATAGTCATAACGTCTTCTACAGACATCAAGAAAGGCTTGTCAGTTTCACGAACCGGATCAGGTACGAATTCGTCTACAGCTGCCATTAACTCTTGGATAGCGCCTACATAGTTTGCATCACCTTCCAATGCCTTTAATGCAGAACCGCGGATAACCGGAGCGTTGTCTCCGTCAAATCCGTACTCGCTTAATAATTCACGAACTTCCATTTCAACAAGGTCAACCAATTCTTCATCATCAACCATGTCGCATTTGTTCAAGAATACAACGATGTAAGGTACACCTACCTGACGAGCAAGCAAGATATGCTCACGAGTCTGAGGCATAGGACCGTCAGATGCAGCAACAACTAAGATTGCACCATCCATCTGAGCAGCACCGGTGATCATGTTCTTAACGTAGTCAGCATGTCCCGGGCAGTCAACGTGAGCATAGTGACGATTAGCAGTCTGATACTCAACGTGTGCAGTATTGATTGTAATACCACGTTCTTTTTCTTCAGGAGCACCGTCAATCTGATCATATGCAGTTGCCTGTGCCATACCGTCTTTTGCAAGTACGTTTGTGATCGCAGCAGTTAAAGTAGTTTTACCGTGATCGACGTGTCCGATAGTTCCAATATTCACATGGGTTTTGGAACGGTCAAATTTTTCTTTAGCCATTTTTAAAATGTCCTCCTTAGTTTATTTCATTCTCAGATATATTTTAATTCAAACGCTTCATAAAAGCAACAATTAATTGTCAGAACTGTTGTTTTTAATGATCTTTTCCGCAATACTCTTAGGTACTTCGGCATAATGGTCGAATTTCATCGAGTAGTTACCGCGTCCCTGCGTAAAGCTGCGCAGATCGGTAACGTATCCGAACATTTCAGAAAGCGGAATCATAGACTTAACAATAATCGCATTTCCGCGCTCTTCCTGATCGGTAATGCTTCCGCGTCTTGAGCTTACATCACCCATTACAGAACCTAAGTATTCCTGCGGTGCTGTAACTTCAACTTCCATGATCGGTTCAAGGATTACCGGTTTACATTTCTTTCCGGCTTCCTTCAATGCCATAGAAGCTGCGATTTTGTATGCCATTTCGGATGAATCGACATCATGGTAGGAACCGTCAAATAAGGTTGCCTTAATATCGATAACAGGATAGCCTGCGACCATACCGCGATCTAATGCATCTTCCAAACCTTCCTGAGTCGGTTTGATGTATTCACGAGGTACGCTTCCGCCGACAGTCGCATCAACGAATTCAAAGCCTTTACCTTCTTCATTCGGTTCAAACTTGATCCAAACGTGTCCGTACTGACCGCGACCGCCTGACTGTTTGATGTATTTACCTTCACAATCGGCAGTTGCGCGAATTGTTTCACGGTAAGCAACCTGCGGCTGTCCGACATTGGCTTCTACCTTAAATTCACGACGCAAACGATCGACGATGATGTCAAGGTGCAGCTCACCGACACCGGCGATGATCGTCTGACCTGTTTCTTGATCAGTATATGTTTTGAATGTAGGATCTTCCTCAGCCAATTTAGACAATGCAAGACCCATCTTATCCTGGTCAGCCTTTGTTTTCGGCTCTAATGACATACGGATCACAGGCTCAGGGAATACCATGGATTCCAAGATAACCTGTGAATTTTCATCACACAATGTATCTCCGGTTCCGGTATCCTTCAAACCTACGGCTGCCGCAATGTCACCGGCATAAACCATTTCGATTTCCTTACGAGCATTCGCATGCATCTGCACGATACGTCCGAAACGCTCTTTTTTACCCTTAGTAGAGTTATATACATAGCTTCCTGCTTTCGCTGTACCTGAGTACACACGGAAGTAAGCAAGTTTTCCGACAAACGGATCGGTTGCGATCTTAAATGCCAATGCGGAGAACGGTTCCTCATCGCTTGAATTACGAACGATTTCGTTTCCGTCCATATCGGTACCCTTAATCGCAGGTACATCTAACGGTGAAGGCAGATAATCGATAACTGCATCAAGCACCATCTGTACACCCTTGTTTTTATATGCAGAACCACATAATACCGGGAAGAAATCACCGGCGCAGACTGCTTTACGAAGCACTTTTTTGATCATCGGCACATCAGGTTCTTCACCCTCTAATACCATCATCATGAAGTCTTCATCATAATCTGCAAGATATTCCAACAGTTTTGCACGATATTCTTCGCACAAATCCTTTAAATCTTCAGGAACCTCTGCTTCTTGAATTTCCGTACCTAAATCATTGGTGTAAATTTCAGCCTTACGCTCAATAATATCAACAATACCGGTAAATGTGCTTTCCGCACCGATCGGTAATTGAATCGGGCAGGATTTTGCGCCTAAACGATCAACGATCGTACCGCAAGACATCAAGAAATCGGCACCTGTCGCATCCATCTTATTACAGAATACGATACGAGGCACACCGTAAGTAGTTGCCTGACGCCAAACAGTTTCTGTCTGCGGCTCAACACCTGCTTTCGCATCAAGTACGGTTACCGCACCGTCAAGTACACGCAGTGAACGCTCTACCTCAACGGTAAAGTCCACGTGACCTGGAGTATCGATAATGTTGATACGATGTTCTTTCCACTGTGCAGTGGTTGCGGCAGAAGTGATGGTAATACCACGCTCCTGCTCCTGTGCCATCCAGTCCATCGTAGAAGCTCCGTCATGAGTTTCACCGATTTTATGGTTGACACCGGTATAATACAGAATACGCTCTGTAGTTGTTGTTTTTCCGGCATCGATGTGAGCCATGATACCAATATTACGAGTTTTTTCTAATGAAAATGCGCGTCCCATTTTTCATGACTCCCTTCTTACCAGCGGTAGTGAGCAAATGCTTTATTTGCTTCTGCCATTTTGTGAGTATCCTCACGTTTTTTCACAGATGCTCCGCTTCCGTTAGCGGCATCCATAATTTCAGCAGCAAGACGCTGTTCCATTGTTTTTTCGTTGCGCAGACGAGCGTAATTTACGATCCAACGCAGCCCCAATGTCAAACGTCTTTCCTGAGATACTTCAACCGGTACCTGATAGTTGGCACCGCCGACACGACGAACCTTAAGTTCCAACATCGGCATAACATTTTCTAACGCTTCCTCGAATACTTCCATCGGTTTGCGTCCTGTTTTTACTTCAATAATATCAAACGCATTGTACAGAATCTTCTGTGCAACTCCTCTTTTTCCATCAATCATGATTTTATTGATTAAACGAGTAACCAATTTGGAGTTATAAATCGGATCGACTAATACATCGCGTTTGGCAATATGTCCTTTTCTGGGCATGTGTATCCTCCTTTCATCATTGATGGCTATTTTTTAGCTTCTTTAGGTTTCTTTGCTCCGTATAATGAACGGCTCTGATTTCTGTCCGCAACACCTGCGCAGTCCAATGTACCGCGGATAATGTGGTAACGAACACCCGGAAGGTCCTTAACACGACCTCCGCGAATCAAGACAACGCTATGCTCCTGCAAGTTATGTCCTTTGCCCGGGATATAAGCAGTTACCTCCATACCGTTACTCAAGCGAACACGCGCATATTTACGAAGTGCTGAGTTCGGTTTCTTCGGTGTCATCGTACCCACACGAGTACAAACTCCGCGCTTCTGCGGTGCGCTCAAGTTGGTAGGGCGGCGCTTTAATGAGTTGAATCCTCTGTTTAGAGCCGGTGATTTCGATACATTAACGCTCTTTTCACGACCTTTACGAATTAACTGGTTGATTGTTGGCATAATATCCTCCTTTCTCTTACACACAATTCCTGGTGTGTCATTTTGAAGTGTAAATTTTATTCTCCTTGCGGAGAATCCAGAACACTTTCTTATATATGATAATGCATTCGTATCAGATTGTCAATTATTTTTTTAATGAATTTAACTATTTTTCACACAATATCCTATGCCTTTCCGGTAGCCTTATAAAATTGCATCATTTACAATGCAAAAGTGTGAGTTGATCTTTGAAATCAAGGGCCTTAACGCATATTCAATTCAGTAACTTTAAGAATATTTGATCCGTACCCGTACATAAAAGAAAGTCTCCTTTCACAGCTTTCGCTGTTACTCAGAGACATCGTTTAATATGTTTGCTTTTCTGAACAGAATTTCATCCTGAGGATCATCAATGATCGGTGGCAAATCCTCCACTCTGATAAAACCCGGAATTTCATTGCGGTCATTTACAAAAGACAAGATGTCATCATCTTCATCTTTACGATTGCGCTCTTCACGCTTTGCACGCAATTCACTTGCTTTCTCTTCTACGATATGGTTCATCGGACGATCCGCGAGGCAACCGGTTCCGGCAGGAATCAATTTACCGATGATAACATTTTCCTTCAAACCGATTAAATGATCGCGTTTTGCTTTGATTGCCGCATCGGTAAGAACCTTAGTGGTTTCTTGGAAAGACGCTGCAGACAGGAAGGAATCCGTTTCAACGGAAGCCTTGGAAATACCCAGCAATACCGGTTTAAAGGTAGCCGGACGTTTACCTGATAATAACGCAGTACGATTGATCTTGGTGATTTCCGTTAATGAAATCTGCACACCCGGATTCAACTTCGTATCGTTGCCTTCCAGCACCACAACTTTGCGCAGCATTTGACGAATCATTACCTCGATATGCTTATCGCTGATTTCAATACCCTGACTTTGGTAAACTTTCTTTACTTCTTTCAAGATATAGTTTTGTACCTGACGTACACCTGCGACCTTTAACAGTTCCTTCGGATCAACCTGACCCTCGGTGATTTTGTCACCTGCTTCAACAATCGCTCCGACCTTCATCCAAGAACGAATTGCCTGTGTCGGCAATACCTTATGTGCAATGCTTTCCTTATCATTAGTGATGACGACTTCCATTCCTGCGACACCTTCTAAAGTATCGATTGAAGTGATTTCACCGCTGATTTGAGCCAATACCGCAGCACCTTTCGGACAGCGCGCTTCAAACAATTCTTCGACACGCGGCAAACCTTGTGTAATATCGCCGCCGTCAGCGCTTGCCACACCGCCGGTATGGAATGTACGCATGGTCAGCTGAGTACCCGGCTCACCGATTGACTGTGCCGCCATAATACCAACCGCTTCTCCGACTTCCACATCCTTACCGGTTGCCATATTTCTTCCGTAACATTTTTTACATACACCGTAAATTGATTTACATGTAAATGCCGAACGGATATACATACCGTCAACGCCGCTGTCTTCAATGCGTTTCGCAATCTCATCACTGATGAACTGATCGGATTCGATCAAAATTTCACCGGTTTTCGGATCGGTCACTGTTTGTTTTGCATAACGTCCGCATAAGCGATCGTATAAGCTTTCAATTACGGTATTTGTCTTACGGTCAATAATCGGTTCTACCCAATAACCGCGGTCGGTACCGCAATCCTCTTGTTTTACGATAACATCCTGTGCTACATCGACAAGACGACGAGTCAAATAACCTGATTCTGCAGTTTTTAAGGCTGTATCGGTCAAACCTTTACGCACACCGTGGGTAGAGATAAAGAACTCGGACACATTCAGACCTTCACGGAAACATGAATAGATCGGTACCTCGATAATTGACGGAACATATCCGCCCTTTGCCGATTTTGATTGAGACGGTTTTGCCATCAGACCGCGCATACCCGCCAACTGTGTAAAGTTTGAGGTATTACCGCGGGCACCGGAGCGAGCCATCATATTGATTGGGTTTTTACGATCCAAGGAAGCCAACAGAGAGTCAGCGATTTCATCCTTTACATCAGCCCACAGCTTATTCAAATGGCGTTCCCATTCCTGCATGGTCAGCTTACCTTTGGCACGCAGTGTTTTCAGCTGCTCGGCTTTTTGTTTACCGTACTCTACCATTTCATATTTATTCGGTGCCACTTCAATATCCGCTAAGGATACGGTGATACCGGCTACGGTAGAATACTTGAATCCCATGTCCTTGACCTCATCAAGAATCTGAGATGTTTTTTCGGTGCTGTAGCGTTTGAATACTTCACCGATAATTTTTCCCAAATCTTTTTTCTTAAAAGCCGGAACAATCGGCAATTCAGAAATTGCCTGTTTTACATCCTGTCCCATCTCTAAGAAATAGTGATCCGGAGTAGCTTCAAAGTTTTGCTTGGAAACTTCATTTAAATAAGGGAAATCCTCAGGGAACATACTGTTAAAGATTACCTTGCCGACAGTTGTCAACAAATACTTATTTTTCTGTTCTTCACTGAATCCGCTCTTATTCAGCGCATTGGCACGAATCGCAATACGGTTATGCAAATGCACCTGTTTGGTATCACATGCCATCAGTACTTCGGCAACCGTGCCGTATACAGTACCTTCATGATCGGCATATGTATTCCATAATGCCGCAGACTGCGGACAGTCTACCGCTTCATATTTATCCGCTTCTTTGCGGAATTCTGCTTCCGATTCTTCCATCGTTAAATAGAAGTTACCCATAACCATGTCCTGTGACGGAGTAACGATCGGTTTTCCGTCCTTCGGACCCAAGATATTGTTAGAGCCTAACATCATGATTAATGCTTCGGCACGTGCATCTTCACCTAACGGTACGTGGACTGCCATCTGGTCACCGTCAAAGTCCGCGTTAAACGCAGTACATACCAACGGATGCAGACGAATCGCACGTCCCTCAACCAACTTCGGTTTAAATGCCTGAATACCGAGGCGATGAAGGGTCGGTGCACGGTTCATCAATACCGGATAACCGTCAATGACATCTTCCACAATATCCCACACGCGAGAATCCTGTCGATCGATCAGCTTTTCTGCTGTTTTCGGATTTGACGCAATCTCACGATTCACAATTTCATTAATTACAAACGGTTTAAACAGCTGAATTGCCATTTCCCGGGGAATACCGCACTGATACATTTTTAAATCCGGTCCGACGGCAATAACAGAACGACCGGAGAAATCGACACGCTTTCCTAACAGGTTTTGACGGAAACGTCCTTGTTTACCCTTTAAGGAATGAGACAGTGATTTCAAAGCACGACCGCCGGCACCGGTGATCGGCTTGGAACGACGTCCGTTATCAATCAGCGCATCAACCGCTTCTTGAAGCATACGCTTTTCATTCTGTACGATGATTGCCGGGGTTCCCAGCTCCAACAGCTTCTTCAAACGGTTGTTACGAGTGATGACACGACGATATAAATCGTTCAGGTCACTGGTCGCAAATCGACCGCCGTCTAACTGTAACATCGGACGCAAATCCGGCGGAATTACCGGAATGACCGACAATACCATCCATTCCGGTTTATTGTCGGAATTACGGAAGGCTTCAATCGTATCTAAACGCTTAATTAATTTTTTGCGTTTTTCACCGCTGGCACTTACCAACTGTTCTTGGATATTCGCAAACTCCGCATCTAAATCGATTTCCTCCAACAGTGTTTTCGCAGCTTCAGCGCCGGTTTGTGCCACAAACATACCCGGTCCGTACATAGCCACGTTTTCACGATATTCTTTTTCGGAAAGAATTTGCTTATAAGCAAGTTTTGTATCCTTCGGATCGGTCACAATCCAAGATACGAAGTACACAACTTCCTCAAGCTGTTTCGGCGTTACATCCAAAAGCATCGCCATACGGCTCGGGATTCCGCGTAAATACCAAATGTGAGCAACCGGAGCTGCCAATTCAATATGACCCATGCGCTCACGACGAACGCTGGATTTTGTAATTTCAACACCGCAGCGATCACAGACTACGCCTTTATAGCGTACCTTTTTGTATTTACCGCAATAGCACTCCCAGTCCTTGCTGGGACCGAAGATGCGCTCGCAGAACAAACCGTCACGTTCCGGCTTCTGCGAACGGTAATTGATCGTTTCTGGTTTCTTTACTTCACCATGACTCCATTCATGGATACGTTCAGGAGAAGCTAAGCTTACCTGAATTGAGGCAAAATTGTTTACACTCATGTATTACGCCTCCTTTTCTTCATCATCTAAGTCATCGAAGTCTTCAATCAAGGTTTCTTCATCGTCTTCACTTAACTCTTCATCTAATTCTTCCACAAAGGCAAGTGTATCACTTTCGTCCTTTTCCAAATCGATATCAGTGTTAGGATCGATATCATCTTCGTCTTCCTCAGCTTCGATTTCCAAATTCATCAAATCAGCTTCATCTACGTCATCCGGCTGCATCTGATTCAGATTCACCGCATTGTTCTGTGTCTTATTATCATCCTCATCGCCTTTTTTCAAATCGACTTCGTTGCCTTCTTCATCAAGCAGCTTCACATCGATTGCCAACGCCTGCAGCTCATGCTTCAAGACGCGGAAGGATTCCGGAATACCCGGATCAGGGATATTCTTACCTTTGATAATTGCTTCATAAGTTTTGGTACGTCCGATAATATCATCGGATTTTACTGTCAGAATTTCCTGTAGCGTATGAGCGGCACCGTATGCTTCCAGCGCCCAAACCTCCATCTCACCGAAACGCTGTCCGCCGTTTTGTGCTTTACCGCCCAACGGCTGTTGCGTTACTAAAGAGTACGGTCCTGTTGCACGTGCATGTAACTTATCGTCAACCATGTGCGCCAGTTTGATCATATACATGACACCGACGGAAATACGCTCATCAAATGCTTCACCGGTACGTCCGTCATACAGCACTTGCTTACCGTCCTTCGTCATGTTCGCTTCTTCCATAATGGAACGAAGTTCTTCATTATTGATACCGTCAAATACCGGAGTCGCAAATTTCACACCCAACTGTTTTGCCGCATATCCCAAGTGGATTTCCAGCACCTGCCCGATGTTCATACGAGACGGCACACCGAACGGATTTAACATAATATCAACAGGTGTACCATCCGGCATATAAGGCATATCCTCTACCGGTAATATTTTGGAGATGACACCCTTATTACCGTGACGACCTGCCATTTTATCGCCTTCGGAAATTTTACGTTTCTGAACGATATATACTTTGATCGTTTCATTGACTCCCGGCGGAAGCTCATGTCCTTCACTGCGTTTAAACACACGAATGGAATGAACAATACCGGCACCGCCGTGCGGAACCTTTAAGGAATTATCGCGAACCTCACGAGATTTCTCACCGAAGATTGCCAATAACAGCTTTTCTTCAGGAGAGATTTCACTTTGTCCCTTCGGCGTTACTTTACCGACAAGGATATCGCCTTCCTGTACCTCGGCACCGACCATGATAATACCGCGGCTGTCCAAATTGCGTACCGCATTTTCGGATACGTTCGGAATATCACGAGTGATTTCTTCAGGTCCTAATTTAGTTTCACGACAGTCAATATCGTATTCCTCAATATGCACTGAGGTATATACATCATCACGCACAAGACGCTCTGACATGATGATCGCATCTTCATAATTGTAGCCGTACCATGTCATATAGGCAATGGTTACGTTTTGTCCCAGCGCCAGCTCGCCTTTTTCCATTGACGGACCATCCGCAAGAATGTCGCCTTTTTCAATCTGTTCGCCTTTCTTAACAATCGGGCGCTGATTGATTGAGGTTCCGGCATTGGAACGCTCAAATTTACGGATATTGTATTCACGCGTACCCTCTGCTTCCGCTACAACAATACGCTGAGAATCTACATATTCCACAACACCGTCTGCCTTTGCTACGATTCCGGCACCGCTGTCCTTCGCAATTTTATATTCAATTCCGGTTCCGACATACGGAGAATGCGGATTTAACAGCGGAACTGCCTGACGCTGCATGTTGGCACCCATCAAGGCACGAGACGCATCGTCATTTTCCAAGAACGGCACGCAGGCTGTCGCTACCGATACAATCTGTTTCGGACTGACATCGGCAAGTTCTACTTCTTCACGCTTAGCGATGATCGTATCGCCGCCTTTACGAGCTACGACCTGTTCATTGATCAAGCGCCCTTCCACGACCTCATTCGCCTGAGCGATCACGTAATCCGCTTCTTCGTCTGCGGATAAATAAATCGCTTCTTCCTGTACGGTACCGTCGGCATTTACCAAACGATACGGAGTTTGAATAAAGCCGTATTCGTTGATTTTTCCGTAAGAGGTAAGATTGGAAATCAAACCGATATTCGGACCTTCCGGTGTTTCAATCGGACAAATACGTCCATAGTGAGAAGAATGAACGTCACGCACTTCAAAGCCGGCACGATCACGCGTCAGACCGCCCGGACCTAACGCAGAAATACGACGTTTGTTTGTTAATTCCGCCAAAGGATTCTGTTGATCCATAAACTGTGAAAGCTGTGAAGAAGAGAAGAATTCCTTAATCGCAGCCGTCAACGGACGGATATTGGTTAATTTCTTCGGTGTTAAGGTTGCGGTATCCGCAATGGACATACGCTCCTTAACGACACGCTCCATGCGGCTTAAACCGATTCTGAACTGATTCTGAATTAATTCACCGACCGAACGGATGCGACGATTTCCGAGCATATCAATATCATCCGTATCTCCGACACCGTCCATCACATTTAAGTTATAGGAATAAAGTGCATAAATATCGGATATTGTAATAGTGTGTTTATTCGCAAACGGGTCATTACCCATTACTTTTACAACCGCATCATCATCGGTACGCACATAAATTTCCTGAATAGCGGCACCGACCAACCATGCATAAAGCTCGTTTCCGCCGTTTACTGCCTGCTTGATCGCCTCACTGTCGCGCGCCGACATCGGTTTATTTTTCGTGCGCGGAATAAAGCCTTCCACATAGCACTCACCGCTGTCATTGTGCAGATCATTGCCCTGTGCATCACTGATGCGTCCCAGTACATACATGCGCTGACCGTAATTTAATACGGCATGAACATTTTCTTTTGTCAACAGAACCTTTTGTGCGAATACACCGCCGTGTACGCTCACTTTTTCGCTTTCCTGCATCAACAGCTTCACATCGGCTTCCGTTAACACAGTGCCTTCATATAAGGTTTTGCTTTTCAATTCTACATCATTGGCTAAAATACGTCCGACCAATCCCGCTTCATAAGCGGTTTCCACGACCACCGGATCCGGATGGGAGAACAACGGATTGAACGGAAACGCACGCATATGTACACCTTTTGCCAATGCTTCACGAAGCGCATTGCGCTCATCACGGTTGATCTTCGTACCACTTTCCATAAATACGGAACCGTCGGCATTCAAAATATCCTGTGCCAAATAATTCTTTTCAATGCGGTTGATCGCATTTAATTTTTTACGCAACTTAAAGCGTCCCGCTTTGGTTAAATCATAACGGCGCGGATCAAAGAATTTCGCATTCATTAACGTGACGGAACCCTCTAAAGTAGGAATTTCATCTGAACGCTGATTCTCATAAATAGAAAGCAATGCTTCCTGTGTCGTTTTTACCTTATCGCTTAATAAAGTATGTTCGATTTCTTCATATTTACCGAATAACGTATCATATAAAGTCAAATATAAATTCATAAAGTCGCGATTTTCTTCATCGACCGGAATATCTTCGACAACATCTCTGCCTAATGCATGCAGGAATGTTTTGATCTGAGTAATATCCTGAGGATCATCACTGCGATCCATATCCAATGACATACCCAATGCTTTAAACAGAATTGAGGACGGCATTTTACGCTTGCGATCGACGCTCACGCTCAAAAGACGACCGGTGGTCGCTTTTTTCAATTCGCTCATAAATTCCAGCCATGTTCCGCGGCTCGGAATCAATTCACACGCATAGGATTCCTTACCGGTTTTTTCTTCATAACCGGTTGAGAAATAAGCACCCGGAGAACGAACGATCTGCGATACGATAACACGTTCCGCACCGTTGATAATAAAGGTACCTGTTTCCGTCATTAACGGGAAGTCTCCTAAGAATACATCTTCCCATTTGTTCATTACCTCGCCGGTCTGATTATCGGTAATCTCTAATTCCATGCGAGCCTTCAAAGGAGCCGCAAAGTTACATTCCCGATACTGCGACTGCTCTGCCGTATATTTCGGTTCACCGAATTCATAATCAATGAATTTCAGTCTGATGTTTCCACCATAGTTAGAAATCGGATATATTTCATTGAATACCTCTGCGATTCCTTCATTTTTGAACCATTCAAATGAGTTTGTCTGAATTTCTACCAAGTTCGGCAGTTCCAGATGTCCGCTTACCTTTGAATAGTCCCGACGCTCTGCCTTTTTACCGGAGGCGACAATACGATAAGGCTGTTTTTTGTCCATGTATGCCATCCTTTCTACATGTTTCTACCACTAAAATTAGGGCAAGATATGCCATTTTAATTTTTAGTATTTTGCAATTTATTATAATATCAATAGATAGTCAAGTTGTCAATCTTTTTTTGCCTTTTTTTGCCACTTTTTCTATAGAACAATGAATAAACCGAGACTTTTCTTGTTTTTATCGGTTGAAAGTCGATTGATTCATCATTTTATAGTGACAATAAGCAATTCGATTGAACACTTGAAAATTCAAAAAACATTATGGCATAAATTATTCTCATTTACTGTCAAATTATCTTGTATTTATCAAGAAAAGCTTCTTCATTATCGCTTTAAGCCTTGATCGCTCTTAATATATAATACCCCTTATCCTTTTGAATCACTTCGCAGTTGCCGAATATTGATTCAATATATTTTTTAGCGCTCTCCGCCCCCTGTGCTTTACGAATAACCACCCACAGACTGCCTTGTTTTAATAAGTGTTCACAGGCATTCGCAAATATCGGATAGATTACCTTTTTGCCGGCACGAATCGGCGGATTGGTGATGATGTCAGTGAAGCTTTGATCGATTACCTTTTCATAAGCATCGGACACATGAACCGTAACCTCACATTGATTGTTTTGCGCATTTAGTTTCGTAAGCTCCACAGCACGCGGATTGATATCCAGCATTGTCACCTGTTTATCGGGATATGCCTTTTTCAGACTGAGTCCGATCACACCGTAGCCGCAGCCGACATCTAACAGCGCATCACCTAACGTTTGATCGTGCTTATGCAGTGCATCCAACAGCACTCTTGATCCGTAATCGACATTATGCTTGGAGAATACCCCGTTATCACTGATTAGTTTCAGGGTAATACACCAAAACCGGAAAGAAAATTCCTTCCGGTTTTCCGGTAAATGACGATTATCGGTAAAATAATGATTGTTCATATTACCACCGCCTTTGGGAAAGACAAAAACCCTTTTCAGGGTTTTCGTGTTTTTATTCTGTTGTGATTGAAATTATTTAACTTCAACAGTAGCGCCTGCTTCTGTCAATTTAGCTTTAATTTCTTCTGCTTCTTCCGGTTTGATGTTTTCTTTGATTACGCTTGGAGTCTTATCAACTAAGCCCTTTGCATCAACTAAGCCTAAGCCTGTAATTTCACGTACTGCCTTGATAACGGCAACTTTAGTTCCGCCTACATCAGTCAAAGTAACAGTTACTTCGCTCGGTCCTGAAGCAGCTGCAGTATCAGCAGCAGCGGCAACCGCAACCGGTGCAGCCGCAGAAACACCGAATTTTTCTTCGATTGCTTCAATTACATCGTTTAATTCTAAGATAGTAGCTTCTTCTAAGTAAGCTAAGATATCGTCTTTTGTTAATTTAGCCATGATTTATTTTCCTCCTGTTAGCTTTATTACGCTTCCGCGCTTTCTTTTTGTTCTTTTACTGCATTAACGGCACAAGCAAATTTGCGTACCGGTGACTGCAGACAACCCATGAATTTTGCGATCATGCCTTCACGGTTCGGTAATGTTGCCAGCTTCTGAATTGTATCCAAAGCAACAACCTTGCCTTCTACAATACCGCTTTTCAACACCAATGCTTCGTGTTCTTTAGCAAACTTTGCAAGTACACGTGCCGGTGCTACGGCGTCATCGCCGAATGCGATCGCATTAGGACCGATCAGGTCTTTCGCTAAATCGTCTGCACCTGCTTCTACTGCCGCACGCTGTGCCAAAGAGTTTTTGTACACCTTGAAATCTACGTTTTCGGCACGCAGTTCACGACGCAGTTTTGTAACCTCGGCAACAGTTAAACCGCGGTATTCAACTACTACGGTTGATTGTGCATTTTTCATCTTTTCAGCAATTTCGCTGACAACCGCTTTTTTGCTGTTGATGATAGCCTCGTTCATTTTTACACCTCCTGTTTTTTGTAATAATATACCTGAAGCGTAATATAAGAAACGCCCGCACTCATAGACTTAAGCGCGGACGAAAGCTGATATATTTACTTTCTACCTCGGTAACATGATTAAGTCGTATGACCGTTACTGTCTATGGTATATCATTTACTGTACTATTGTAAGGGAAGTCTTACGAATTGTCAAGACAATCAGTCTTTAGAAACGCGGATTCCCGGACCCATTGTTGTAGAAACTACAACATTTTTCATGTAAACACCTTTTACGGCTGCCGGACGAGCCTTCGCAATCGTATTGTAGATCGCATTGAAGTTATCTACCAACTGCTGATCCTCAAAGCTTACTTTTCCGATCATCAGGTTGATATTACCTTCTTTATCTACACGGTATTCCACTTTACCTTTTTTAATATCCTCTACCGCTTTCGCTACATCCATTGTAACAGTACCGGTTTTCGGATTCGGCATTAAGCCCTTCGGTCCTAAGACACGACCTAATTTACCTAATTCACCCATCATATTCGGAGTTGCGACGATAACGTCAAATTCAAACCAGCCTTTAGCGATTTGATCTAACAACTCTTTTCCTCCGACATGATCAGCACCTGCATTTTTAGCCTCTTCTTCCTGCGGTCCCTGAGCGATCACACAAACGCGCTGTGTACGTCCGGTTCCGTGCGGCAATACCATTGCGCCGCGGATTTGCTGATCCGCATGACGTGGATCGACATTTAAGCGGAAGCTCACTTCTACAGATGCGTCAAATTTCGCACAATTTGTTTCCTTTGCCAGCTTGATTGCTTCTTCAACCGAATAAGTCTTGGTACGGTCTACTTTTTTCGCAGCTTCAGCGTATTTTTTTCCTACTTTTGCCATTTCGTTTTCCGTCCTTTCTTATTCAAAGCCTTCTACTTCAACGCCCATGTTACGAGCAGTACCGGCAATGATACGCATTGCGGCTTCTACATCGTTGGCATTTAAGTCCGGCATTTTGTATTCTGCGATCTCACGCAGCTGATCCACTGTAATCTTTCCGGAAATTTCCTTCTGATTACCGGACGCCTTACTGATACCTGCTGCCTTTTTAATCATAATGGCTGCCGGTGTTGTTTTTAATACGAAGTCAAAGCTTTTGTCCTCGTATGCAGTAATGATGACAGGCACTAAATCGCCGCCGCGATCTCTTGTCGCATCGTTAAATGCGGAACAGAACTGCGGCATGTTGATTCCTGCGGATGCAAGTGCCGGTCCCGGTTTCGCGCCCCCTGCAGGGAACTGAAGTTTACAAACCTTTGCAACTTTCTTACTCACAAGACACACCTCCTATATTTTGTTGTCTTATGCAGTGGTACGAGTCATTGCGAACTCTCCCACGCAATCTCAAAAGCACACAAAAACGTGCGCCTATATAGTTTACAATGAATCACAAAAAAACGCAATCCTTTTTTTCATTTTCTTGTTAAGTGCATCAGTGTATTGTCTTAGTCTTTCTATTTCCCAAAATCAACATTTTTTCATTTTGGGAAATAAAAGAGTGAATGACAGCTTATATAGTTATATATAAGAAAAACAGCGGCCTTTCATCGACTGCTTATCATTCTTACTATATTTTATATGTTGTTCTCATTATATTGCTTGAAACAAATCCGTACAGTCATTTATTCTGACTTAATCCGCTTTCATAGGAACGGCTCGCTTTTAATCTGCTTTATCGACAAGTAAACAGCTTTTTCCCTCTGTTGACATTCATTGCGGTCGTTCTCGTTTGAATCGGATGCTGCTGATAATTTAATACTACTATTACCACAATTAAACCGTTTTCAATCAATGCTTCCGCATCTTCAGTCAATGAAACAATCGGCATTGTGTTATCTACCGTATCATTGACATTCACATAATAATTAAAATGTTGTTCACTCAAATTATGCTTTAATCCGATATGAACAAGCACTTCTGCCCCGTTTGTCGTTGTAATCGCAAAAGCATGACCTGTCGACGCAATCATGCTGACAGTGCCTTCACACGGCGCATAGATCGTCCTTGTATTTAATTCCAAGGCAATTCCGTCTCCGACCATTTGATTGGCAAATGCTTGATCGCTGATATTCTCCAAACGGATAATTTTACCGTCTGCGATTGCTGAAATGCAGTTTACCGGTTTTCTAAGCCCTGTGAATAATCCCATTCAAATCACACTCCAAATATTGCTTATTTATCTCTGTTTATCATTTTATCATAGATAATACACGGATAACAGTTTTTTATCATAAAAAAGCAGTATACTTCTTATACTCATATTCTTTGTATAATTGATCAAATTTTTTATATCTCGTTTATAGCATCGAATACATAAAGTGCCCTTAAAATAAATAATGATCCCTTACAAATGCTTATTTTTATAATTTTCACTTGTATTTATTTTGTTTCTATTATAAAATACTAAAGAATTTTTAAAGCGCTTATATTAAAATACATAAATATAATAAATAATACAATGATTTACTGATCCCAAAGGCAGGTGAATAAAAATGATGAAATATATGCAAAGGCTGGGTAAATCACTGATGCTGCCGGTATCAATTGTACCGATTGCGGCAATCTTAAAAGGAATCGGCTATTGGATTGATCCGATCGGGTGGGGAGTCAATAATATTACCGCTGCCTTTTTAATCGAATCCGGTGAGGCGATCATGAATCATCTGCCGCTGCTGTTCGCTGTCGGAATTTCCGTCGGTATGGCAAAAAATAAAGATGTTTCTGTCGCGATCAGTGCCATAGTTTCTTATGCACTGTTAGATCATATCTTATCGGTTGAAACTGTTTCCTTATTTTCAAGCATTCCTGTTGAACAGGTCCATGAAGCATTTCAAAACTCCACAAATGCTTTTACGGGTATATTGATCGGACTGTCATGTTCCGCATTGTATAATCGTTACTATCAAACCAAATTACCTGATGCATTCTCATTTTTCAGCGGTAAGCGTTTTGTTCCGTTAATCAGTACTGCTGCCATGTTAGCGATTTCAATTGTGTTATTGTTCATATGGCCTTTTCTATATGATTTATTTATCGGTTTCGGTAAAATGATTTCAGATATGGGCCCTGTCGGTGCCGGAATCTATGCATTTTTTAATCGTCTGCTGATTCCGACAGGACTGCATCATGCGATCAATTCGGTGTTTTGGTTTGATGTTGCCGGAATCAATGATATAGGGAAATTCTGGGGAACGATCGACGGCGGAATTATGGGTCAAACCGGCATGTATCAAGCAGGCTTCTTTCCGATCATGATGTTTGGTCTTCCGGCAGCTGCCTTGGCAATGCTTCATTGCGCACGCCCGCAAAAGAAAAAACAAGTGGCAGCGATTATGCTTTCCGCAGCCTTTGCTTCGTTTTTAACCGGCGTAACCGAACCGATTGAATTTTCCTTTATGTTTGTTGCGCCGTGGCTGTATTTGATTCATGCGTTGCTTACCGGTCTGTTTGTATTTCTTGCGGCAGGTCTTCAATGGCTGGCAGGATTCGGCTTTTCTGCCGGACTGATTGATTATATATTAAGTATTAAGGCACCGTTTTCAATGAATATCTTCATGCTTTTACCGATGGGAATTGTCTGTGCCGTTCTCTATTATACACTGTTCCGCTTTATGATTCTGCGTTATAATCTTTTGACACCGGGACGAGAGCAGGATGAGGACATTGTCATTGAAACACCTGCAGAACCAACAATTTTAATTACTGATAAGAATTATGATGAATTGGCTATTTTATATGTCGAAGCACTGGGCGGTATCGCAAATATTATTACGGTTGATAATTGTATCACACGCCTTCGTATTGAATTAAAGGATATGAGCCTGATCAATGAACGTAAAATATTGGCAACCGGAATCGGCGGCATTGTCAAAAACGGAAAAGACAGCATCCAAATAATCATCGGTCCGCAGGTAGATGCGATTATGAATTCATTAAACGATATATTGAGATAGGAGGGTTAATATGATTATCTTAAAGGTCTTTAACAATAACAGTGTTGTTGCATTGTCCGATGATCGTCAGGACGTCATCGTCACAGGTGCGGGCGTTGGTTTTCATAAGAAGCCCGGTGATCGTATTGATGAGCGCAGAATTGAAAAGCAGTATGTATTACAAGATGAACATAAGAAACGCTTTGAGCAGTTATTGGCTGACATCTCCAATGTATGTTTTGAAATTACCGACTGGATCGTAAAAAAAGCAACTCAGGAATTAAAAAAAGATTTCAGCAGCGAAATCTTCATTGCGATCAGCGATCATATTTCCTATGCGATGAAGCGTAAAAGTGAGGGTATTTATCTGCCGAATATTATTCTGAATGAAACCAAGGTTCTTTACAAAGAAGAATATGAAATCGGCTTAATGGCACTGGAGTATATAAAAAAACGCACCGGCTGCAAACTTGAAATTGATGAAGCCGGTTATATTGCCTTACATTTAGCGAACTTTGCCGTTGCGAATCAAGATAACAATGCCGTTAAAATAGTTTCCTTTACCAAAGAAGTCATTGATGTGATTCAAAACACGATGAATAAGCAGCTAGGTGAAAACACCCTCGCTTATGCACGAATCTCTATTCATCTGAAATATTTGTCAGAACGAATTTTCAGAAATGAGAAAGTGCAGTTGGAAGATACGACATATGATATACGTTCCATGTTGAAAATGGATCCGCGCTTATCTTTATGTATTAATCGTATCGACAAGCTGATTCGACAGAACTATAATTACGAGCTTTCTCCTGATGAACAAACTTATTTATGCATCCATATCAAACGTAATGTAACTTCAAGTTAAATTAAGAATAAGCAGTGAAGTCAAGTGTTTCACATGGACAACCAATACACTGCTTTTTTCGTGCATTTGCGATCGAAAACACATTTCAATAATCGAGGATCCATGAAATATTGTGTTATCATTTATCATTTCACAAAGTTTGCAGCGTTTAAAAAATATTTATTTTATCATCAAATGAATGTATGATTCATTTCTGTTGCGCCTGTTGACGAAAAGAGAATATAAGACTATAATAAAAAGGTGTGTGTAAAAGCTTTAATAAGCTTTCGGAGGTTGAGAAAATGAGTACATATTACAAACACAAACAAAGTGAATCGATTGAGATTCCGTATTCTTTCTGTTGCGAGCATTGCTTAAAGGAAAGCGGCAAACTGGCTGCCACCATTGAAGCAACGGCTGAACTTAACAGCAATTTCAAAAACTTGAATGAAAAAAAACAGATGAAATTAGACGAAATGACGCATGAAAATCTTGTGAGAGAAGTAAAGCGTGCGCATACAAATGCGACAGAAAAACAAATTTATTCATTGGCATTTAAAGATGATTGTCCGTATTGCCATAAGCCGCAGTCATGGGCGATCAGCGGTGCGAAAAAGGATGTTTATTCTTGGCCGTTTGCCCTTGTAATTGTCGGTATCATAGTAGGAATCGGCGGTTATTTGTATATGGAAGAAAACAAGCTGATGATGGCTGCGATCTTTGCCGGTGTGTTCTTTGCATTGGCGGCAGGTGTTTTCGCTTATAAAATGATTCTGTTCAGCCGCAAGAAACAACAGGTATCAAATTCTTTACAAAATAATCTTCCTACCATTGAATGGAGTGCGGTTCAACATCTTTTAGATGAAGCATAGATTCATAAAAGGATAAATTAATTCATAAAAAAAGAGCGAAGTGTTTAAGCAAATCGATAAGAAGCTAAGCACTTCACTCTTTTTCTTTTGTCGCTGTCGGATTTTCGTTTTTTCATTCACTGTAATTACTCAACAAAGCATAGTTTATCCTTGTCTTTTAATCATTCGTTTATTAAACGCTCGTATTTTCTTGCCATAGTGACTTGAATACAGCAACCCCACCATTAGCATTCCCACTGCAAATCCCTGCACAATATCCAATCCAACCGCTATTTTTGAATTATCATAAAGGCTCGTATCTTTCAAAAGCGTATAGGCTAATATTAAAAGCATCGCTGTACCATTGCATATCCGCACCCGTTTATTGTATCGTTCTGCTTCTGTGTTTGTATAATTCACCGCCTGTAATACAGTATCTTGTATTTCTTTATCCATATTCTCGCTTTTCCTTTCTCCGTTCAGAACTTCCCGTAAGTCAACTTCATAATAATCTGATATTTCAATCAAAATATCTAAATCCGGCATATTGTAACCATTCTCCCAACGAGATATTGTTCTGTTTGATACATTAAATTTTTCTGCGATTTGTTCTTGGGTAAGTCCTTTTTGCTTACGAAGTTCTCTTAAGAACTTTCCGATTTTTTCTTGATTCATTCTTTTTCTCCTTTCATTATAAGCCTATCAAAACCGTCAGATAAAAAACAGGACACAAAGCGAGAAATACCTTATTTTACTATCCGACATGAGGTAATGTAGCTCTTGGTACAATAATACAGCGAAGGCAGGGTATTGTGTAGGGAGAACTACGAACTAATTATATAAACAAAAAAATCAGCTGAGTGTTATACTCGGCTGATTCATTGATTATTTACCGTAAACATTAATACGATTGATTGCCTTAGCTAAAGCTACCTGAGCACGTTTGATATTTGTGCCTGAGTCCTTTTTTGCTAAACGCTGCTCGGCACGTTCCTTGGAACGATGGGCGCGTTCAATATCAATTTCTTCCTGTCCTTCGATCGCATCGGTCAAAATCTTTGCCTGATCATCTTGAAAATGCAGCATTCCGCCGGCTAATGCATAGTTCTTATAAACACCGTCGTTCATCAGCTGCAGTTTACAGGTTTCAAGCATTGCGACTAACGGAGTATGATGCGGAAGTATTGTCATTTCGCCCTCGACACTGCGGACATGAACAGCCTCTACATCACTTTCTTTATATAGACCCTGCGGGGTTATGATCTTGATATGGATCATAAGCTATCCTTCCAGTGTTTTGGCTTTCTCAACCGCTTCTTCAATCGTACCGACAAACATAAATGCTTGTTCCGGTAGATCATCGTATTTACCTGCTAACAACTCCTTAAAGCTTCGCACCGTATCTTCTCTTGATGTGTACTTGCCTTTAATGCCTGAGAATACTTCTGCGACATGGAACGGCTGTGATAGGAAATTACGCACACGACGAGCGCGATTTACGATCACTTTATCTTCTTCGCTTAATTCATCCATACCGAGAATTGCGATAATATCCTGAAGCTCTTTATAGCGCTGCAATATCTGTTGAACCTCACGCGCTACTTCGTAATGCTCTTCTCCGACAACAAGCGGATCAAGAATTCGGGAAGAAGATTCCAACGGATCCACTGCCGGATAAATCCCTAATGCGGCTATGTCTCGATCTAATACCGTTTTTGCGTCCAAGTGGGTAAATGCAGTCGCCGGTGCCGGATCGGTCAAGTCATCGGCAGGCACATACACCGCCTGTACCGAAGTGATAGATCCGTCTTTGGTAGATGTGATACGCTCCTGCAGCTGTCCCATTTCGGTAGCCAGTGTCGGCTGATAGCCAACCGCAGAAGGCATACGTCCCAACAGCGCGGATACCTCTGATCCTGCTTGCGTGAAACGGAAAATATTATCAATGAACAATAATACATCCTGATGATCATGATCACGGAAATATTCCGCCATTGTCAAGCCGGTCAAACCGACACGCATTCTCGCACCCGGTGATTCATTCATTTGTCCGTAAACAAGTACGGTCTTATCCAATACGCCGCTGTCCTTCATTTCATGATACATATCATTGCCTTCACGGGTACGCTCACCGACTCCGGTAACGACCGACATACCGCCGTGTTCCTTTGCGATATTATGGATCAATTCCTGTATCAATACGGTTTTACCGACTCCGGCACCGCCGAATAAGCCGATTTTTCCGCCCTTTGCATAAGGGCATAAAAGGTCAATTACCTTAATTCCTGTTTCCAACATCTCTGCCGATGTCTGTTGTTCATCAAAGGTCGGAGCGCTGCGATGAATCGGCATCTTGGCAGTATTTTTTAATTCTCTTAGGCCGTCAATCGATCTGCCGAGAACATTAAACATGCGTCCCAATACATCTTTTCCTACCGGGACACTGATCGGTGCTTCGGTATCGATTGCGTCCATCCCTCTTTTTAAACCGTCAGTCGAACCCATTGCGACACAGCGAACCCGATCATCTCCGATGTGCTGTGCCACCTCAACTACCAACGGTGCTTCATTCTCCAATGGAATTTCTACGGCATTCATCAGTTCCGGAAGCTCTTGATTATCAAACATGACATCGACAACCGGACCGATAACCTGTACTATTTTTCCTATATGTTTACTCAAAGTGTTACCTCCTTTATTCAAGCGCATTGACACCGCCGACAATCTCGGTGATTTCCTGTGTGATTGCCGCCTGTCTTGCTTGATTGAATTGTAACTCCAGTGTTGCTCTGATTTCTTCTGCATTATCTGTAGCGCTTTCCATTGCCATTCGTCTGCTTGCCTGCTCACTTGTTTTTGTCTCCAAGTAATAAGAGTATAACAGAGAACGAAGATACATCGGAACAATCGTATCTAAAATCTGATCACCGGACGGTTCAAAATCAACCTCACGATATTCATCTGTTTCTTTTTCGACTGTTCCTTCAATCGGCAAAAGCGTTACATAGGCAGGCTCAAATGATACGGAATTGATAAATCTCGTGTAAAGGATATGAATTTCCGCTATCTCTTGATTACGATATTTTTTCAACAGATCATCTGAGATTACAGCCAGATCATTATAACAATCATCATCTAAATCACTGACTGTGGAAATGACTTGAAAATCGCGATGACTGATCCAATTCATTCCGCGTGAACCGATCATAATAATATCATGATCATTACCGATTTCTTTTTCAAGCTTGCGCAGTACATTCGCATTATAGCCTCCGCAAAGTCCCATATCGGAAGTAAAGACAATAATGACCCCTTTTCCTTCTCGCTTAGCCAAATACGGATGCTCACTGTCTTTCACAGAAGCCAAAATATCAGATATGGTCTCTTTCAAATAATACGCATATTCTCGGTTTTCTTCCATATACTGTTTTTGTTTCTGAAGCTTTCCTGCCGCAACCAGCTGCATCGCCTTAGTAATTTTTTTTGTTGAATCAATCGAGCGAATGCGGGCTTTAATTGCTAATTTTCCCTGTGCCATCTGCTTAACCTTCGATCAGCTTTTGATAGATCGGCGCAAATGCTGTCAGTGCCTGATTCAGCTTTGTCTCCAACGCTTCATCGAGTGCTTTGGCACGATTGATTTCATCAATAATATCCGCATGTTCCCGCTTCATGTATTTCAACATTTCTTTTTCATAGCTGCGGACATTTTCTGGCGCAACGTCTTTCAAGAACTTATGCTTTGCCGCATAAAGCGAAATCACCTGATCACAGACATTCATCGGATCATATTGATTCTGGATTAACAGCTGTGTCAATCGTTCTCCGTGATTTAATGTTTCTTTGGTTGTCGCATCAAGATCACTGCCGAATTTCGCAAATGCCTGCATTTCTCTGAATTGTGCCAGCTCCAGCTTCAATGAACCGGATACCTGCTTCATCGCTTTGATCTGTGCCGCGCTTCCGACACGTGAAACGGATAAACCGCTGTCTACTGCCGGACGTACCCCGGCATTGAATAATTCCGTCTGTAAAAAGATTTGCCCGTCGGTAATTGATATAACGTTGGTCGGAATATAAGCAGAAATATCACCTGCCTGTGTTTCGATAATCGGTAATGCGGTTAAACTGCCGCCGCCCAATTCATCATTCAGCTTCGCCGCACGCTCCAATAAGCGGGAGTGCAGGTAAAAGACATCACCCGGATATGCTTCACGTCCCGGCGGACGCTTTAATAATAATGACATTGTTCGATAAGCAACCGCATGCTTACTTAAATCATCATAGACGATTAATACATCTTCGCCCTTTTCCATCCATTCCTCACCGATTGCGCATCCGGCATACGGTGCGATATATTGTAAAGGTGCCGGCTCAGAAGCAGTGGAAGCCACAATTGTTGTATAATCCAACGCGTCATGTGCGCGCAGTTTCTCGACGATTTGTGCGACAGTGCTCGCTTTTTGACCGATCGCCACATAGATGCATTTGATACCGGTATCCTTTTGGTTGATAATCGTATCGATCGCAATTGCCGTTTTGCCGGTTTGACGATCACCGATAATTAACTCACGCTGTCCTCTGCCGACCGGAATCATGGAATCAATGATTTTTAAACCTGTCTGAAGCGGCTGATGTACACTTTTACGAGTCATAACACCCGGGGCAACACGTTCAATCGGACGATAAGCATCGCTTTGAATCGCTCCCTTGCCGTCGATTGCCTGACCTAATGCATTTACCACGCGTCCCAACATACAGTCTCCGACCGGAACCTCGACAATACGTCCGGTGCGTTTTACTTCATCGCCTTCTTTGATTCCGCGCTCATCACCCATCAGTACGGCACCTACATGATCCTCTTCTAAGTTCATCACCATACCGTATATATCACCGGGGAATTCCAAAAGCTCCCCCGCCATCGCATTCTGCAGTCCGTGGATTAATGAAATACCGTCTCCGACAGTAATAATCGTACCGGTTTCATCAATTTCCAGTTCTTCATCATATCGCTTGATCTGTTGCTTGATCAGCTTACTTATTTCTTCCGGATTTAAGCTCACTTGCTTTCACCCTCACTTTCCGTATATTGATCACTTATTTTTGCCATATGCTTTAAATGTGCAAGATGTCCGAGAGCTGTATAATCCAGCACAACATCATTGATCTTAATTCTCATGCCGGCAAGCAGTTCTTCCTCTATGGATAGATTTAACTCCACCTGCTTTGACAGCTTTTGTTCCAACAGATCAATCAAACGCTTTTGTTCGTCTGTCGACAGTTCTTTTGCACTTTTCACATAGGCAATGACAATATTGTGTTCTTTGCGGTATCGTTTCGCAAACTCTTTGGTGATTTCCGCTATTTCCTGAAATCTTCCTTTATCAATTAACAGCTTCAGAAAATTTAAAACCGTTACATCGGTATCTTTTCCGAATACCTCTTCTACACTTTGCTTTTTTTGTTCTTTCGCAATTTTCGGATGCTTTAAAATTTGAAAAAAAGCCTGATGAAGCATCAGCTGTTCTTCAATAAGTTGCAGCTGTTTCAAATAAGCTGCCGCTTTTTCTTCCTCAACAGCGATTTCATATAACGCATCACTGTAACTCAGTGCTAGGCTTGCCATGTTTCATCACCTGCATGTTCGATAAAATCATCCACATAGCGCTTATGTGCCTGTTCATCTATTTCTTTATCTACGATTTGCTTCGCTGCTTCAAACGCCACATCGACAATCGCCTGTTTCATTTCTTCGCGTGCCGCTGTTTTTTCTCGTTCAATATCCGCAAGCGCCTTTGTTTTTATATTGTCTGCTTCCGACTTTGCGGCACTGATAATTTCGCGTTTTTCCGCTGCCGCATTCGTTTTTGCGCTTTCCAGTAATTCGTGTGCTTCCTTGGACGCATTCGCTAATTGCTTTTCATACTCAGCCTTATATGCTTCTCCCTCAGAGCGCTGTTTTGCGCCGGAGTCAATATCAGCCTGAATCGCTGCCTGCCGAGCATCTAAAAAAGCCAAAACCTTATCCCAAAAAAAGCGTTTTGCGACAATCACAAGCAGAAAGGTGGATATACATACAATGATGACATCACTCGGGCTTAAACGTAAATACGCATAGATATCAAAATCTAAATTCATTTGTGAAAAAGCCTCCTTCCTTTATCTTTTCTATCAGCTTGTTATGCCTTTAAGAAAATCAAAAGAAGGGCAATAATCAATGAATAGATACCGGTTGTTTCAGCCAATGCAATACCTAATACCATGACACTTCTCACCTTGCCTGCCGCATCCGGATTACGTGAAATACCTTCTACTGCTTTACTGGCAGTCAAACTCTGACCGATTGCCGGTCCCACACCTACTAACATTGCAATACCGGCAGCCAATACTGCCATACCTTGTACAAAAAATTCATTAAATTCCATGTTCTTATCCTCCTGTAATGGTTATTTTTGTATATTACGTTATGTTTCGTTTTTATTAGTTCAGTCCTGTTCCTCACAAACCTGTTCGCTTAAGAAGAAGCTTGACAGGGTAAAGAAGATATAAGTTTGAATCAATCCGGAAAATATATCAAAATACGCATGCAGAAACGGTGTTGCGATATACATCAGCGCCGTAAACGGCATAAGCATTTTCAACAGCGTATATACCAGCATCATAATAATGGAGCCGGCTAAGATATTTCCGAACAAACGCATCGACAGTGACACCGGAAGTGCCAGTTCTCCGACGATATTCAACGGTGTCATAATCCACATCGGCTCTGCCAACTCTTTCATACGGGCAAGCAGTCCGCCTTTTCTGATGCCGTTATATTGAATCATGAAAAACATCATTAATGCCAATGCGATATTTACCGACAGATTCGATGTCGGCGGCTGCAGGCCTAACAATCCTAAAAGGTTGCTGCAAGCCATCATCATTACCAGTGTACCGAGTAACGGCAGATAATGACGCGTCTTTTCTTTTAAATTGTCCTTTAGAATATTTTGACATAAATCACAAACCATCTCGACAATTAAAAGAATGCCGCTCGGCGCTTTACGTACATCGGCTTTTTCAAATTTTTTGCCTGCCCATATAAAGAAGCCGCAAAAGATGATACATAAGATAAGCCAATTAATCACCGACTGCTGAAGCTCCAGTCGATATCCGCCGATCATAATGATGAAGCCGTCAAAGCTGCTTTCCATTAATCATCCTCCTTTCTGTGACGAAATGTATAAATCAGAATACATGCCTTATGAGCAAGCATTCCGATTAATAAAGCGACGATATGGGCGCCTTCTTTGATGCTGAAAGCGAACACTGCCGCATATACGAGATAGCGAAGCAGATAGGCACGATAGGCTTTTCCCTTTGGATTTTGCGTATCAGCCTCAAGACTGCTCGCTGATTGAATAATCATCTGAAAACCGATCAATCCGGTGAGTGCGCCGATCATAATACCGACGGCAATTTCCTTACCGTAAGCCGGCATAATCAACGCTCCCGCTGCGCTCAGCACTACTGCTGTTACCAGTGTATAAATACGGATTTCACGATTCATCTTTTGAAGTTCGTTCATAGTTCATTCCCCAAACTTTTGATCATCATATATAAGGATGATGCAATCGCATAGGTCAAAAAGCCGAGCAGAAACAACGGTGATGTATGCAACCATTCATCGATCGCATTTCCCGCGAATACGGCAAGCACGCAGGCAAGCGCCATGGTTGCCGATAAACGCATTACTCGTGAACCGTCTTTCATGTTATTTGGTTCCGAAGATGCGATCTCCCGCATCACCGAGACCCGGTACAATATAACCTTTTTCATTCAGTTTTTCATCCAATGCCGCTAAGTAAATATCCACATCGGGATGTGCGTTTTCCACTGCCGCAACTCCCTCAGGCACGCCGACAAGGCAAACAAGACGAATATTTTTTGCGCCCTGCTGCTTCACCATATCGATTGCCGCTACGGCACTGCCGCCGGTCGCCAGCATCGGATCTACAATCATCACTATCGCATCTTCAATTCCTTTCGGATATTTTTCAAAATATACGTGTGGCTTTAAGGTTTCCTCATCACGATATAAACCGACATGCGCTACCTTTACGGTCGGAATCAAATTACAGATACCGTTTACCATACCGAGTCCCGCCCGCAAAATCGGTACAAGGATAATATCCTTAGCGAGTTCACTTGTTTCACACTCTCTGACCGGAGTAGTGATCGTCACCGCATTCACCGGTAAATCGCGTGTAATTTCATAAGCCATCAAGCCGGCAATTTCATCTAAATTCTGACGAAAATCCTTGGTTCCTGTTTCTTTTTTGCGCATCTGAGTCAGCTTATGAGTGATCAGCGGATGCTTTAAAACATTTAACATAAATCTTCTCCTTTGATGTGCTGTATTGTAACATTTCCGCACATTCCTGTATTTAGACAGTTTGCTGATTGTGTCTAATCAAACTATGTTTATTATAACATGATTGACAGGCTTTTTTTAGTGTAAGATTGCTTTTTTCATATTTTTTCCTATCGCATTCAAAAAAAGCAGACAGAACGATAATCAAAAGCAAAATCTCATCGAATCGATGATGAAAGAACGCGGCTCACTGCTATTTTACCCCTTCAGAAACGAGTCATACCTAAACGTGTATTTCCGCATTTTTGATTTTCTTATTTTCGGATTGATTTGATCGAATACACATGGTATTTAAGCATCAGTATCGTACAGTAGGCTTTTTTCATGTTTTTAACGACAGTTTGTTTCCTATAGAAAAGCATTTGAAAATACTTATGGGTAAAGTTAATGGTTTAGGGCTTTTTACCTGTATTCAAAAAGCACGTTCACATACAGTATAGTGAGGCTGAAAGATGCCGTTCAGAAAGGGGATTATATTATGTGCAACAACTGCTTTAACGGATGTGGATGCAATCACGACAATCACGGAGGATGCGATTTCAACAATCGTCGCTGCGGATGCAACGACAACTGCTGCGATTTTGATTTCGGATGCGGTTGCGGATGCGGTACCTTCGCATTTGCTCAGGCTGCGAGAATCAATCAGCGCATTTTAGCACGCCGCGCTTGTGAGGATCGTGCCGCAATGCAGTATTTGCGTGCAATCAGCTGCGGCTGCCGCAGATGCTGGTAAGATTCACCGTTCGCTTTACGCTGAGCTAATCTAAAAGGCTGCGACATCGGGAGCAATCTTGATGCATGCAGCTTTTTATTCTGAATTACATTTTACAAAAAATGTTTTAATGTTTGCTTTTAAGGTTGCTTATTCGGATATTAAATATTTTTAGGATAAAGGCACTCTTTTTCATCGTGCAAATTGTGTAAATTAAAGATACAACAGATTATTTTGTTTTATCATCAGATTATCACTTTTGCGAAAGAAAAACGAGACGATTAAATCTCGTTTTGATCGCATTGCGCTTTAATAAATTTACTGATTGAAGGTCGAAGCGACTCATCAATATCCAACAGGTCCATCACTTGATCCACTGTTTTATTTATTTTTTTCATCATCTTGATAACAATTAAACTTTGTCCTTCAATGACTCCCTCATCACGCCCTTTTGCCATTCCTCTAGCCAATCCTTCATCAATAAAAACCTGAGATAAGTTACACATACCTTCAACCTCCCGTTCTGTTTTCTTTGTCATCATTATACCAT